>JAJEAX010000433.1 GCA_022822565.1 Candidatus Latescibacterota bacterium
ATCGCAATCCCCACCTTCTGCTTTTCTCCCCCCGAATCCTCAATCCGATTATCTCGAATCTCCACATCATACGTCGTACCTCGGATCTCAATCCCATACCCATTCTCGGCAAAACCATTATCGCGGATCACACATGAATGAATCGCATTTCTGTGCGCCCCTCGAAACTCGGATAAAGGCGTCCGAAACAAAATCCCAACCTTGTGATTGCCCGCAATCTCGCAATTGACAATGCGGTTATCCGTATCTCTGTGCCCAATTGAAATGCCAAAATCCCGATTGTCCAAACACGCGCAATTCTCGGCCACACCATCCGACACACCCCAGCAAAAGAAAATACCCTGACTATTGCCCGTTGACCTGCAATTGAGAAACCGCGGCCGCTGCGAACCACTTCCCGGATGAAATCCCAGATTGGCATTGTTCTCCGACACACAATTTTCAAAAACAAAATCATCGCAAACCTGAAAACTGAACCCATCGCCATTGTAATTGCGCGCCGTCACATTCCGAAAGCTATAGCGGTGGCAACGCTGCAAAAACACCGCACCAGAATAATTCCCATTAATCTCTTCATTCTCCTCTTTGTTGCCATCCAGAACTATATTCTCAACAGTCACATCGCAAACCCCTTCTTCCGCCGTCAAAATGGGAAAAATCGTCGCCAGTGTCGCCCGTTCATCCAGCCACATATTTTTGTACACGCGCTTACTGAGCGAAATCACCCGCCCCTGAATCGCCGTCACCGTATCTTTCACCACCGCCATCCCGGACTTGCCATAAGACCGCAACATCACCCCGCATCCCACGCCAAACCCACGCGCATCCTCCACCTCGACCCGCGCCTCATACCAATCGGAATCCCGGACCAGAGGCGTCACAACCCCCTCGGCCTTCTTCAGCACCGTCGCATTACCCGACCCGCGCACAGTTAAATTTGGATGCAGATAAAGCGCGTTCTGCATCGTATATATCCCGGGCAAAATCTGCAAAATACCACCACCCAGACGGTGCAAATAATCCGCACCAGCCTGCAAAACCCGATCATCGCTCCCCTGCAAATCCCCCTCATCCTGCCCCACCGTCAACACCATCTCCCGCCGCTGTGTCATCGGCCGATTAGCAGAAAAATCCGACATATCAACGCTCCTCAAATTCATAAGTTATCTCGCACTTGCAAACGCAAAGATAAGAATGGATTGCCGCGTATCCAAAGACAAAAAAATACCCGGCGAGAACCGGGTATTTTATACATCATTGATATAGATAGAGCATACAACCTAATCGTCACAGTGCCCACCGCCACACAGTTCGATTAGTTTTCATAGTTTATCAGACTGCCCGCGGGTGTGCCCCCATAATCCTCCACCCGTTTATTGTCTCGGTCACTCTCATGATGCGGCGGCGTGTAGGTTATCCTCACATCTCGAACGGTGAAGTTTGTCCCTGCCTGACCTGTCCAACTCAGGTCTATCGTCACGGTGTTCCTGACATTGGCGATAAAGTTCTCCCTGATGGTGACGCCTTCGATAGTTATCGCTCCCTGCACACCCCGTATCGAGATTGCGTAAGCGTTAGCCGGGACTTCTGTGTACGGATTCAGTTTCTCGTTATAGATCAAGTTCAGCTTCGCAGTATAAGAGCCTGCACTTATTTCGTCTGTCTCCAGCGTTATCCCTGTCAGCGTTGGCGGCGTCCGGTCTGGTGGCAAAAAATCTGGTAGCGGCGTGTTGCGAATCGTTTTCCATTCCGTGCGGAGATTGTTTAGCCAATCGGAGATGGTTCCGAGACGCAATTCGAGTTGCGCATCGAAAAGGGATTCGGGGTCAACTCGGCGGCCTTGGGATTCGAGAATCTCGAGAGTGCTTTCATTGAAGGTGGCTGAATTACCGTGAAAGCCAATGATAATGGGCAGCACAATCATGCCACTACCGCCACCCCAATAATCGTAGTGTTTCGGTTCTGTACCCTGACGGAAATTCCAGACCACAAAATGTCTGAGGTGGTGAGGGCAACCCCGCGAGCAGACACCACTGCTGCCACTGAGTTTGCCGCCGTTCATGCGGTCAAACAGGGTAGCCATGGGTTCGCCGGCTATTTGAGCATGAAAATCGAGGTTATCGGGATAATCATAGCGATAGTACACATTTCCGGACCGAGGCCCCTGCACGTTTGGACCGTGTTGTGGGCCTGCGAGGTCCTCTGAAAGACCAATCCAACTGTGGTGCATGTTTCCCAAGATCGCAAAATGACCCCTGTTGCCCGCCAGTGTGATGTGATAAACAGATATGCTTGAACCACCAATGCTCAGTGCTATACCGGTGTTGATAAACGAGACGCGCCGAACCCAGGCATTGGCACAGCTTTTTAGTTGGAGCAAATAATAGCTGTAATCGTGGATGTAATTTTTGTGGTGGATAAAATCGCCTGTCCATGAGCCGTGAAAACTAAGGTCTTCAACGCCGATTTCCTCAAGAGGATGAAAGCCATGCACTTTCCAGCCATACCTGCTCTTGACAGTGGCGTGCAGGGGTTCAGTGAGGCGAATCCGATTGCCCTGAATTTCGGCAATGCAGTGCAGTTCACGCACACGCACGCCCTTTTTATTGATCTCCCAACTGGCCCTGGGCGATAGCGAGGCCATAAAATCGGGGACTGCTTCAAGGCTGTTGATCAGATTCAGTTCAATCCACTCTCCAACTTCAAATGGGGAAGCATCTGCGACTGTGAGATAGAAGGTTTCGCGGGCAGCATCTGCTGTGACTGTGGTGCTGACATCCGTTCTACCTGCTCCCTCAAACCTGAACATGGGAATCCAGTTGCTATTCCCACTTTTCAGTGCGTTCAAGGCCATGCTGTTGACTTGCCGGATAACAGTACCTCCTGCTCGACTGCCGCTGCCTCTGAGAACGATATTGCTTTTGCGAATGCGGATGGGCGTGTATTTGCCAGCGGCATTTGTGTCGGCATCGGTATTGACGAGAAACTCACCGGGAGGAAAGAAGACAATGCCATTCCCATTGACCTCGGCGGCGGCAATAGCCTCCTTAATGGCGGCCTGGTCAGACTGGTCATCATCGGGAATGGCACCATAAGTTGTGACGTCGAATATGGGATGCATAACATCGGGAACAGGCTCGTTGAAGCCGCGATAGCCCGCATAAGAAAAATCGGGTAAGATGGGTTCTGTCCCATGCTCTTTGGCCGTCACAAACTGTCGATAGGTCGCCGAGGTCCGTGGGGAATGGACGCTGACCTTCACCGCGATACTGTCGGTGCCACCACGTCCATCATCCACTGCCACGACCACCGAGTGAACGCGCTGTGTTTCAGCGTTGTATGTCACACCTTCTTTCGTCTGAATCTGACCGCTGCTTGGGACAATTGTGAATGAACGCGCATCCGGCCCGTTCAGGCTGTATGTGAGGCTATCGCCATCGGGGTCGGTGGCGGCAATGGGACCGCCGATATTCTGGCCGGCTGGGGTGTTCTCATCCACTGAGCGTATAACAGGAGACGCGAAAGTGAATACCGGCACCTGATTTACCGCTTTGCCAAAGTTACTGACAAGGATCAGAAAATCGTCAAATCCAATCGCGCCATCGCCAGTTAGATCGTATCTTGCCTCATATTTCTTTTGCCCCTCCTGAGATCCAAACGCCCCTACAAACAGCAAAAAGTCGGAAAAATCGACAACCCCACTCCCGTCAAAGTCAGGGGAAGGTTCCGCAGCGAGAGATAAGGGATGACGCAACAGAACGATGAGTATAATTGCAAAACGCAAAGCATATATTGATCGCACGCGAAGTAGCCTGGACATGTTGAACTTTCCACAAAAGGCAGTCATCAATCTTTTGACGGCGTAAACCTTTATACTTGAGCACTGACCTCATGCACCTTTAAATTCGCATATTCGCCAATCAAAGGTGCCATCTGCCGAAAACCGATCTTGCCACCGCCCAGCAAAGGTCCATACGTCTGACCATCATCAACCCAGTGGAAAATCTTCAAATCGCGAATATAAAAAACAACCTCTGCACCGCATTTGATCAGCGTAATCGGATATGGCGGTCTGGCATCGACAACTGAAGGCAGGGGATCAGCCCCCTGACAGACCATGTAAAAACCATAACTCTTGCGCAAATTGCAAACCTGAAAAGCGCGTTCTTTAAGTGCCTTTCGCCGAAAGTAAGACACGTGCAACGCATTGATATCGCTGCTGTGATACTGCTTGTATTCGCCAGCCCGCGGCGCCAATGACGGATCAAATATATCTTCACCGCCTCGTCCCAAAGCAGAAAAAAACAAAATGCACAACCCCGGCTCGCGCACCGGCCAAAAATCCCATGTCACGGCGATATCCGCTGGAAAATCTTCAGGACACCAAAAAACAAAATTTGCCGCCTGTCCTTCCCCGGGATCGCGGCGATTCTCCATTCGCATGCGACCATTCGGAAAAGTGATCGCAGCATCTCCCTCCAGCCGAAACCCTTCAATATCTGACGCTGAAGACAGGGGATTGTCGTAAAGCAATTCGCCAAATTTAAAATCATCCATAACACCTCTCCTGATGCGTTGACGTACCGGGTTCTTCGCCGCGTGAACAGCCTGCCTCAAAAACAGCGGCGCACTGCCAAAAGATACTGAAAACAGTGCCATCTTGCTGCATTTTATAAACGCCCTGCGAGTCCATTCCATCATTTTAGTCTCCTGTTTCACTTTGAAACCGGGATTTTGCGAAGCGATTCCCATGTATAATGTCAGCCAAAAAACAAAAAGCTCTGGCAAAACACCAGAGCTTTTTTTGTTTCAAATAACCAGATCTTTCAGGCCTATAGCCCAGCACCTTCAAGTACCTCTTTGCACGGCGACATCAACCCCGGTTTCAGCATATCCATATCAGGGACGTTCAATACCCAACTTTTTCATCTTGCTATACAGAGTAGAAGGCGGCAATTCCAGCTGCGCCGCCGCGCCCTCAGTCCCCTTTACCTTCCAGTTGGTGATTTTGAGCACTTCGAGAAGATAGAGGCGTTCAAATTCCTCCAAAGGTACGACTGGTCGGTCTTGAGTACCTGATAAGGGAGTCCACACCAGGTCGAGAGCCGCGCTTTTGATTCGCGAACGGTACGACCCGAGATCCTCCAATGCAATTTGAGAACCCTGGCACACGGTTACACCTCGCTGTATGGTATGCTCCAGTTCCCGCACATTGCCTGGCCAATCGTAGGCTTGCAACTCCTCGATAACCTCTCGCGTCAAGGGAGCTATTTTCTTTCCTATATGCGCCGCCATGCGATCCTTGAAAAACTCGGCCAACTCCGGTATATCTTCCTTGCGCTCGCGCAGCGGCGGCAAATAGAGCGGAAAAACATAGATGCGATAATAGAGATCCTCGCGGAAAACACCTGTATTGACCATCTCCTCAAGATTGCGATTGGTCGATGCTACAATGCGCGTCTGCGCCTTCAGTATCTCGCTACCTCCAACGCGCTCAAACGTGCCCTCTTCCAGTAAACGCAATAGCCTGGCCTGCGTTTCCAGAGTCATATCTCCGATCTCATCCAAAAAGAGCGTACCATCTTTGGCCAATTCCGCCTTGCCCAGTCTGCGAGAAACTGCGCTGGCAAAAGCCCCTTTTTCGTGACCAAAAAGTTCACTATCGATCAACGTTCCGGGCAATGAACCGCAGTTGACCTGTATAAAAGGACCATCGCTATGGGCACCCTGTGCGTGTAACACCCGTGCAGCCAGTCCCTTTCCCACCCCCGTCTCTCCCATAATCAGTACGGACAGATCCGTTGATGCTACCTCCATGAGTCTGGTTTGAAACTGTTGCAAAGCCTCGCTCTGACCGATAAATTTGTTGCTCTCCACCATATATGACCCTCATGGTCTTCATAAGATGTACTGCAATTTTTATCGGTATATAGGCAAAAACCGTGCCAATTTATAAAAAAACGATCTAATGCTTTGCAAATGAAGAAGTTAGAGTATATTCGGAATGTCTCGAAGATTTTTTGAATGTTGCATAATGAGACATATTAAATCACATGGAAATGCATATCCCCTGAGTTAGAGAGGTCAAGTCCAAAAAGTTCTGTAAAAAGGAAGCTCCGTGAAATAGGGGTCAGAGATTTTGTTTCAAATACCTCATGTCCAGATAGCGTCTGCCGGTGATCCACTCTTCAGACCACTCCATACACAGCGCGCCGATCAGACGTTGACAAGCCTCCTGATTGGGGAAGATCTG
>JAJEAX010000044.1 GCA_022822565.1 Candidatus Latescibacterota bacterium
GTGGTGGTTGCTGTGGTGGTTGCTGTGGTGGTTGCTGTGGTGGTTGCTGTGGTGGTTGCTGTGGTGGTTGCTGTGGTGGTTGCTGTGGTGGTTGCTGTGGTGGTTGCTGTGGTGGTTGCTGTGGTGGTTGCTGTGGCGGGGTCACTCCGATCGGCGGTTGACCCCCTCCTCCAGATATATCGTTGTCATTGACGTTGACGGTTGCGATGGATGGGTCGCCTACGTCATAGCCTGTTCTCTTCAACAGTTCAGCGCTTATCTCGCCATTCGGTTCATCTACCTGATCATCTTCAGTCCTGACTGTTATTGTGGCGGTGGCCTGGTTGGCGCTGAAATTGACTGTGTGCGTGCCCACGCCCGGTGAGCCAGTGATGAAGTCGCCGGTCTGGCTGATGCGCACTTCTGCATTTAGTGGAGCCGTCGGGGCAGGGTCAAAAGTGATTCTGAATGTCTTGGTCTGACCTTCGATGATGGTTGGAGGATTTGTGTCAATTATCCCGACTGGCATTCCTCCACCTACTACTGCTGTCAACCTGCTTTCGATCTCACACGTACCGTTATTGAAGGTTACTTTAACTTTCAGTCGATGATCACTATCGGCTGACACTATTGTATATGTGTTACCCGTCCCGATATTGGTCTCTGTACTGCCCTGCACGCGAATCCATTGAATATTTGTCACACCGCTGAGGCCATGGGAGACTGTTAATGTTTGATCCACCTCGAGATTGCCGCTGATTGTTGGGGCTCCTGTCGGTTGCCAGTTTGAGGGAGCGTAAACATCTATGGTTACCGAAGATGGGTCGCCCACTTTGTAAGCCGAGTCTCCGGTCCTCTCCGCCTGTGGAATGTTGTCTCCATAGTAGTAGGCATCAAAGAGATAGGCTTCAATTTTGCGTCCCGGCGTGTGCCCACAGGTCTCTTCCTGCACGCGGAAAGAATACGATCTCTCCCCAGGCGGATGCCTGTTTGCCGACTGCGGATGAAGGATTTCCACCATCGGTTCCCAGTCGGTAATATCCGGCAGGTGTCCGGCCACCCGGAAATCTACTCGATGCCTCTTGTCATAAGGTGTGGTGCGCTTCATTGTGAGCGTCACCCTATCGCCTATTGCGACCCGCGTTTGGTCTGTGTGAAGTGTTACTACCGGAAGCGGAGCAACTGTGGCTGGCGGATTTTCATCCGCCTCATCGTCAATCACTTGCACGGACGCACTTCCCTGTTCACCGATCGTGTAGCCATCCCCTTCTATTATCCGCACGGATACGTCGCCCCAGTTTTCGTCATTCGGATTTTCCGTGAAATCTTCGGTTGGCACTCTCAGCGTGTATTGGCCGGAGGTGCCGATGGTGATTGTTGTAGGGCGGGTGTAGCTGGTGGGGATGGTATTGCCCCTCACTTCTATATTTACCGTCAGGTTTCTGGTTGGCGCAGGTGTCACCGATATGATAAATGTGGCACTTTTGCCTTCCATGATGCTGGTAGGACTTGACGTAATTGTCACTTCCTGCGCGCCTGCCGCGATTGACAGTGATAGCATGAGAATGAGGGATGCCGCCAGGCGAGTGCGGATGATGTGCGAGAAGATTTGTCCAATTTGTGAGAACATTTTTGTTCCGTGGGATGCTTCCCTGTGGAGACTATGTTTCACGATTCCTCATCGCGGTCCAGATCAATGGCTACGGAGTTGATGCAATAGCGCAGGCCCGTGGGGGCGGGTCCGTCGTCGAAGATGTGACCCAGGTGGGCGTCGCAGCGGGCACAGGTGACTTCGATGCGGCGCATGCCAAAGCTCAGGTCTTCGTGCTGGTTGATTCGGTCGGGGTCAATGGCGTCAAAAAAGCTGGGCCATCCGCAGTGCGAGTCGAATTTCTGTTCTGAGCGGAAGAGTTCGGCATTGCAACATACACAGCGATATACGCCTTCTTCTCGGCAGTCCCAGTACATGCCGGTGAAGGCGCGCTCCGTGCCTTTTTGACGGCAGACGTAGTATTGTTCGGGCGTGAGTTGTTCCCGCCATTCTTCGTTTGTTTTGGTGATTTTTTCGTCGTTCATAGGAGGTGTATCCTTTGTTATACACTAATGCTTTTCATGATGCGTTCGATAGCGCCATCGGCAAGTGCCTGCATTTCTTCGTCGGTGCGATCCTGGATGGGATGGGCGACAAAGACGCGAGCAGGATTAAATCCCAGGGCGGTTGATTGGGCATCGGCTGCTTCTCGGAACGGCTCGGATGCGACAAAGACTGTGGGTATGCCGCGCGCTTCCAGGTTGGTCGTGTCGTGCACACTGCACGTTGTACAGGACCCTCAATCTGCCAGGCCTTCGACGACGACATCGCATTCGGTGGCGATTTGTTGCTGGAGTTCGATGGGTGCCGGGCGCGTGAATGTGGGTTTGATGTAGCGGTTGACTTTGAGGTTGCGCTGTGCGAGGTGCGTTTCGATGCGGTCGAGGAAGACGTCGCCCCGGCTTTTGGATATGTCGAGAAGCCCGATGGTCAGTCCGTCGAGTGATTGCGGGCGTGTTACCCGTTCTCTTTGTGCTGGTTTTTGTTCGGATGTGGGGTCGAGCAATTTCATGGCGTGATCTCCTTTGTGATGGATTGGCTTCCACCCCAACTGCTGATGAGGGCAGAGAATAAGCCCGCGTCTCCACCTGCGCGGACGATGTGTAATGTGTTGTTTCGAAACTTTGGTATTGTTTTTTTGTCTTTTGTCCGTATGCCTTCCGGGATGCCGCCCACGCCTTCGAGTAGTTCTGCGACGGGGAGTTGGAGATACTGATTTAGTGTGTCGCGGAACTGGGTTTTTGACCAGCCTGCGTCTGCGTATCGGCGGGTGTGTTCCGGCGATATGACCAGTACGGGAGGCGGGCTGTTTGCGTGTTTGGGATGGCCGTCGGCTTTGAGGCAGGCGGCGAAGGATCGGCACAGGGCGTCGGGATCTCGGGACGCCTGATCCATGATGGGGGTGACGCCGCTGGCTGCAAAGAGCGAGACTGTGGATGCGTCGGGTGAATATCCCCTTTCGACGGCGAGGGATTCCCAGGGCGAATCGTCTTCGCGTTCGGCAAAGCAGAAGGTGTATTTGCCCGGGTTGCCGAGCATGGCGCGATCAATGCCGCCGGGGACGCCGCCGCCGATGTTGCGGATGACGAGTTGAAGGGCGCGTCCGATGGTCGCGTTGGCGCGGTTGCCCTGCCCGAGCGCGTTGACCCGCGCGTTCATGCCGATTTCGCGTGTGATCGGTCCGTTGACGACGATCATGGGACCTGCAAAAAATGTTGTGGCGAGCAGTCCGTGCATGCAAAAGGCCTCTGTGAGTGCAGTTTCAACCGCTGCGAGTACGACGGGCAGGTATTCGGGTTTACATCCGGCGAGAACAGCGTTGATGGCGACTTTTTCTACGGTGCATTTGTTGTAATTGGGGGGAACAATACCCACCAGTTCGTCGGGTGCGCGGGTTGTTCCCGATAGCATGTGCATGATGCGTTCTTCGGTGGGTGGGACGACGGGCAGGCCGTCGCTCCAGCCGCGTGCAAAACACGTTTCTATTTCGTCTTCGAGAGAGCCGACTTCAATGCGCCGGGCTGCGAGTACGGTTTCGCCAAATTGGACGGCGAGTTTTTCAGCTATGCCCGGTTCGATGCTTTTCGATCCGCATCCCGGGCGCGATTCGGGCAGGTCCGCGCCGAGGGGACTGATTCCCGATACGGTTTCCCAGTCGCCGCGATGCCATCCGACAGTTCGCGCCACTTCTCGCCCTTTTTCAAAACGGAGCAGGGTTGGGACGGTTTCGATGTTGAGGCGATACGAGTGTTCCAGACCGGTGTCGTCAATAAGGTTTGCAATTCCCGTGGGAAAATCGGGATTGTCCTGGGTGTAAACCGCGAGTGATTCGTCCCGCTTTCCAATTTGTCTGAGCACGGGTGCAATGAGAGTACAGGTCGGGCAGTCCTGTTTTACCACGGCTATTAAACTGTGTGTGCTCATCTATTTTTCCTTATGCAATATCTGTGCCAATGTGAGTCTCTTCGGACGATCACATTCGTAAACAGTTGTTATTGCTTAATATAGAAATGTGTGAAAAAGAAAAGTATGCACGGAGGCTTTTACCATTAGACGGCATAACATCTAATTTTCATGACCAATGGATGCTATACAGACCAACGGCCAAAATAAAAACCTTGAGAGGGGATATAAGGGGATATACAAGATATTGTGGGGAAATGCAGTATTGGACTGATAATGTAGAACATGTCGCGTCTTTAGGGAAGAAAAAAAAGATACAGGACTTTGCAAACATTTTCAACAAAAAACGATCACATCTGTCCAAAATACGATGTCTTCAACAATCTCAGCAATAACCCGATACAATACATTCTTGACAAGTGCGCGATATATCATTACTCAGAATATCATTGGATACTTAAACATTATCTTTCACAGTCTTATGGCACTTGCACAATCACAACCCGAACCTGCGCGCCCGCGGCGTATTACCGTTCGATCCATTGTCCTGGGTACGGCTACTGCGGCGGTGCTCAATATTTACAGCGATTACACGGGCATGATTTTGGGGTCTGCTTCGCTGGTCAAGTCACAGTTGTCTATGGCTATGCTTTTGCCCTTTGTCGCGTGGCTCGTGATCAATCTCATTCTAAAGCTCGCCTGGCCGCGCATGGCTTTGCGCAGTACAGAGTTGCTGGTTATTTACAGTATGTCGTGGATTGTGGGCACGGTTTCGGCAAGTGGGTGGACGACCTATTGGGGCGGCATTGTCAGTACGCCGTTTTATTACGCTTCTCCCGAAAATCGATGGGAAGAGATCCTTTTTGATATTTTGCCGTGGTGGTGTTTGCCCCAGGCAACGCCCGAAATTATTCGCACGTATTACGAGGGGCTTCCCGATGGCGCGAGTATTCCCTGGCGCGGTTGGCTGGCTTCGCTGCACTGGTGGTTCGCCGTATCTATTGCCCTTGTTGTTGCTGGATTGTGCCTTGCGGTCATTTTTCAAAAGCAGTGGGAGGAGAACGAGCGTCTTACTTTTCCTCTCGCGGCGTTTCCGATTGCACTGACCGAGGGCTTTGATGAACCGGGCCGCGTTATACCTGGTATTTTTCGAAATAAACTCTTTTGGGTCGGCTTTTTTATAGTTTTCGGTGTTTTTGCCTGGAATATCCTCGGTTATTTTGCCATTAGCTTGCCTCGAATTGGCATTTACGACGGTTATCTGACCAAAGAGGTGCCTATTGCGCGCAATTTTCCATCGTTTTATTTGCGTATTTTGCCACCTGTTTTGGGGCTTACTTATATGTGTAACCTGGATATCCTCTTCAGTTTTTGGGCTTTTCGTCTTATCGCCATTGTCAAAGAAGGGGTGATGGCTCGCACGGGTTTTAATGTGGGCCTTTCCGGACAACAGGCCGAGGCGGCCGAGATTCTGATTTTAGAATCTCATGGTGCTTTCATCTTTCTGGCTGTGTGGGCGGTATGGGTCGCGCGAGACCATTTGCGACATGTTCTTCGCGTAGCGGTGACAGGAGGGGCAGATGACGGTCTCGTTTCGTATCGTTTAGCATTGCTCGGTTTTATTGCGGCGACTGTCTTTGTTTTTGGCTGGTTCGTCGCGGTGGGTTTGTCCCCTTTTCTCGCACTGTTTCACCTTTTACTGCTTTATGCAGCGTATTTTACCGTGGCAAAATACACCGCGGCGAGTGGCTTTTCTTATCTTTTTCCGGTTGGCGGCAAGGGCGGGCAAATTGTCGAGATTTTTACGGGGACTGCAACGCTTACGCAACAAAATACCGTTGCTCTGGGTGTGATCAATTCGAGTGCATTTTTTGGCAATTCGCGCATTCCCGCATGGCCTGCGCTGCCTCATCACCTCAAACTTTTGGGGAATGATGTCCGCCGTCGCTGGGTTTTCTGGATCGTTCTGTTGGCTTTTGCCTCAGGTTTTTTTGGATCGTGTCTTTTTATTGTGCATTTGGGATATAACTACGCGGGTCAAAACCTGGGGTTGTCGGGTTTTAGCGGGGCCAATATTCGCACGTACGACCGCATGGTTTCCGCTATTGTCGGCGCAGATAAAACGGTTTTTGATCCCGGCAAAATAGCGGTTTGGGTTTTTGGGCTTGGGCAAGCGGGTCTGCTTATGCTCCTTCGCAATCGCGCCCCGTGGTGGCCCTTGCATCCCCTGGGTCTGGCTTTTCAAAGGATGCAGGGGTCCCGGGTCTATGCTTTCAGTATTTTTCTGACATGGGCGTCCAAACTCATTATTCTGCGCATTGGTGGCATTTCGCTCTATCGGCGCTGTATCCCTTTGTTCTTTGGCCTTGTGATCGGTTATGTCGTCGGCGTTGGTGTGTCTTCTATTGTCGATTTTACCTTTTTCCCGGAAGAAGGACATTCTGTTCATGGGTGGTAGATCTTATGTCCAATCGCTATCCCATTCCCGCGGAAACATGCCGCGTGGAAGATGAAATCAAGCGCAGTCGATTTATCACTACTCTGACGCATACACCGGCACGAGAAGACGCTCTGATATTTATTGATCAAATTCGCGCTGAATTTGCAGACGCTTCACACAATTGCTGGGCTTTTTTGGTCGGCTCGCCAGGTACAACAGGCAATGTGGGAATGAGCGATGATGGAGAACCGCACGGTACGGCTGGTCGTCCTATGCTGACTGTGCTGACGCATTCGGGGCTGGGCGATGTGACTGCGGTTGTCACGCGCTATTTTGGTGGGACAAAGTTGGGCAGGGGCGGGCTTGTGAGGGCTTATTCAGGCGGCGTTCAACACGCGCTTGAGAAGGTGCAATGTACGGAGCGCGTAATGCGCGTCGCTGTTTTGGCGACGATTGGCTATGCGACTTATGAATCTTTCAAGCGGTTGCTGCTGGATTTTGAAGTGCGTGTTGTCGATGAAGATTTTGGAACCGATATTATATGCGAATTGGCCGTGCCCGCAGAACAAATTGCGCCTTTCAAACAGGCAGTGGGGAATCTGACCAGGGGAAAGGCTCAGATTGAGGAGGTGTGAGATACAAGAAGATAACTATGATCAAACGCCTCATCCACTCTCATCAAAAGACCACAGCTTGAGAATCGTCTTACACAAAATCCATTCCAGATCGTCATCGTTAAAGAACATGTGGTCGCGTATCAAATCCAGAGACCCTTTGTATCCACAACTTCTGAACACATGGGGAAAATCCGTACCCCACATCAAACGCTCGGGACCGTACACATCGTAAATGCGTTTGATCATATCGTGCGTATCGCGGTGCGGATAGGGCATATTGGATCGCTGTTCCACATTGGAAATCTTGACATACACATTGGGATATTGTCCCCAATTGAGCAAATTGGTGAGCAGGGGTTTGGGATCGGGTTCATCCGCGGGAATACCGGCAATGTGATCAACCACGACATTGACCTCGGGAAACCGGGCAATAATGGGTTCAATAGGCTGATGATCCTCAGCCCCGCCAAACAGATTGAAACACAGGCCCAGATCACGGGCACGCGCCCACAGCGGATCCTTGTCAGATACAGCCAGACCCTTAGGGTCGCCATAACGCGACAGATGAATGCGCATCCCGCCAAACCCCTCTTCTCTATGCACCCGTTCCAGCTCATCCGCTGCATCGGGTGATGTGGGATCCACAAGCGCCTGCGCCGCGAGCTTATCGGGATACCGCTTGAGACAATCCGCCACATAGCGATTATCAAAAAGATAGTGGATCGGCTGAACAATAACCGCTTTATCCACCCCTGCGTCCGCCATCGTCTCAAACAAAAGCTCGACTGAACCCGCCTCATGAGGTCGGCTGGGACCGTAGGGATAGGCTTCCTCGTCATCGCTCCACACGTGAAGATGGGGATCAATAATCATAATAAACCTCCTAAAAGCCGTTCGGTGTATCTTGCAAAATCTTTTCAATCCGTTCCAATTCGTCATCCGAAAACTCGACATCTGCCGCGCCGACGTGTTCCTTGACCTGATCGGAATTTTTCGCGCCAACGAGCACACATGTTACTTCCTCGCGGCGAAGAAGCCAGGCGATGGCGAGTTGGACCATCGTGATATTTTTCTCGGCAGCAACGGATTTTAATTGATCTGCCACTGCGAGATAACGGGCAAAAAGATCGCCCTGAAAGCGGGGTGAATGCGCGCGCTCGTCGTCTTCGGAAAAGACGTGGTCGGGCGCGTACTTGCCCGTGAGCAAACCTTTTCCCAGAGGACTGTGGGCGAGAATACCAATACCCGTATGTCTGCAAAAATCCAGATCCTCGGCCTCAATATTGCGGTCAAACATATTGTAGCGCGGTTGATTCGAGTGAAATGGGGCAATATCGTACGCCTGTTGCATCTGTGCTGCATTGAAGTTGGAAACTCCGATAAAGCGCGTTTTGCCCTGTTCTTGCAGCCGGGCCATAGTTTCCATGCTCTCTTCAATGGGATATTGCGGGTTCCAACTGTGGATTTGATACAAATCTACGTAATCGACCTCGAGATTTCGCAGGCTATTTTCAATGGCACTTTCAATATCCCTGCGAGAATACTGACGACTGACTTTTGTGGCGAGAAAGCACCGCTCGCGATAGCCATCTTTGAGTGCCCTGCCCAACGTGGCTTCGCTGGTGCGATATGCCTGTGCAGTATCGAGCAGGGTAATACCGCTGTCAATAGCAGTACGCACAGTATCAATACAATCCCTATCATTCATATTGCCCATACCGCCGCCAATGGGCCAGGCACCCAGGCCAATAACCGGAATGTCGGCACCGTCTTTACCTAATTGTCGATAGTTCATACAGACTCCTTTTTCTGCGCTTGATATTAAGCGCGCGATGTGATACCTTGATCTCAACACGTTAATTAGAACGGATTTTTCATGCCACTAATCAATACACCCGACGCGCTTGAAACCCTTGTCAACCGCGCCCTGGACGCGCCCTGTGTGGGTATTGATACGGAATTTGTCTGGGAGCAAACCTATTATCCGCGCCTGGGCATTGTACAGGTGGGACTTGCAAAAAATGATTGCCACCTGATAGATGCCGTCACATTGTCGGATCTATCACCTCTGGGGACCTTGTTATCAGACCCCCACACCGTGAAAATTTTGCACGATGCACAGCAAGACCTCTGGATATTGAGACGGATAACAGATGCTATCCCCCGCAATATATTTGACACGCGTTGTGCAGCGGGTTTTGCGGGCTTGAGTTCAAACCTATCGCTGGGTAATTTGTTGCGCCTGTGCCTCAATATACAATTGCCCAAAACAGAAACGCGCACAAACTGGTTGAGGCGACCATTATCGGATAAACAACTCGCATACGCTCTGAATGACGTGCGATATTTGCCCGCCCTGCGCGAACATCTCCTGACCGACATTCATCAACGAGACCGAGAAAACTGGTTGGCAGAAGAACTCCGTCAGTACGATATTGCCGACTTGTACGACGACCGCGCCCCAGAAGAACAATATACGCGCGTAAAAGGCGCGGGGCGACTATCGAGACGCGATATGGCCATCGTGCGCGAACTGGCGGCCTGGCGCGAAAAAGAGGCCCGACAGGCAGACCGCCCCAGAGCCTGGATTATGAGGGATGACGCCATCGTGCAAATTGCCCGGCGCAAGCCGCGATCAATTCAGTCGCTAAAAAGATTGCGAGGCATTGCGAGGACAACCATAAATCGGTACGGCAATAGCCTCCTCAAGGCTGTACAGCGCGGATTGGCAATCGACGAAAAAAATTGCCCGCCCATATCTCCACCTGTACGACCCAATCCCTTTGACGATGCGCGTCTCGATCTCGCCATGGCATTTCTGCGCGGACGGTGTCTATCAGAAGAGGTCGATATCGCAATGGTCGCATCGCGATCAGAAGTCAAAGCATACATCGCTTCAAAAAAAAATGCAACGGATAATCCGTTGCACACAGGTTGGCGACACGAATTTCTGGGCGCTGACCTCACCGCGCTCTTAAATGGCAAACACGCCATCGGCATCGCCCCCGACACGCGCTTGCCCAGATTGCTACGGGATGCGTAAACGACCACATCCGTTTAGGAGAAGAGATAGTATTCATTTTTTACTTTACCTTTCATCGCGATTTTGAGCCGCCGCCAGCAATGCCTGTCGGGCAACTTGCATCACAATGCACCATCTGAAACGGTCTTTATCCCAATGCTTCGAGATATTCTTCGCCTTTGTGTTCGCGTAGCCAACTTTTGAGGGGGACATCGGCTTCTGTGGGTTGCCACCATCCTTTGACGTCTATGCCATCGCCGAGTAGCTGGCGGCGGATGGGGTCGCATTTGTCGAGTATATTTTTGGGCATGAGGTTGTAATCCAGCCCCCGCAGCCAGCGATAGCTGTAGCCAAAGAATAGCACGCGGCGCGTGACGTCGGATGTGTTAATTCCCCGCCGGTGCCACATTCTGCGGTCAAAGAGGACGGCTGTTCCCGCCTTGACACATACGGGCATCACATCGCATCCTTCGGGTTTTGTGTCCAGTTTATGACTGCGCGGCACAATTTGCATTGCGCCGTGTTCTGGGGTGTCAACATCGCTTAGCCAGTAACTGATTTTTAGCGATAAGCGCGGGTGGGGGCGTTCCATCTCGGGTACGGGTCGCCCCCCGTCTTGATGCCAGCCGCCCTGGCGTATCTTGTCTTTCTTTTTTTCGGGTGGATATACGATTAGATGGGAAATATAGAGCTGGATATTCCATCCCAAAATATCCCATAATAGCGGAAATGTTTTGGGATTATCGAGTAATTCCAGAAAGGCATCGTCTTCCACTACGGTTCGAAATTTGCTCAACAATGCATCTGGTTTAAGTCCTTTTGTCTCGCGCTCCTTTGCTTCTACCCGATCGACGGCATCATTCAATCGCGCGAGCAGGTCGGGCGATAGAGCGTCTTTGACGATCAAATACCCCTCGTCATTAAATTGCCTGAGTTGCGCTTCTGTCGCGCAGTGTTGTAACCATTTTTTTGCGTCCATGGTGTTTTCCTTTTTTTCATATCCCAAAGATGGGCGAGGCATGCCTCGCCCCTACCGGATTATGTCGCAATGATAGGCGAAATGTTTTCGCGTTTTTTCTGCGTCCATCTGCGTCCATCTGCGGATCAGCCTCGTCTGCTGATCATGATGGTGGCACAGGTGATATTTTGTGCGAGGGCTGGTGCGAGTTGTCCAAATTGTCTGCGGTTTTTGTCAATGCGCTCCAATCCCAAAATTGCCAGGTCGTGATTATTTGCCATATCCGTAATTGCTTTGAGGGGTTTGTTGTGGCGCACGACCAGGGCATCGGCTCTGGTGGGAACTTCTTCATTTGCAAATTGCGTCAGTCTGCGATGTGCGCGGTCGCATTGAAAATCACTGATGTGTTCGGGCAATACCTGCAAAAATGTGACTTTGCGTTTGCCCGTGCGGCACAAACTGCCCAGCAAGCGGGCGCGAAATTTGTCGTGAGCACCGAGACTTCGCGTGGGTACCAGTATGCGATGTACGTTTTTTAAGTGCCAGCCCGGTGGCGCGTGCAATACCACTACATCGCACGCCACAGAACTGATGAGTTCTTCCAGATGAGCACTGTTGACGTCGCTCAGACCCAATAATAAACTCTCGCAGCGGTGTACGCGCGAGACCCGCACAATCTCGGGCCAGGGTTGTGGTGCGATGGTCATCAGTGCTTCGGGGGCCATTCCAGCGGCAAACGAGGCTGTTACGGCTTCTCTGAGTACTGTTTGTGTGTCGCGCAAGGTATGAGGCGGTTCTTCCTCGCGCCATCCCTCTTCTGGGGTAGCTACTACGGATAATAACAATACGCGTCCCACGCCTGGCGGTGCGAGCGCGTGGGCAACTGCGACCATGGCAGAGGCATTTTGAGGATTGGCCACGGGTACGAGGACCAGTGGACTGCGACCGCGCATTTGAAGCAGTTGTGGGTCGAGTGCTTCGGCAGAGGCATCGACAACGCGCGCGCGACGCGCCAATAGTGCCCAATACAATAATCCGCCCAGTCCCAGCCACACCGCCGAGATCAAACCGGCAGTTGGCACGGATATAGCCTGAAAGAGTGCCAATCCGGCGCAACACAGACCACCTGTGACGGGTATGAGGGGGAAAAATGGCGTGTGGAATGGTGCGGGTGTTCGCCGTCGCGTTCGGGCCAGGATGCTGGTCCAGTGCGTCATGGCAAAGGAGATGAGAAAAATCAAACTCGCCGCAGCGCCAGCCGCCGCCACATCGGGCACGACCATCAGCAGCGTTGCCATTGTCAGAGCACTGACACAGATTGCGGTTATAGGCGTGTTATAGCGGATGTGTACTTCGCCAATGGGTGCGGGAAGGGTGCGGTCTTGCGCCATGGTGAGGGCTACGCGGGAAGCGGCGAGCAGATTGGCCTGCAATGCCGATAGCATAGACAAAATGGCGGCGATCAGCACCAGCCAGAATCCTATGTCACCCAGAAAATGTCGCGCCGCGAGAGCCACCACCACTTCGGGATGGTTGGCACTGAGGACACCTATCGTCTGTCCGGGTGGGACACCCACAGTCGCGATAACAAAGAGCAGGGGCAAATAGACGCCCAGAGCCGCTGCCAGAGACAAGAGCATGGCCCGCGGCAATGTGCGTTCAGGGGTGCGTACTTCGCCGGCAACGGCGGCGATGAGATCAAAACCCTGGAGAGCGATAAAGGTATATCCCATGGCTTTAAAAAATCCGGCTGTACCATGGGTGAAAAATGGGGTCAGGCTGGTGTGTATAGCCGTCAGACTGCGGCCCGTGAGTGCCCATAGACCGCCGCCGATAAGCACGGCAAAGACGATCATTTTTGCAAAATTGATCCAGTTGTCCCCGCCCCCGCTCGTGCGAATGAGGCCGAAGGTATAATAGGCTGTTGCGCCGATGGCCAGTGTCGCGACCATCGCCTGTCCAACAAGCCATTCTGGTGCGATGCCAAAGAGAAGACGCGCGCATTCTTGCAGTGCTATGGCAGCATAGGATGCAAATCCCATCGCGTAGAGTACACCGGCGACGATGGATGCAAACCAGCCCACCCATCCAAAAGCAAAAGCCGCGCGTACAGATAATACGTTTTTGGCAAATGTATAGGTGCCGCCGGACTGGGGAAATGCGGTTGACATTTCGGCAAAGCTCAATGCGGTCAGTACTGCTATTAAACCGTTGGCTGCGAAGACGACGAGTGTCGCCGGTCCGGTGGTCGCATAAGCCACGCCCGCAAGTGCCAGTATGCCGCCTCCGACAATGGCGCCAATGCCCACGCCCGTAGCACCTGCCAGACCGATGGAACGTTCTATGGCTCTCTGTTTGTTCATTGTTTTATTTGAGAGGCTTTGGGAAAGGGTCCTAACTGGTGGGGTTTGCCGTTTTCGATCTGGACGGCTTCGGGGGGAAATGCGGTGCATATTTCGCCGTTTTTCATGCCCCAGCGGTGTAGCGGACGCACACGCCCGGCGTTGATTTCCGGGTTTGTCCATACGCCCGCGATGGCTATGCGGCTGTTTGGGCTGGGGTTTGGCGGGCTGTAATGCCACAGGCTGCTGTGCCAGCAGACCACATCTCCCGGATTGGCTTCGATATGTTCTATGCCGCATTGTTCTATGCGCGCTTTTACGAGGTCGCGGGGCAGTTCACCGTGAATGCTGTCTTCATACAGGACATGTTGTACAATCTCACCTTTGTGACTGCCCGGAATAAATTGCATACACCCGTTTTGGCGCGTTGCCGGATCGAGCGCCATCCACGCATTAAAGGGTTCGGTTTCTCCGTCGCGCCAGAGGCCGTTGTCCTGATGCCAGGGTGTTGCGCTGCCCGTTTTGGCGGGTTTTACAAATACGCTGTTGAACTTGACTATGATGTCGTTGCCCAAAAAATATCGCGCCATGGCGAGCATTTCTCGTCCGGTGTGAAATGTGTGCCAGATGAGGGGAGACTCGACGCAGAAATTGCCCAATTTCCGAAATCTCAGGGCGCGCGCTTCAGGGGTGTCGCCCATGGGGTCCATGGGGTCTGCATTGGGGTTGCCACTTGGCTCGGGTTTGAGCAATTCGTTTTTTATGACGCCGCGCATGTCAAAAGCAGTGTCTTCTGGTACGACGTTGCGCTCGATAAAGAATCCCTTTTCTTCCCATTGGTGTTTTTGTTCTTCAGTGGGTTTCCAGTGTTTCATGGTATTGATCTCCTTTATGTAGAATGGAAAGACAATACAAATAATCCGACATTTCGGAGTTTGTCAAGTTTTTAGAATTGCCGGGCTATGGATTTTGGGGTTTACAGGGTTGGGGTGATCGGTTAAATTGCTTTTAAACTTAAACACGGAGGTGCGTTATGCTTATTGCTACGTCGCGAACAGTGCATGCGGGTTTTGAGGAGCAGGCCGCTCCTGTGCAGATTGTAGAAGGCGATGTTGCCGCGCTTGCCAAGGGCGAGGTTTATGGCGTTGTTGCTCTCAAGAGTGGCGATTTGTTTGTGTGTACCCAAACGGGTTCTCAAACTGTTGCCACGGGTATTGAGCAGGATATCGAATGTTTGATTATTGTTGACGAAGAACCCCTGCGCTTGCTTATCGGTACGGGCGAGTCCCATATTTATTGTTATGACGATGGGAAAACGCATCGGGTCGAGTCTTTTGACCAGCTTTCGGTGCGCGATAAGTGGTACACGCCCTGGGGCGGTCCGCCAGATGTGCGCAGTTTTGCCAGGACAACGGATGGTTGGGTTTATGCCGATATTCACGTGGGTAGTATTATGCGTTCGGCAGATTGGGGCGAGACATGGGAGCCTGTGACGCCCGATTTACACGATGATGTACACCAGGTGGCGACATCGCCCCGGGACGATGACCGCGTGTATGCGAATACGGCGCGCGCGGTGTTTGTGAGCGATGACCGCGGGAGGTCGTGGTTCCACCGGTCTGAGGGTTTTCCCTATTATTACGGTCGCGCTATTGCCGTGCATCCCGATGATCCGGATTGTGTGCTGGCTACGGTGAGTAAGGGGCCACACGGAGAGGCTTCGGGCCAGCTTTACAGATCGGATGATGCGGGTGGTACATGGGAGCACGTTATAGAGGGTTTTCCAGGGACGGTTCCGCACAATATCGATACGTTCCACATTGCGTTTTCAAAAGATGGTTGTGCATGGGCGGCTGTGGATAAGACGCTTTATACCAGTGAGGATCGGGGCAGGTCATGGGAGCGTGTTTGGGAGGCATCGGAGAAAATACGGATGATTGCGTGACATTATCTTTCAGGAGTATCTATGGCACATCACAATTTTACCCCTACACATTATCACACGACCATCGGGTCCCACGATCCCGTTCTGACTATTGAAAGTGGTGATACACTTTCGACGACTACGGTTTGTGCGGGTGGCAGGGATATGACGGGCGTGCAGGTGACGGAAGGTGGCAATCCCCAGACAGGTCCTTTTTATATTGAGGGTGCAGAGCCGGGGGATTCGATTTCGGTGGTGTTTGATCACCTGATGCCCAATCGCTCGCATGGCTATACGTCTGCACGCGTTGCGCCCAATGTGCTCGATCCGGGTTATGTGCCCAAATTTGAGGATGATATTTCGCGGGTTTTATGGGAGATCGATTTTGAAAACCGCACGGCACGCCCGGTAGAGGTTTCTCGCAACCGCGACCATACCACGCCCGGTTATGGCAGTCCCGCTACCCGTCCGTTAAGCGATCTGGTTTTGCCGCTCAATCCGCATCCTGGATGTTTTGGGGTTGCGCCGCCGCGGGGTCAGGCGATTTCCACTGCGACTTCATCCACGCACGGCGGGAATATGGATTACAAGCGCTTCAACGAGGGTACGGTGGTTTATTTGCCGGTTTTTGTCGAGGGCGCGCTTTTTCATATTGGCGATGGACACGCGCTTCAGGGCGATGGTGAGATTGTGGGCACGGGTATTGAAATTTCTTTTGATGTGAGTTTTACGGTTCATCTGCACAAGGGCAAAACGATTAACTGGCCGCGGGGCGAAAATGAGACGCATATTTTTACGGTTGGCAATGCCCGTCCGCTCGATCAGTGCGTGGAGCACGCGACCACTGAAATGATCCGCTGGCTCGTGTCGGATTTTGGGTTGGATGAGCGCACCGTGCATGTGTTGCTGGGCGAAGCGGTTGAATACGATATGGGCAATATGTTTGATCCCGCATATACTTTTGTTTGCAAGATTCCCAAGCAAGTCCTCGAAACCCTGGGCGCGACCCGTGCGTAGTGTGCGATGAAAAAATCTCACTGGATTATTTCCCCATCTGTCGATTTGTGCTGTATTTCACTCGGATGGCTGGTATTTTTTGCCGCTCCTTATCTGCTCCCTGACTACAGTGAGACCTTCCGTCTCATTGCGGTCACGTCATTTGTAGCCCACCGGTATTTCACTTTTCCCCTCGTTTATCTCGATCGCATTGAATTTGAACGGCGGCGTCTGATCTATCTCATAACCCCGGTGCTGTGTCTGGGGTTTGTCGCCTTATGCTATTATTTTCGGGTTGAAGAGCCAGAGATGTTCGCGTTCTGGTATCTTTTTAATTATTTCCATTTTGTCCGTCAAAAGTACGGTATTTTGCGGATTTATTCCGGGAAGGGACAATGGGGACACAAACAGCTCGATGCCTGGACTTCGTACCTCTGGGGCATTGCGGGCTTTGGGTATCTGTTTGCTTTTCAGGCCGATGTTGAAGGTCGCGTTATGCATTATTTGCATACGCTTATCGGCACGCCGCTTCCCCCTGTGGGGGCGCAAGGGATATATGTCGCTGCTATCGCTGTTACAATTGCCTGGCTTATTTATGAATTTCGGGGCGCGCAAATCAACTGGCCCAAATTGCTTTTTCTTGCTTCGGTCGCGTTTATGTATGGCGTTGTGCCCATTTTGTCGTCAGACGCGCTTTTTATTGCGACCAGCTTTAGCCATGCGGCGGAATATATCGCCCTTGTCGCGCTTACGGTTCACAATAAGGCAAAACTCGATGCTTTTGCGTCGCCTGTGTTGACGCGCGCGGGAAAGCGTATTGTGCCCTATACTGCGGGTTTTATTGTTGTGGTCAGTGGCTTGTTATACGGTCTGAAATTTCTTTCTCTTCTGATCTTTCTCGTTTTTACTTATGGCACTTCGTTTATGCATTTTATCTACGATGGCATGATCTGGAAGTTGCGTCGCCCCCGCGTTGCGCGGGAGGTTGGCGCGGCGATGAGCGATGGACGATGAGCAATGACCGATGAGCAGAAACACCATTTGAAGGATATCGATCGCGCGGTTGTCTGGCATCCGTTCACGCAGATGCGAGATTATGCGGATGAGGATCCCATTATTATATCGCACGGCGATGGTGTTTATCTCGTAGATATCGACGGCAATCGCTATCTCGATGGCTTTTCGTCTATGTGGTGCAATGTACACGGGCATCGCGTTGCGGAAATTGACTGTGCTATTCGCGCGCAACTCGACCGCGTGGCGCACAGTACACTGTTGGGCCTGTCCAATATTCCGGCGATTCAACTTGCGGAGAAGTTGGTGCAGATCGCGCCGAAGGGTCTCAGCCGGGTTTTTTTTTCAGATAGTGGCGCGACGGCAGTTGAAGTTGCGGTTAAGATGGCGTTTCAATACTGGCAGCAGCGGGCGCATCCGCGTCGAGAGAAGGACGCTTTTTTGCATCTGACAGAGAGCTATCACGGCGATACGATTGGCTCGGTGAGCGTGGGGGGGATCGCGCATTTTCACCAGGTGTATCGGCCTTTGCTTTTTTCTTCTGTTTCTGCGCCCGTTCCGCATCCCTACCGGTGTGATTACTGCAATGGGTCGTGTGATAGGACGTGTTTTGATACCCTTGAGAAGGTCATTGCCGAGCACGCGGATCGCCTCGCGGCTTTTATCGTGGAACCGCTCGTTCAGGGGGCAGGGGGCATGCTTATGCATCCGCCGGGGTTTCTCAAATACGCGGCTGAGTTGTGCGATAGATACGATGTGCTTCTGATTGCGGATGAGGTCGCTACGGGATTTGGCCGGACTGGAAAGATGTTTGCCTGTGAATACGAAGATGTCACCCCTGATTTGCTCTGCCTGGGTAAGGGGCTTACCGGGGGGTATCTTCCGGTGGCGGCGACGCTTGCGACGGATGAGATTTACGATGCTTTTTTGGGCGATTATGCGGAGATGAAGACGTTTTTTCACGGGCATACGTACACGGGCAATCCGCTCGGTTGTGCGGCTGCGCTTGCGACGATAGAGAAATTTGAGACAGATCGCACGCTGGAGAATTTGCAGTATAAGATCGCATATCTGGCGGATCAGTTACAGCGGTTCAGGGGTTTGGCGCATGTGGGGGATGTTCGTCAACGGGGTTTTATTGTGGCTATTGAACTGGTGCTGGACCGGGCAAATAAAACGCCGTATCCCTTTGAGGACCGCACAGGTCATCGGGTGTGCGATGTTGCCCGGGAAAAGGGGCTGCTCATTCGCCCGCTGGTCAATACGGTTGTTCTTATGCCTCCTTATGCTATTTCCAAAGGCGAGATAGATTATATGCTGGATATTGTTTGCGATGCGATTGTAGCTGTTACAGAAGGGGATGAGCGGTGACGCGGGGTATTTTTGTGACGGGTACGGATACCGAGATCGGCAAGACGGCGATTACAGCCGGGTTGGCTGCGGTGCTGAAGAAACGGGGTGTTGATGCAGGGGTTATGAAGCCGATTTCTGCGGGTGGTCGCGCGGATGCAGAGTTGTTAAGACGGGCTGCGCGATCGAACGAGTCTCTGGATATTATTAATCCGATTTATTTGCGCGATCCGCTTTCGCCGAATATTGCGGCTGTGCGGGAAGAGAGAGTGCTCGATCTCGCGCCTGTTTTTGATGCTTTTAATCGTCTTTCAAGAATTCACGATTGTGTTCTGGTCGAGGGTGTGGGCGGTCTTCTGGTGCCGATTGCGGATGATTTTCTGGTGGTGGATCTCGCTGCGCGTTTCGATTTGCCGCTTCTTATTGTGGCGTGCGCTGCTCTGGGTACGATTAATCATACGCTGCTTACGATTGAGGCGGCGCAGGCGCGCGGTTTGCAGGTCAATAGTGTGATTTACAATACGCTGTCACCGGGGGGGCCAGATGTGTCGGCGCAGATGAGTCCAGGGGTTGTGACGCGCATTTCTGGGGTTCCATCGGCGGGTACTGTTCCCTATGATCCAGATGTCAATGTGGATGCGGTTTGTCTGGGTGGGATGGTGGCGTTGATTGAGGCGTATGTTGATGTGGATTTAATTTTGGGGTGAGAATGGAAAGGCAAAAATCAACCACAGATGAACACAGATGAACACAGATAAAAGGTAAAAAAAGATATTGTGACGACTTTATATACTACGTCATTCAGGGGTATTGGGCAGATTACCGTGCGGGAGTTGCGGTTTTGTTTTGGGGATCGCCTTTCCAATGTGCGGACAGACCGCGTGCGAGATTACGATCTGGTGCAGTTCAATTATCAGGGCGATCCGCTCGCGTTGCGCCAACTGGGGACTGTGGAGGATGTTTTTTTACATCTTGCGGATGTGCCGCTGAGCGGGGAACGCGAGGATCTCAATACGCTGGGCGAGATACCCGATCTGATTCCATCGCTCAATGTACACAGGCAGTTCAATGGGTTGCCCAGAGGGCGGACAAGGTATCGCGTTATTGTTCAGGCGTCTATGCAGGGTTGGCAATCTTATCGGCGCAATCAGATGCAGGGTGCGGTTGAACGGGCTGTGTACCGCCGCTTTCCCAAATGGCGTCTTGTGCCAGACGATGCCAATGTGGAATTGTGGTTGCAACAGACCGGCAGGCAGGTGCGCCTGGGGTTGCGCCTTACGGATCGCACGATGCGCCATCGCACGTATAAGACGGCCAATCGCCCGGCGTCGTTGCGTCCGACTATTGCGCGGGCACTCGTTCAGCTTACCCGTCCGGAAGATGGCGATGTTTTTCTGGATCCGATGTGCGGTGCGGGGACGGTTATGATTGAGCGCGCGCTTGCGGGTCGCTACGCTCTGGTTCAGGGCGGGGATATTGACGAGCAAGCTGTTGTAGATACGCTGGAAAATTTTGGCAGTCGCCACAAACCGCGCGATGTTTTTCACTGGGATGCACGTCAATTGCCTCTGCCCGATCAGTCTGTTGACAAGGTTGCGACCAATCCGCCCTGGGGCCGTCAGGTTGGGTCTGTTTTTGAACTCCGCGCACTTTATGAATCTGCTTTTGCGGAGATTGATCGGGTTTTGCGTCCTAACGGCCTTGTTGTGGTTCTTTCGAGTGAGTGGGAGGCGGTCAAGCGTGCGCTGGCGCGGACCAGTCTTACGCCGATTGAACAGATTAAAGATATTGCGGTGCTGGGCCGACGCGCCGATATTTTTGTCGCGCAGAAATTTGCGGTCTGACATTTTTTATACAGGAGGTCGAAGCCATGAATATATCTGAAAATATTGGGACCAAATTACTCTTTGAAAATGATCGCGTGCGCGTTTGGGATCTCGCGCTTGCCCCGGGCGAGAGTACGGGGATGCACCGGCACGAGAATGACTATCTGTACGTGGTTATCGGCGGCGGGAAACTCCAGGGCGTTTCATCAGATGGGACCAAACGCGAGGCTCGCGATATGGAGGATGGGCAGGTGCAGTGGCGAGATGTCGATGGCGAAGATGTTCACGCGGCCATCAATGTGGGTGATGATCCCTGGCGGAATATTATTGTTGAACTGAAGGGATAGAAGAACACAGGCGTCGGTTCATAGCACCAATCCATCCTATGCCGCTCTCCTCTATCGGGAGGGCGGTATTTTTTTATTACTGGCGACGCTGGTCAAGCCCACGCCACGTCCACGGGGAACGGGCCGAGGGATGCAAAACATCAAAATGTCCGCGTTTGTCTCCCTTTGTGCGCTGGGACAGAGTCTCGGTAAGTATTTTAAGGGTATAATAGGACATTTATATTCTAAATGTCCTATTTTTTAAATAATTATTTTGGAAATATGTCCATTGCGAGGCTATTTTAATTATATTATATTTTATAGCATTTCAAATTTAAGCGGTCTCGTCGTGAAAACTTCCTTCAAGGAGCCTCGCCATGAAAATTGATCCTGATCGCCTTCGCTCTCTGCGCAAAAAGCAGAAACTTTCGCTGGTTAAACTGGCGAAAAAGACCAAGCGTGTGAATCCGCCTGGAATTACCGAGAAGACAATCCAACGCTTAGAAGCCACTTCACAGCAGAACACGACTGTCCGCGAGCACACCATAGAAAGCTTAGTCAAGGCACTCAGCGTCGAACCTGGTGTACTCACCGGCGATTTGCCACTTCCTGAGTCCGATGATATGCCCGCCGACAACCCCGACCGAGTCCAGATAGGCGCGCAGGTCGCACCGAAGACGCGACTTGCCTACGACCTCATCAAACGCCGATATGGTGTTAATGCCACCGAGATCATTAATATGGCACCGCTCTTTTTTGTACTTCTGGCCGAGGGCAGCCTTGCTTGGCGACGCGAAAAATTGAAAGAGGTGGAGGAAGCGTACGATCATTTGATGCAAATTGATGGATTTTGGAGTGGGGGCAGCGCATATCTTCAGCACGGCATGGACGAAGGTGCCGGCGGAGAAGAAGAGTCCATCGATAAGGCTGATCTATTTGGCGAACATCTGGATGATAGTTTTATGGGTAAGCCCTTTGATTCCTCTAAAAACAATCCATTCACTTACTATTTGCGAAAGTTAGCAGAAGAACTCACTATTCCTACCATTGTTGATGTAGATAGCGGCGTTCTCAGCATCGCATCAGATTTCAAGTTTCCTCACTACGACATCTGTAACGAAGAAATCGACCACATTGCTAACGGATCTCCTATTGCCAGGATATGCCTTGAAACTGGTTGTGCGCGGCTCTCCGAGATTCCCGAGCAACTGATGGCAGAAGATGCCGGTGAGGAGCGTGCGAAGTGGCTTGAAGAAAAGCTACCGGATATTTTGGAACGGGATAAAGAGGGCGTAATCGCAGAGTTTATAGCCACGTCGCTACAAGGCGATGAGAAGAGGAATATTTTGTTGAAGGCGGATTCTCAAAAGACCAATTCCGAAACTGATCAAGGAGGAGATGATCAATGACTGACATCATTTATAGCCGACACGCCGAGACACGCATGCAACAGCGCGGCATTCGCAAAGCGGATATACGGATCATTCTCGCGTATGGAACGCAGATTGACGACGAGACCTATTTTATGCGTAACCGGGATGCCGCCCGCGAGATCGAGACCCGAAAGCGAGAGATACAGACGTTGAGTCGGCTTGTGAATCGCAAGGTCGTGATACGAGACGGGCGCGTCATCACTGCCTATCCCTCAAATCCTGCAGACCAAAAACGCACCTTACGCCGCGGACGACAAAAGGGTTTGGTGAAATGAAAACAAAATCTCGCAGAAATTGTTTGAGTGAGAATGGCACGACCTACCTCACATCTACAAGGGACTCCACTGGATAGTAAAATTGATGAACAGGAGTATTCGGAGAGTCACTCTTATCAGGAGGTGTATTATGAAACAGGAGAATAACGCGATTCAAAATGAAATGGATCAGATGTACCAAGAAATATTCCATCCAAAAGAAGAACCAAATAACTTGAAAAATGAATGGCTGAGCACAAATGAATGGATCGAGACGGTTTCGGACTTCGAGATGTTCTCAGAACAGCTACAACGGGTCATCGATGATCCGCGTCAGTGGAAGTGGGCGATCTTCGCTCTGCATAGCGGCATCCAGGGCATGATGGTCCTTGCGCTCACAGGAAGTCATGGCTTGAATGTTCTTCACGAAAAGGATGCGGATCGGTGGTTAAGTTGGTATGAAAATGATAGAAGCGACGAGCCAGAGCCGCGCGGGAAACTCGCTAACTTCCTCGACCTTTATAAGAAGATCAAAGATGATAAGCCGCCAATGAAAAGGTACGGGGATAGCCAACAGTTCGTTCCCACAGGTACCCAAGATCAATCTATCAAACGATTAAACCATTGGAGAAATCAGTTTGTCCACTTCACGCCCAAACTCTGGGTACTTGAACTCGAAGGACCTCTCGCTATGGCCTCAGATTGTCTTGAAATAGCTGAATTTCTGGCTTGGGAATCTGGCAATGTAATCTGGTATGAACATGACTTAAAGAAAAGACTAAAGGTTGCTTTTACATCCGCCCATAAGTCTTTGTCTGATATAGAAAAAGCGTATAATGGGGCACGTCTTGAATCGTGAATAAGATATCATCGTCAATAGAAGTAGATTAAAGGAGCACAAACCCATGAAAAGCTCCATTATTCGTTTTGCTTTTTATCAGTGTCTATCTGCGGTTATCTGCGGTTGCTTCTCGTCTGTTGGGTATGCTTCTCATCCATCTGCCGGGAACAATGTACATTTTTGCCTACCTCTCAATCTTGAAGACATGCAGGCACGCGATAGCATCTATGCTGCTACAAAGCACGCGCTTAATTTGAACGTGGGCGAACCGCGTACTGTGCGGATGATCTACTTCTTGCCAAATGACCGTCCGTTTCGTCAGGAAGTAGTTGATTCGATGAAAGTTGCAATTCGCCAGATTCAGACCTTTTATGTGGAACAGATGCAGGCACATGGATATGGGAACAAGACCTTTCGCTTTGAGACCGACGCCCAGGACGAACCGCTGGTTCATCGCATGGACGGACAACACTCCGACAGTCACTATCTTGACAACACATCTCTTACCGTGCTTGACGAGGTTGAACAAGTGTTTGATGTGAGAAAGAATATTTACTTCATCGTCGTTGACAATAGTATAGACGCAATTGGTACTGGTAATGGTAAGCAGGCTGGAGGTGTCGGGGTCAGGAGAGAGAAAAATGGTGGATATGGGTTGGTTCCTGGTGGATTTAGCTTCCACACAGCGGCACATGAACTTGGACATGCCTTTGGATTGTCGCACGATTTCAGGGATGGCAATTACATCATGTCGTATGGCTTTCAACGACATTCTCTATCTGCGTGTAGTGCCTTATTCTTGGTGTCCAATCCATACTTTAATGCAAATATTTCACTTGAAAAAGGGGTACAGACACCTACCAGACAACTCCTGTCACCGCGATTCTATCCAGCCGGGACGGGTCGCGTCTCTATTCAACTCAAAGTCCGTGCTTCAGATGGGCTTCATCAGGTGATTCTATTCGTTGAAACAAGAGAACCGCACTCCGCTGCCGGGTTCCTTGAAGTGAAGGCGTGTCGTGGATTTGCAGGCGAAAGAGAGGCTATTGTTGAGTTTGACTATGATGGCGTTATTCCGTCTGCTGTATTTTCCAGTCTTTCCGAACCTCCAGTGCATCCGATTTTTATTATGGCGGTTGATACTGAAGGGAATGTTAGCGCATGGGAAGCAGAGGCATTTAGTCTGCAGGAATTATCGCCACACCATATCGCCACGCTTGAGGGACATACTCGTTCTGTCCGTTCAGTGGCATTTTCTTCCGATGGGGCCATGCTGGCTTCAGGTTCATGGGATAGCACAATCAAGATGTGGGACATAGCGAGAAAAGAAAATATCGCCACTCTTGAGGAACATACGCGGCCTATCAACTCAGTGGTGTTTTCTCCCGATAACAAAACTCTCGCCTCAGGGGCGCACGATGGCACGATCAGACTATGGGATATTGCGCCCAAAGAAAATATCGCTACCCTTGAGAAGCATACTCGTTCTGTCCGTTCAGTGGCATTTTCTCCCGATGGTACAATGCTTGCTTCGGGTTCACAGGATAGTACAATCGAGCTGTGGGACGTAGCTACGAAAGAAAACATTGCCACGCTAAGACACACACATAGGGTCAGTTCAATAGTGTTTTCTTCCGATGGGGCCATGCTTGCTTCAGGATCATGGGATAGCACAATCAAGCTTTGGGACGTAGCGAGAAAAGAAAATATCGCCACTCTTGAGGAACATACGCGGCCTATCAACTCAGTGGTGTTTTCTCCCGATGGAACATCCCTCGCTTCAGGGGCATCTGATAGCACAATCAAGCTGTGGGATGTGGCGACGCGAACTAATATTGCCACCTTTGAAGGGCATAAGTCTTCGGTCTGGTCTGTTGCATTTTCGCCCAATGGGACATCACTCGGTTCAGGGTCAAGTGATAGAACCGTTAAACTGTGGGACATTGCGACGGGACAAAATATCGCGACTTATAGGCATATAGATGAGCATTCTGATTTTGGGCGTACGCAACCTGTCTGGTCTGTTGCGTTTTCCCCCGATGGGACAACCCTTGCTTCAGGGGGTGGTAGTGGTACAGTCATTCTGTGGGATATGTCTGAGTGGATACGACCCCGTCCTCAAACGCTTGTGAAAATTTCGGGTGATAACCAGCAGGGCACGCCCGGTATGGAGTTGACAAACCCGTTTGTCGTTGAAGTGAAAGATCAGCACGATAATCCCTTATCAGATGTACAGGTCACATTCAAGGTCACCAAAGGCGATGGGAAGCTCAGTCAAAGATTCACTGTTGAAAATACAATGACCGATGCCAATGGTAGGGCGCAGAGTATAATCACACTTGGCCCAAATCTGGGAACAAATACTGTTGGAGTAACAATCCCTGGATTTGAGCCTGTGACTTTTAACGCCGTGGGAGTTGGAATGCCTGCCACGCCGATCATGGGTGGTGATTACCGTAAATGGCATTTACCCGATGGCGCAATAATTCGTCTGGGCAAAGGACACTTAGGTGAAAGTGATAGAGCCGTAGCGTTTTCACCAGATGGTCAAAGCCTCGCTGTGGCAGGTGGTATTGGTGTGTGGCTTTACGATGCGGCGACATTGCGTGAACTCGCGCTATTCACCGGGCATACGGGATCTATCACTTCTGTTGCGTTCTTTCCTGAAGGCACAATGCTCGCTTCGGGGGCAAGTGATAAAACAATAAAACTATGGGATATTGCGACTGGTCGCACCATCGCTACACTTGAAGGGCATACAGGTTGGGTCACTTCTGTTGTGTTTTCACTTGATGGTACAACACTCGCTTCAGTTTCAGGGCAGCGAGTCAAGTTGTGGGACCTTGTGACGAAACAACATATCGCCACGCTTGTGCATACGCATTCGGTCACTTCTGTTGCGTTTTCTCTCGATGGCACACTTGCATCAGGATCATGGGGTGGAAATAGTTCAACGGATGCAGGAAATGTTTGGCTATGGGATGTATCAACGAGGCGACATATTGCTACGCTTGAAGGGCATACGGGTGCGGTTACTTCTGTGGCTTTTTTGCCTAAAATGTCAATTCTCGCGTCAGGAGCACACGATGGGACAATCAAGCTGTGGGACCTGGCGACGCAAACCAATATCGCCACGCTTGAAGGACATACAGGTGTGGTCTATTCTGTGGCATTCTCCTCCGATGGAACCACTCTTGCGTCAGGATCTTTTGATGGCACGATCAAGCTATGGAACACGGCGATGCAAACAAATATTACTACGCTCGAAGGGCATAAGGGTCATGACAATTCTGTTGCGTTTTCCCCTGACGGAAAAACCCTCATTTCAGGTGGCGAAGATGGAGTCAAACTATGGGATGTGTTGACGGAAAGTGTCTCTACTATTGAAGGACATTCGCGCAATGTCTTTTTTTCGTCATTCTCTCCCGATGGGACGATGCTCGCAGCAGGAATAGATAGAATGGTTAAGATATGGGATGTTAATACTGGTCATCCTGTTGTCACCTTTGAGGGGCATATGGAGAAGATATCTTCTGTAGCTTTTTTACCGGATGGAATAACTATCGCTTCGGCATCTTCTGATAACACAATCACGTTATGGGACATTTCAACAGGTCGCACTATTGCTACTTTTGAAGTGCATATAGACCATGTCAGTTCTGTAGTGTTTTCACCCGACGGGACAATTTTTGCTTCGTGGGGAGGTCGAGGTAATGCTATCGAACTATGGGACGTTGCGACGGGTCGCGCTATCGCTACCCTTAAAGGACATACATCATGGATTTCTTCTGTGGTATTTTCACCGGATGAAATGCTGCTGGCTTCAGGATCAGATGATAACACGGTCAAGTTGTGGGACATTTCGACGGGTCGCAATATCGTTACTCTCGAAGGACACAGGGGACAAGTCCTGTCCGTAGCATTTTCGCCCGATGGTACAATCCTCGCTTCAATAGGATATAACGGATACGGACAGGAGATCAAATTGTGGGACGTTGCGACAGGGCGCACCATTACTACCCTTAAAGGACATACGTCTTGGATCTCTTCTATGGGATTTTCTCCAGATGGGACGATGCTGGCTTCGGGGGGAGATAGCGGAATAGTCGAGCTGTGGGAAGTTCCTACAGGACGCCCTATCGCCACGATGGAAGGGCATACGGATGCTATCCATTCCGTGGCGTTTTCGCCTGATGGAACGAGTCTCGCTTCGGGAGGATATTTTAATGATGAAGTCAAGCTGTGGGATGTTATGACAGGTCGCACTATCGCTACGCTTGAGCATTCTGGGGTTTATTCTATAATGTTTTCGCCCGATGGAATGCTGCTCGCTTCGAGGTCAAATGATGGCACGGTTCTGCTATGGGATATGTCGCTATACATTGCACCTCAGGCTCCTAATCCTGACTTTAATGGCGATGGGCGGGTTGATTTGAGTGACTTTTTGCTCTTTGCAAGCCAGTTTGGATTAAGTCGCGGTGATGAGCAGTATGACGCGAAATACGATTTGGATGGCGATGGCACGATTGAATTTGGCGATTTCCTGATCTTTGGCAGAAGCTTCGGCAAAGAAGGGTCATAAATCGCGCCATCTGTTGATCAGCACATTCTAAAATTTTTCTCAGTATTGGAAAAGAGGAGCGAGCACTTGTGGCGACTAAAAATATGGTAGTACTTTTCGATGAATCTGGAACACCAACTATCAAAGATGACCCAAGGACTGATTGGTTTCTTGGCGTTGGTATAGCTTACGAGCAATCTGCTGAGGAGATGATTTTTGCCCGATGCAAAGATGCTTTTGGTCTGGGTAAGAGCAGGCCGTTAAAAAACGACGGCATTGGAAATTCTCGTGCCGTATGTATTGCAAAACTCTTGGCAGACTTGCCTGTGTCCATATTTGTTTCTCGTGTGAATACCGCAGAGCCAAAATATCGTAAAATTATAGTTGCTTATGAGGGCTTTGGTAACAAAGCCAGGGAGGAATTTCGACAAGTGCGAGAACGCCCGATAGCCCAAATTATCCATTCCCACATACTCGATTATTGTTTATTCCATTTAATCACGGACTATTTTAAGCAAGGCGGAGGCGATGCCACCTTTGCAGTATTCATTGATAATTGGTCTATTCCTGAAAAAGATATTGATATTTCACGTAGCTTTAGAGCTGAATCCCTATATGAAAGGATATCGTCTTTACATCGTTGTTTTCCTGCTGAAGGTCAACTCGTTTCAATAAAATCGCTGGAGTTGCTTACGGAAGATAGCAGTAGAAAGAGATTCGTTGATGTGGTGGCCAGTATATTCAGCAGAGCATACTTAAAAAGGGACAATCAGAGGTATTCCCGTGAAGTTGCAAATATCCTTCAAGAATGTGGAAAGGCATCGTGTAGTAACGCGACGCAATATTTGATTGGCCTCATGCAAGCAGTAATGAAAGAGAGCCAAAATTGAGCGTGTTGAAGGTGGGGGTGTTGCTGCGCCTTCGCTCATGTCTTGGGAGTGTCTCAAAGCCAGTCCAAATCGGTTGGCTCACGGGCGCAAGGCTGTGAGTGGGTGGTTTATCCTGTACATCCTCACATCACTGGATAGAAACAGTCCAGTGCAGGCTCTGCCCATCCTAATGAACTGATCTGGAAATCGACCAGTTGTACACCGCTTCTGACAGAGGGATTGGCTGGCTTCGGGCATGTGGTACATATCTTTCACTATACCACTCATCCATTGATCAAAATATACACTTTTGCCTTTCATCTGTGCCCATCTGCGTCCATCTGCGGATTTAAATTCAAGTTGTGAATAAGACCGCAATACTGCATATTGAAAGCATAATGAGGTGCCTGCGTTTCTGTCGAGCCTTTTTTATCACTCAATTTTGTGACATTGGCCTGATATTTGCTTGCGTTCTGACTGTTGCGTTTTACAACCAACCTTCAGACCGGGGCATCTCACATGGCCGAATTTGATGCAATATCCAAACACCTCATTCAAACTTATCCCGACGACTTTGCCAGTTTCACCCTCGGACGCGAGGACGTTGAAGTTCTTGCCGTCATTGACACAGAGCAATTCACGATTGAAGCACACCAGACCGATAGCCTGATTCGCGTGCGTATCGATGGCGAAGAGGTATTGGTTCACAACGAGTTTCAAACGACTGACAGCACCAATCCGCCTATGCCGCGCCGCATGGCAGGCTATATTGGACATGCTATTCGGCAACACGGCCTGCCTATCTTTTCCAATGTGATCTACCTGCGTCCCAATGCCGGGCGGCGCGATCCCGGATATTATGTCCAGGAGCATCTCGGCTACCAATTCGCGGTTCAGTACAGGGTGATCAGGCTGATTGAGATAGAAGGTCAGCGCGTCCTCGAATCGGGGCAATCGGGTCTGATTCCCTTCACGCCATTGATGAAGCCACCTGAAGGGATGGTCTCGGATGCGTGGTTGCACCAGTGTATTCACACGGCTCGGACGCGCCCCATCGCCCGATCATATAGGGCGGATTATCTGGCTGGTATGGTGACATTGAGTGAGTTGGTATATG
>JAJEAX010000370.1 GCA_022822565.1 Candidatus Latescibacterota bacterium
ATCGCGGGGTCGGATTTGACCTGGGAACCGCCAAAGCGCAATGCCGCCTGTGGTATAAAAATGAGAGCCACAAATAGCGACCCCACAAGTGCGACCACAACCGGCACACCAATGCGCGCAAGGAAAAAGGTCAGTTCTACACTGCCACTCATCAGCATCAGCGGCAAAAACACGACCACCGTAGTCAGCGTTGCCATGGTGATTGCCAACCCGACTTCGCCGGCACCTGCGATGGCTGCTTCTTTGATGGGCAGTCCTTTGCCGCGCATGCGATAGATATTTTCCAGGATTACAATGGCATTATCGACCACCATCCCCACGCCCACCATCAGTCCCATCATGGTCAGCACATTGAGCGACCAGCCGAGAAAATAAAGTGCCGTAATTGTGATCATTACACACAGGGGAATAGATAGGGTGATAATCGCCGTCATCCGCACTGTTCGCAAAAAGAACAGCAAGACCATCGCGGCAAATAGCCCGCCCCAAAGCCCTGTGGTTTCCAAATTGCGAATCGAATCGTTGATGTATTCGCCCTGATTAAAAAACACATTGAACGCGATCTGTTTTTCTACCAGCGGATCGCTTTCTATCTCCTGCAGAGCCGCTACCACGCGCTCGCATACTTCTACAATATTGGCACCTGATTCTTGATAAATTGCGATTGATACGGCTTCTCGTCCATCAATGCGCTGATACCACGACCGTCCAGGGATATCGTAAACTACGTCTGATATATCTCCGAGGCGGACTTCGCCCCGGGGGGTGCGGATGAGAATATTTTTGATTTCATCTACACTTTGATATTTGGCGAGTGATCGCACGAAAAATCGCTTGCCGCCTTCGCGCACATGCCCGACCGAAAGCGCGAAGTTGTCCGATCGCAGCGATTGCACCACCGTTCCCAAATCCACCCCCCGGGTCATCAATCGCTCGTGGCTGAGTTCAATCATGATTTCTTTTTCATCCACACCCCAAAAGCTGACTCTGCCCACACCCTCGACCCGTTCCAAACGCCGTTTCACATGCAAGTTTAAGAATTTATGGGGATCGGTAATGGATGGATCCAGAGAGACGCCCGCCCACATAATGGACCAGCTATCTACATTGAATTTATACACATAGACTTGATCGCGCACCTCTTCTGGCAATTCTAATTTGAGACGTTCGAGGCGGTCAACCACCTGATTATAAGCCAGGACCATATCTGTATCGGGCTGAAATTCAATGGGCGCATCCACGCCGTAAGACGCGCTGTACGTGCGAATTTTCTTTATGCCCTTCACTGCGCGCAACTGCTCTTCCAGCGGGCGGGCGATTTGTTGTTCGGCTTCCTGGGGCGAGGCGTTGCGGTGATTGTATTCAATATCCACATACAAAAAAGCCGGTGTAAATCCCGAGGGAAAAAATTTCACCGGTACGCGAAAATAGGCCATAATACCCACCAGTAACAACGCGACCAGGCACATCGCAACCGTAACGGGGCGATTTACTGATATGCGCGGTAACAGGGCGGATTGGCGGTTCATAGTTTTCTCACGCGGAAAGGGAGTAAGATTTTACGTCAATTCATTGGACGGATAAATCGCTAAAAGGCTTCATGAATTTTGAAATAGCTTGATAAATCACACGCGTCAGCGTATTCTTAGTGGTCGATAATAATCATGAAACGAAAAGGTGACACTTTATGTCTTATCCTCAAGACGATCCCAATGTACTTCTGCTATCAGACCTTTTGCGCGTTCCCGCACCATCGGGCCGCGAAGAACTTATGGCCCGGGTTATTATGGATCGCATTGCCGATTTGGGGCATGCACCGAAACAAGACCAGCAAGGCAATGTTTGGGTGGAAATTCCCGGGCAAAATCCCGATCTGGGGCGTATCGCGCTTGCGAGTCACATGGATGAACTCGCTATGGTGATTACCGCGATTAATGCCGATGGTACCTTGCAGGTGCGCCCGAGTGGTGGTTTGCATCCCTGGAAACTCGGTGAATGTCCTGTTGAGATCATTTCAGATGGGGCAGAGACGGTTCCGGCACACCTCTGTTTTGGTTCTACGCATACGACTGACCCATCGGATCCCAATACGCAATTTGCAACGGGACAAAGCGGCATTACCTGGCCCTATTGTCATTTGCTCACAGGTCTGACGCCCGATCAACTCTCCCGCGCAGGTGTGCGCGTCGGATCGACTGCTGTACCAGTGGCCGGCGTGCGCGGTCCTCATTTTTTTGGCCCGCCCGACGATCCGCTCATTTCAGCGTGGTTATTTGATAACCGGGGCGGGAGTCTCACGCTGTTGCGTCTGCTTCAGCGCATTGTGGAAGAAAAAACAAAACCCAGTCGCACGATCTGTTTGTGTTTTCTCGTTCAGGAAGAGACCGGATTGATTGGGGCACGCGGCTGGACTGCGCGAAATTCGGTCGAGATTTTTATCGCAGTAGATTCTGCCCCTATGCCACGGAACCAACAACTTCAGCTCGATGGTCGTCCGGCGGTCTGGTCAAGAGATAGCCAGATGCATTTCGATCAGGGTCTGATTACCGAGCTCGCAGCAGCGGCACAACGCGCGGGTACAGAGTTGCAATACGCCGTGTACGATCGCGCGGCGTCCGATGCCTCGGGCGTTCTTCAGGCGGGCCAGGCACCCCGGGCTGGAACTATTGGGTATCCGCGAGAAAATTCTCACGGTTACGAGGTTTGTCGTCTGAGCGTTTTTGACAATCTGATTGCCTCTTTGTTTTCTTATCTCCACGCTTGAGATTTTTCCGCTCGCTCTCTGTAAGGACGCCAGTATGAATAAAAGTCTTGTGACAAATCTGCTCGCGGTCAGTTTGATCGGTGTGGGTTATGTCAGTCCTGTTTATTCCGATCACTTGCTCGCGGTTGGTCTTTTTGCAACTTCAGGTGCTTTGACCAACTGGTTGGCGGTTCACATGCTTTTTGAGAAAGTGCCGGGACTCTACGGTTCGGGTGTTGTGCCGAGCCGGTTTGAAGAATTTAAGACGGGTATCCACGCTTTGATTATGAACCAGTTTTTCACCGCTGAAAATGTTAAAAAATTTCTCGCCGAACAAAAAATCCCAGATGAATTCAATGCCGACCCCGTTATTGAAGCCGTTGACTGTGATCGCATTTTTGACCGTCTGATGGAGGCTGTTATGACCTCTCCTTTTGGCAGTATGCTCAATATGTTCGGCGGTGCAGCGGCATTGCAGCCTCTCAGAGATCCCTTTGTGAAAAAAATTCAGGCAGAAATTCGCCTCTTGCTATCCTCACCCAAATTTCTCGATGCCATCCAGAGAGGGCTGAATACCGCGAGTTATACGGACGAGATGATCGACAAGGTTGACGCCATTGTTATGCAGCGTCTAAACGAGTTGACGCCCGAAATGGTCAAGACCATTGTCCAGGATATGATCCACAAACATCTGGGCTGGCTGGTTGTTTGGGGTGGCGTTTTTGGCGGTTTTATCGGTTTGGTTACTTCAATAGTCTGGAGTTTTTAGTCAGTTCACCCAGCCCCCAGCCCCTCGCCTATTACCACTTCTCGACAAATGTTTTTACCTCGCCGAGTTTTTCTTTTTGTTCAGACGTCCACGCGCGCAAAGAGGTCGCCATATCTGCATCGTTCTCTTCGCCATCTGCCCATTGTGTTACAAAGGTCAACAATCGCGCTGCGTGAGGGCGGTTCAGTGCGGCTAATACCCCATACGCTTTTTTCATTTTTTCCACCTGTCCCATGATCAAATACGCTTCTGCGCGATATTCAATGGCTT
>JAJEAX010000067.1 GCA_022822565.1 Candidatus Latescibacterota bacterium
ATATAGAACCACATGATATTTGGGTACAACTCAAAGAGGTAATCTCTTATGAAGAATTTGAATTAGAAAGGAGATTTATTAGAAATGTACCAATCTATACTGAGATTTTAAAAACAGAGGGATATATAACAGATGTGGAAAACGTTTATGCGAGGCTCGCTGAACACGAAAGTTTTTGGCCTTGGATTCGTGCTTTTTCCGATTTGCATGACCAACTGAAACACACCAGTCCCAAAAGACCACTGATTTTCAAACAATCCCGAGTTCTTGATCATCTTCTTGTATTTGCCATTCGAACCGAAATATTGATTCGGGAGTTCTTTAGAACAGCCACTCAGCTTGAAGAAAATCGGGACCTGCGGCTCGTATTCAATCAGTTTTCAATAAAGCTACCTGAGAAGTCAAGAGAGCGAAGTATTTTGTGCGCGGTTGTAGATAAAAAAACCTGGAGACAAACCGAACTAAGCGGAAAACCTGACGAAATTTTTGGGAATATAGATAGGATTCCTCAAAAGAAGAAATGGAATAAATCTCAGCATCATATCTTTTTATCTATACTGCGATTTGTGACTGCACGGAATTATTTTGCTCACCATTCCTTCAAAGATGGGACGTTAAATAACCAAGTAGAAGATTTGCCTGGACAAATTTTAGTTTCTTGCTTGAAAAGTGTAATTTATATGGATTATATCGTTCAGAAAATTGTTTCCAAATCAGGCGGTAAAAGTATAAAGTAATTGTACTCGGCGCATCCTGTATCTTCTCTCGAATCGCGTAATTTGTGTAGCAAACCTTGCGAGTATCCCTGCTTCTCTTGCTGTCATAAATTCTGAGCCTCGTGCAGCCGTTCAAAGCAGCAATGCACAAATTGTGGCAGCGTGCCTTCCCACAGTTCGCAACCGCTCAAGCGTGCGCCGTGAAACAACCCGGCGAATGCAATCTCCCTTGAGGGGCCAACGCTGACGGTAAGCATCACGTTTCGGTCAATAATCCAATCGAAATCCACTTCACCGTGTGGTGTAGCGTTCACATCTGGCCTACCGACATGAGGTGGGAACTCGTCGATAAGTTTCTGGGCAATATCTACTATCTCCGGAGCAAGTGCAAGAGCACCTTCGCCATCCCAGTCTTCGGTTCCAGCATCTTCAAGCAGACTGTGAACTTCGCGCTTGAGTGAAACTCGCTCCTCATTCGGATATTCGCCGGTCGTACCTGTATGATAAGTTCCCAACATGTTTCCTTTTTTTAGTTTTATTGTCTTTGGAGAACCTCGGTCGCGATAGCAGTCGGCTGACTTTCCAGATAGAGTGTGTCATAGCTCAGGTCTAACTCGCCGGGCCACTCCACGGAACCGGCTACTACACGGACTGCCTGGAAGGTGGCGCGATTCTGAAGGCGCACAAAGACGCCACGATGGAGATAGGGCTTCACATCGAATATCCGCTGTTCGCCGTTCTCAAATATTAACTCCAGTTGGTAATCTTCGAGCGGACGCACCTGCTTGACATAGGGATTCATTTCAATTTCCTATTTCCAAAGCCATCATCTATCATCCGATAACTCGGCGTACTCAATTTCCAATGGCTGGGTGATGCGTTTGGCAATTTCCAGGAGATCGGGCCGGTCGGGTGGGAAATCTTTCTCCATCTTTCCGTCGGGATACACGGTTACTGTATCTATCCTTTTTATGAATCCCTTCCTGGCTGTAGCTCGGTTGACCTGGAGGCCGTCTTTTGAAATTGCCATGCGAGTCTGTACAACACTTCCTTCGCCGATAATGCGAAAAAGAAAGCCCAGGATGCCGGATGTTGGGCGCCCAGTAAGCCCTTTGATCTCGTCATAGGCAACCCAATTTCCAAAATCCAGCAGTCGATAGGTCATCACCCGCCGATTGGTTACTTTGAGATGCGGCGTCGAAAGCGTGTCCAGATACGAATACCGATCCGGCTTGCCGGGCTGGTCTTCCCACCAGATTCGTACATTTACTGCCAGTTCTGGTGTTGGGGCTTCCACTATCTCGCGGATGACGCGATCTACCCGATAATCTACTTCCATGTTCTGTTTGTGTTGATAGGATAACTGCGCGTACTGGGGTAGTGCGTTTTCCGTGCGTGCGGTCACTTCCATAAATGCCCGAAACCAGTTTTCGTACCCGATAAATAGCGGTAGTCCCTGCGGATCACGCGCTCTTGCCTTCTGTGCGAGATAAAGTATCATCTCCCCCTGAAAACGCACACCATTGGTCGTGGCGATCAGATTGTAATCGTCACACTGCCGCATCGCCTCTACGATCTCTGCGCGACTCACCACCTGATACCCCGGACGCACGCCGTCTGCACAGGCTGGGCGATACAGTAAAAAGAAAAAACAAAGGAGAGTTGCGATTCTCAACCCTCCTTTGTTGTGAAAGCCCGTCATGTCATTCCTTAATCGCAATCACTGAAAACACATCCCCTATCTCCTGCCAGGCCCCAATCCGCGTCATCTCGCAATCCCCGTAATCCGCGATCTAATTTTTCAACACAATGAGGATGCGCTGACCGATGAGCAGGGGGTCGGAAAAGGAGATGGTGAGGGTTTTGGCTTCTTTATCCTCGCTGAGTGTGTATTCTTTGTCTTTGCTCAGTTTGCCATGGTCGTCGCATACGGCGGCGAGTTGGCCCTGTACAGTAATGGTTTCTCCAATGGTAACTTTTTTAACATCGGTGTTGTCAACATCGGGGAAATTTATAATTTTGTAGTTTTTGCGAATCCTTCGCCAGGTATGGAGGTACCCCTGTTCTTTCAGGTTATCTTCGATGCCGATATAGACGAGGACTGAACTGATAATTTCCTTGGCATCCTGAAGGTCTTCTTTGGTAACCTCAAGATTTTCCTGGGTGACCTGAAGATCCTGTTGGGTAGCCTGAAGATCTTCGCGCAATTTTTGGCTTTCCTTATGCGCTTTTTCGAGGGCTTCTGTCACGCGTTGAAGGCGATTGGTTTGCTCGAAGAGGCTGTTGCGGAGGCTATCGCGGGAGGCTGTGACATTTTCGAGATCGCCTCTCAGATTGGTGGCGAGGCGCCGGTATTCTGTCATCTCATTGGTAAGGCGGTGGAGGGTAGTCAGCAAAACTTTATTTGATGTGCTCGTACTATCCATTTGCGCCCGCACAGAATCGATGCGGACATTTAGTCCCTCGACCACCATATTTAGAGAGTCTATCAGTGCATCATCGCGTTTGGCTTCCTCCTCTATTTGCATGACGTAGGGACTTTCTTGAATAATCTCCTCTTCGCTGGGCAAAAATGCGATGTACAAGAGAAGGGCTACTGCGATGGCTGCAATGCCAATTACCAGGATGATTTGCTTGTTGTTCTGCATGATTACCTCCAAAAAGAGACAGTTGCAAGAAATGAGGGCTGCAGGTGTTGGAGAGCAAGGGACTTTCTATGGGGCTGTCCCACTCTGGATTATTTTGCGCGGTGAAGCAGTGAGGTCCTCCCCTGTTATGGTGTTATTATGGTTTCGCGGTTGGGAAACCCGCCGCCCAATGCGAGGTGAAGGTCAATGCGCGTCTGGAGTCTTTGTTGGCGCACAACGAGCAATTGGCTTTCGGTGAGGTAAGCCGTGTTGCGGGTTTGAAGCACGGTCAACAGGTCTATAAGCCCTCTGTAATATCTATCTTCTGCCAATCGACGTGCTTCCCGCGCCTGTTCAGCGGCGGTTTCTAACGCGGCCTGGCGTTTTGCCAGATGCGCTTCTGCTGAGAGTGCGTTTTCCACTTCGCCATAAGCTTGCAAAACGGTTTGGGCAAATAGGGCGGCAGCTTCGTTTTCTCTGGCACTTGCCAGGTCGATATTGCCCTGTATGCGCCCGCCCTGGAAGAGGGGTTGTGTGAGGTTGCCGATCAGATTCCATACGCTGAAGTCTCCATTGAGCAGGTTGCCCAATGCGTCGCTGCTGGTTCCGCTCGAAGCGGTCAGGCTGATGCGCGGATAACGCAGGCGTTTGGCGGCTTTGTGATTGGCCTGAGACGCGGCAAATTGGCGTTCAACAGCAATGAGGTCGGGGCGCCGGGAAATGAGATCTGCCGGAAGGCCCGCGGGCACTGGATGTGGTACCTGAGGGAGGTCTCCGGCAATGGCGAATGCGCCCGAGGGATAGCGACCGATGAGTACTTCGAGTTGGCGAATGGCCATTTCATAGCGTTGTTCGCGCTGGTGCAGGCGGTCTTGCGATAACGCGAGTTCGGATTTGCTCTGGCGCATGTCGAGTGAGGGCCGCACCCCCCGTTCGTAGCGCGTGCGTACCTGTTCGTGGTTGGTGAGGCTGTTTTCGTACGTCGCCTGCGCGAGTTCGAGTTGGCGCCTGGCTTCTATGGTGGCAAACCACGCTTTGGCGGTTTGTGCGGCCAGTGACATGCGCGCGCCCCGATACATAGCCTGTGTTGCCTGATAGGTGGCTTGTGCGGCCGCAGCACTTGCGCCAAGCCGCCCCCAGAGATCGATTTCCCACGCGGCATTTATGGAAACGCCATAGGTGGTGCTGGTGTTTGAGAGCACCTCTCCAGGCGCCTGCCCGGGAATGGGAAATCCAATGAAGTTTTGTTTGCGTCTCAATCCCGATGATCCCGCGCTGATTTGCGGGTATAGCGGTGCGCCGGCCATTTTGGCCTGTGCGCGTGCGGCTTTGAGACGTGCCGCGGCAGCGTGCAGATTGTGGTTGTACGCGAGTGCTTGAGCGATTAAACTGTCGAGACGGCTATCGTTAAAAGCCGCCCACCAGAGGGTGTCTGCAGGTGTTGTTGCAGCGGTTTCTGTTTGATAAGTTTGAGGTGGCTGAACCTGGGATTGTTGAACGCGAGGCGCAGACGCACATGAGGTTATAAGTGCAAAGCAGAGTGCAAAGAAGTGCCATGTCGCGTGGGTACTCATTCTCGATCTCCTGAAAGAAACTGGCTGCCTAACGCGCTTATCATAAAGAAAGTTTTGTTTTTGTCAATATATATCGCAATCGGAGAGGATCGGATTATGGCGACGCATTGTTTTGAGGGCATGCTCGAGAGTACGTCGGTTAATATAGGATTGACACTGGGATCGGGACAGGTGTTTCGGTGGGGGCGAGATGTCGATGGATGGTGGAAGGGTATTGCTTATGGCGTGGTTGTGCATCTGAGACATAAGGGAGATCAGATCGCGTATCGCGCATCGTCCGAGCAGGTGACTACATACTGTGGTGAGATGGAGATCGATGATTTTTTGAGGTGGTATTTAAGGCTGGATCACATGCCCCAGATCAGGGTGCCGCGCGAGGATACCTATTTGCGAAGGGCACGGGATTTGTTGAAGGGGCTGCAATTTGTCCGCCAGGATCCATTCGAGTGTATTATTTCTTATGTTCTCTCGGTTCAAGCACATATGTCGTTGACCAAAAAGCGGATCGGATTTATTGCGCGAACTCTGGGTGAGAGACGAGTTTTTGAGGGCGAGACGTACTGGACATTCCCCAGTCCAGATGCACTATCTGAGTTGGATGGCGGATTTTACAGGCACCACCGTTTTGGTTGGCGTTCGGAGCGGGTGGCTGAGACCGCGCGTTTTATCGCCGGGTCAATACGCGATGGAGGGGCAGATCTGGATACCTGGCGGTGTGTTTCTGATGATTTGTACGCACTGCCCGGCAGTGGGGTTGGCATTAAGGTGGCGCGGTGTATCGATCTGTTCTCGTTGGATCGGCTCTATGCGGTTCCCGTTGATACCTGGGTGCGAAAATTTGCCCGAGAATGGTACGGTGTAACGGGTTCAGATGCGAAGATATGCCGGTGGGGCGAGGCGCGATGGGGCAAGTGGGCGGGCTATTGCAATGAGTATTTGTTCGCGTATTATCGCGAGTTGCACGGCCCAACGCTGTACGATCGGGTGCTTTCTTTTGATGCTTCTGGCGAAGCGTCAGCAGTGATGCCGTTTGATGATGCGGGATGAGTGTTTTTTATTCCCTGTCGTATTTGGGGTTGCCAAAGCCGTCGTTGACGATGTGGGAACGCGCGGGGATTTCGGATTTGTCGGGGATGATGAGATCCAGTTCGGTGCTGTTTTCAACGATTGTGCCGTCGCCTACGCGCACGTGATCTCCTAGGATGATTTTTCCCGGGTTTCGGGAACCAGAGCGCACGGTGCCGAGTACGACTGACGATGCGATTTGACAGCCCATGCCCGTTTCGACATAGCCGTAGATGTCTGTACCACTGCCGATCGTGGAGCGGTCGCCAATGACGACGGGTCCGAGCAATGTGGCATCTGTGCCTATTCTTACAAAATTGCCAATAGTGGGATGTCGCTGCCGCGCTCTTCCTGTCAATCCGCCGAGCGTGCAGGGATAGATGATGCACCCGTAGCCTATGATGCCTGTTTGACCGGTTGTGAGGCCGCGGTGTGGGTGTTCGAGAAAGTTGGCGTCTGCAATGGTGGTTTCCGGGTGGATATCGGCTTGATAATAACGCCCGCCGAGTTCTGAGATGGCACGGGGCAAGAGGGGGATGGGCGTGCAGTCGAAATTTTCAACCTCGCCGGTTTGCGTGAGGGCATTGGCGATGTCGTGATAAAACAAGACGCGCCATCCGGGATACGCACTGGCGACGAGTTGCATCTGATATGCGAAGGCAGATTGTACGCCCTTTTCGGCGAGAAATGTTTCGTAGAGATCAAAGGTGCGCGCTTCAATGGCTTTGTCAATGACGGGCGCAAATGCGAGGGCGGCGAGGTCGCTGTTATCCAGGTTGTGTACTTTGCGTAAATACGCATCCCACACGGCGGGGTCTTTGAGCGATGCAAAGCGGTTCCAGAGTGCGCGGGTTTTGAGTTGGGGCAGTCGAGAAATGAGCGCGAAGGCGGATTGTAGTGCCACGTCTTCTATCGGGCCGTTTTCGCCCTGTGCGGCTTGAAGCGATTGGTAGATCATGGCGTAGAGCTGGTCGGCGATTTCTTCGATATTTTCAGTCAGGGTTGCCTGCGCGGCTTCAGACGCATTGTGGGAGCCGGGTGCGACGCATTCGAGCAGGTTGCCCAATACGGTTTCGAGCAGGTCGCGATTGACAAAACCTCGGCCTGAACGCTGTGAGAGAATCGCGCGATTGATGGGGTCGATGCGAAGCGCAGTCAGTTCTTCC
>JAJEAX010000391.1 GCA_022822565.1 Candidatus Latescibacterota bacterium
GCTCGGCTCCCGCGAGCCGTTCTTGCATGCGGAGACACTTTGCCAACTCTTCATCAAAAATTTCCTGAGGGGTTCTCTTGCGATTTTGCAACAAATAATCCAATCCCCCAACAACGCCCACGCTGGCCACATCATCTGGCAACGGAATGTACCAGAACCAGGAATCCTTGTCTTGCGTATGTAAAATCAGCGTTGCACCCTCGTCGATACCCTCATCGCGGAACGCGCCTTTGTAGTGGGTAAAAATAGACGCCTTTTTGAGCTTCGGCTCAATCGTCTTGGTCTTTAGCCTTCTCGAAATAAGCGCGCTTCGCCCCGTCGCATCTACAATGACACTGGCAGACATATCTTTGATCTGCCCATCGCGGTATCTCACCTGAACACCCGTTGCCTTATCCCCGCTAAAATGCACCTGATGCACACTCGCCCCCTGCTCGACTTCGGCGCCTTTCTCGCGGGCATTATCCATCATCATAAGATCAAATTCGCAGCGCAACACCTGATACGTAATCGAACTCTCATGGGGATCGTGTAAGTGAAAATAAAATGGCGCAGAGCCTTTTCCAGACCCGCTGAAAAACTGAACGCTGTATTTTTTGACAAACGCACTTTTTTTCAGTTTGTCGAGCAGCCCCAGTCGCTTAAACGACCAGTACGTACCCGGCATCAAAGATTCGCCAATCTGGAACCTGGGAAACTCCTCTCGCTCCAGCAGCAGCACGCGGTGCCCGTATTCAGCGACCAGCGCGGCTGTCGTGCTTCCCGCAGGTCCCCCACCAATGACAATGACATCGTAATGATCTGAAATCATAGAAACACTTTCCATTAAATTAAACTCGATGATCTGTAAACCGTCTCGCTTTCAACTCGAATCTCGGTAACGTATTGTGCGGCACGGTTTGAACGCCGGCGCGAATGCCCAGAATATGTCGCACCTCTCGACCTATCGCCTCAGAAATTGCACCCGATTCTCCGCCATTTAACTCAATGCGAATTTGCATATCATCCATTTCGCCTCGTCGATAAATATCCACCGCAAACTCGGTCACCTCGGGAAATTCCCGCACGATATTTTCAATCGCGCTGGGATAAAAATTGACACCGCGGATAATCAACGCATCGTCAATACGTCCAATCACGCCCCCTTCAAGACGCGAGAAACTCGAACCGCAACCACAAATTTCTGTATTCAGCTTTACGCGATCGCCCGTGCGATAGCGAATAACGGGCATGCCAGCGCGTCCCAAATTGGTGAGCACCAGTTCCCCCTCTCTCGCCTGTTCGCCCGTATCGGGATCGATCACTTCACAAATAAATTCGGCTTCGTTGATATGCATGCCATCTCGAAACGCGCACTCAAATCCCCACGCACCCACCTCAGTCGCCCCGGCGTGGTCGTAACAACGCGCGCCCCATGCCTGTTCAATGCGCTGTCTGGTCGCAGGCAATCCCGCACCGGGTTCGCCTGCGTGAATCGTGGTCTGAACAGTCCCACCTGCAATATCAATGCCTTCAGCCTCAGCCACCTCTGCCAGATGCAGGGCATACGTCGGCGTACAGACAAGAACAGTAGCCCCATGATCCCGAATTGCTTGCAAACGCTGAATTGAGGACATAGCCCCCCCAGGGATGGTCATTGTCCCCATTAAACGCGCACCTTCATGCCCGCTCCAGAATCCGATAAAAGGGCCAAAGGAAAAGGCAAAAAACAATCTGTCATTTGCCGTCACGCCCGCCCCGCGATACACATAAGTCCAGCAACGCGCAAACCAATCCCAACTCTCTACCGTATCCAACCAGTTCAAAGGATCTCCCGTAGTCCCCGATGTTTGATGGACGCGGATATAGTGATCTGGCGGAAAAGTCACGTTGCTGCCATAAGGCGGATACGCCATCTGATCAGCCGATAATTCAGCTTTAGTCGTGAAGGGCAACTGCCTGTAATCATCGCGCGTCTGAATATCCTCGGGACGATAAATACCCACCCGATTCAACTTGTCGCGATAAAAATCATTGCCATTCAGCACTGGCGACAGCATACCTCGCAACCGCTTTAACTGTCGCTGCCAGAGCGCATTTCGGTCTGTAGTCAAGTCAAGCATAGTTCAAATATTAACTTCAAAAGCGCAGTATAGTCCAAATGGATTGGCCGGGATAACTGAGGTAGGGGCACCAAGGCTACCCTGCGTTTCGTATTCCCGATTGGCCAAATTTTTGGCATTGATGCGAAATTTTATCTGCTTGTACGTATAAGATCCGGATGCATCCAGCGTCAATACATCCCCAATTTGAAATTGATTATCTGCGGCAATAAACTGGCTGGTGACATAGCGCGCGCCAATCCCAAATTCCAACCCATTATCAAATCCTCTCGCCGTCCACACATTGAAAATATGGCGCGGCGAAAAAGCCGCCCTATTTCCCGAACGATCCATAAGCTGGTATGTAATACCCGTTTGCGTGAACACGGGGACAAATTCGGCAAAGCGTGTGAGTGTGGCATTGGAAAATGCGTAGGACAAAAACGTGTGCCAATTTCTCACGGGGCGCACCATCATCTCAAGCTCGACACCGCGAGACCGTTGATCTCCATCTTGCTGTGTGACACCCGTCGCATCGGGGATTCCGATGTTGTTCTTTGACAAATGATAAACTGCGAGGCTCGCGTGCAAGCGGTCGTCCATCAGGAATTTTTTCGCGCCCACTTCCATCTGGAAACTCTCCTCGGTTTCTCGCGGGCCTGCTACGAGGCTCGAAGGAGGCGCAAATGCTTTACCCACATTGGCGTAAAACGAGAGATCCTCCTGAAGCGAAAACACCATACCTGCCATAGGACTCAGTTTGTTGTAATTGCGAGAAGTAGAAGTCATGGGATCATCGTAATCAATGCGGTCGTATCGCATGCCTACAAATGCCTCATAGCAGGGACAAAAGACAATGCGGTCCACGATATAGGGTGCGACAACGCGGCTTTTTGAATCCGCCCCCTGCGACTGTCCCGGAATAATAAAAAACGGCTGGCTCGCGGTTTCTACGGGATTGAACACGTCAATATTGGGCAAGGCCGCCACATCCAAGGTAAACTTATCTTTCCACTGCATCAGTTCCAATCCGGTGAGCAAGGTGTGTTCAACGTGCCCTGTGCGGAATGTGGATAAAAACTCAAACTGATTGCCTAAAACCTTCTGGCGATCATCCAAAAGAACGAGTGAGCGCAGAATGTCCAGGCTCCCCTGAGCATTGGGAAAGATACCGCTGAACAACGTACCCTGAGATACCCATGAAAAATCGGTATAATAGAGCTTATTGCGAAGCGTGACCTGTCTCGACAAGCGAGAGTGAAGATCGACGCGCGCCCGATAAATCTCTTGATCTGACGTATCAAAAGGCGATTGATACGATTGCGTGCGCGGCACATCTGCGACCACCCCATTGATAATGGGAATACCCGCATCCGATTTGTACCTGCTGGTGACATATTCGAAATTGGCGGTCACTGTGGTTTTGTCACTGGGCCGCCATGTCGCCGCGGGATTCACAGCCCACAAACCGCTGTCTTTATCGTCTCGATAGCTGTCAGAAACCTGTCGCAGTGCATTGACGCGCACGGCAACACCCTGATCGACATCTGCCCAATTTGCATCTACTGTTCCACGAACCGTATTGTACGGACCGTAAGAACCCCCGACCTGGAACGCATTTGTAAAAATCGGTTGTTTGCGACTCAGATTCACCGACCCAGAAAGCGGATTGCCGCCGTATAAAAATGCCCCCGGTCCCTTGAGTACCTCCACGCGCTCCAGATTGTAAAGATTGTAAAACGTAGCTTCCGGCTCAGACGCGCCATCGGTGAGCACCAGCCCGCTGGAAAGCGAATCGAAACCGCGAATGACGAAGAAATCCGTAACGCCAAATACGGTCTGGATATTGACCCCGCTCACATTTCGCAGCGCATCCCCCAAAACCACGCCACTCTGGTGCTGGAACAACCCGTGATTTACAACACCAATACTCGCCGGAGTCAAGCGGATTGGGACGGG
>JAJEAX010000161.1 GCA_022822565.1 Candidatus Latescibacterota bacterium
GGCCCCACTGCCATCTTTGAAACGCAACCGCCCAAATTGCACATGCGCGCATTTTTCTCGCCAGTCGTATTCCATCAATTCCAACACCTGAAACAACTGGCGAAAATACAGCGATTGCGCCACATCCACCACATAGAGCAATTTTTCAAAGCGATATGTTTCCCACCGATACTCCAGCGCGGCCAGATCGCGCGTACCATACAATGTCGCATCGTCGCTTCGCAATGCGATCAAAGGCGGCATATCCCATTTTTCCAAATCCACAATGGTCGCGCCTTCACTCTCGGCCAGCAACCCCTTCGACCGCAATCGATCCAGAGTCGCGGGCATCTTATCCTGATAAAAACTCTCGCCAGCAATCGACTCAAACCCAATGCCCAGCATATCGTAAACGCGATCAAACTCCTTAAAACTCACATCCACGCATACCTGCCACATCCGCACGGCTTCACCATCGCCGTCTTCGAGGCGGCGAAACCAATCGCGGGCTTCTTGTTCGAGTTCGGGATTATCTTCAATCTCTTCGTTAATGCGAACATAGAGTTCCAGCAACTTCTGAATGGTAATATCCGCCGTCAATTCGCCCTCACCCCAGTAATTCCACGCCAGAATCAATTTCGCAAACTGGGATCCCCAATCGCCCAGATGATTCACCCCAATCACTTCGTAGCCCAACGCCCGATAAATATTTCGCAAAGCATTGCCAATCACCGTTGACCGCAGATGGTGAATGCCAAATGGTTTGGCAATATTGGGATGCGAAAAATCGATCACAACCGTCTTTCCAACGCCTCGATCTCCACGCCCGTAATCCGCGCCCTGTTCGAGAACAGCCGAGAGTGTCTCCTCCACCAAATTGGCCTTCGGCACAAAAAAATTTAGATAGGGGCCTGCTGGACGCACCTCTGAAATTCGATCACCCGTCGCAATTTGTGTACATAGCTCTTCGGCAATAAGATGGGGTGCTCTGCGAAAAATTTTAGCCAGTGTAAAACACGGCAAAGCATAATCGCCCATCTCGGGTTTTGGCGGCGTTTCGATCAGTGCCATTACCTCATCAGAAGACATCTCAGTTGCTTTTGACACCTGCAATACAATTTCATCGACAAAGGGATTTACCATAAAATATCACCTCTCCCCCGGCTCCTCTCCCGCAAGGAAAGGGGGGAGTTGAGTGCCTTTCATCTGTGTTAATCTGTGTTCATCGGCGGTTGCTTTTGTTTTTTTATTTCAAAATATCCAAATCCAAAATTTTCTGTACATCGGTCTTCATCTGCGCGGGCACGCGAAATCGATAGTTTTTCCGTTGAGAAATGAGTTCCAAATCGCGCTCTGTACGCCACACATATCTCGAAAAACGCTGCCAGGGCATATAGCGCATACCCATCAGTAATCCGCGCTCACTCATAGTTACGCGAATAGTAGCATACGCGATATAAAAAAATTCGAGAGAAAGCAAAAAACCGAACAATTGCGGCACAAATCCCACGCCATCTGAGATCGCAGCTCCCCGAAACAGCACAATGCCCCCCATCACGATCAAAAACACATCCCATCGCTTCTGCAAAAAAACCACCACAGGCTCTTGCGCATTGGACACATGACGCCGCAATCGCCAATAGGCCACAATAGAGGCGCCCAATAAAATGGGAGCGAGAATCAACACGATTTGTATGAGCGTCAAAGACATGTTACGATTTCGAAGCCAGATAAATGGTTGCAATCCCAAAGCTCAACCGAACTGCCTGTATATCGACAAATCCCGCATCGAACAATCGCCGGCAAAAATCATCACCTTCGGGAAAAAGCATCACAGATTCATACAAATATCGATAGGCATTCGGATCGCGGGAGACCATGTGTCCAATAAGGGGCAAAATACGCTGAAAATAAAAATTGTAAAGGCCGCGAAACACAGGGGTTCGCGGCCTGGAAAATTCCAGCACAGCCACGCGCCCACCCACCTTGAGCACGCGACATATCTCGCTCAGGACCGTTTCCAACTCGGCCACATTGCGAATGCCAAATCCGATTGTCACGCCGTCAAATGTCCCCTCACCAAAGGGAAGACACTCCCCATCGCCACACAGAAACGCGACCGGATTTGCTCGCGATGCATTTTTTCTCGCGCCCTCGCGCAACATCGGCATTGAAGGATCGACACCGATCACCTGAATATCGCCAGCGCGCTTGCCGCATTCAAATCCCAAATCGCCCGTGCCCGTAGCCAAGTCCAAAATTCGCCACTGCGGCTCGGGTTGCAATCGATCAACAGTCTTTTTTCGCCAAACAATATCAACGCCCAGACTCAACAGGTGGTTGAGCAAATCGTATCTGCGGGCAATTCCGTCAAACATCTGCCGCACAAAAGCGCGCTTGGCTTCTGGTTCGAGCAACACATCGCGCGCAATACCCTCGGGAGTTTTAGGGCTATGCCTGTGCTCACCTCTCATTTTTTGTGCCGACCCGTTTGACAACGACATTTTTCATCACATCAGTCGGTGGCTCAACACCCGTCCAGATCGCAAAAGACCGCGCCCCTTGAAAGACCAGCATATCCAGCCCTCCAAAAGCCAGCGCTCCAACCGATTGAAACGCGCGCATCAACTGCGTTTCCAGCGGATTGAACACCGTATCGTAAAGCACCAAATCCGGATGGACAGCGCGCACATCGGCAAGGGGCGAGGCATTCACCTCGGGATACATCCCCAGCGAAGTGGTATTCACCACCACGCCCGCATCGGCAAATGATTTGCATTGCACATCGGCATCCAGCGCGCCCACATCCATTTTTGTACCCGTTATTTTTTCCATATCTACCGCCAGATCCTCAGCGCGTTCAACCGTGCGATTTAAAATCGTCACCCGCTGCACACCTTCTTGCGTTCCCAACGCATACGTCACAGCGCGGGCAGCCCCACCTGCGCCGAGCACCACGCAATGCGCGGGAAATGTCACAATCCCCGCAATATCGCGCAATGCCCTCAAGACGCCATAGACATCTGTATTATATCCGACCAACTCATCGCCTTCGCGCGAAATGGTATTAACCGCACCCACAGCCAGCGCTTCTTCTGAAATGCGATCCATGTGCTCCATCACCGCCAGCTTGTGCGGAATCGTCACATTTAGTCCGCGAATATTCAGCCCGCGCAACCCCTTCATCGCCTCGCCCACGCGGTCGGGCAACACGTGAAAAGCCACATAACAATAATCTACATCTAATGCGGCAATTGCCGCATTGTGCATATCGGGAGAAAACGAATGAGCCACCGGGTCGCCAATAACGCCCAGCACCTGGCTTGTCGCGCGAATATTCATCAAGACCGCCGATTGCCATCCAGCAAATCATTCACAAACTCATCGGCAATATCAAAACTCTCTCTCCACGAGCAGTTGTATGTATAGCGTATAAATGCCACACCGCCCAGAATCATCAAAATCGCAAAGAGCGCGAGCTTAAAAAGTATCTTCATATTTTCACCTCTTTTGGTTGAACAACAGTAGATAAACAGGCAAATAACCCGGCGAAATCGCGGCACATATCACCCGTATTTGACACCCGAGTTTCGCCCTCGGCTGCCAATCCCGCCAGTGCAAAGGTCAATCCCGTGAGGGCATCGCCGCCAGCATCGACCTCTATACCCTCAAGGCGCACAGGTCCCTGCACTACCAGGCCATCGGGCATTTCGCCTACCTTAGCACCCATATGACGCAAATTCTGAATCGTCAGTGATAGACGGTCGACCTCTCCCTGGCGCAAACCCTCTCCATCCCGAACAACGGTTTCACCTGCTGCCTGTGTGCCCATCACAGCGAGAAAAGGCACTTCTTGCATAAATAGATCCGTCTGCTCGCCCCATATCCGCGTGCGCCGCAATTCAGACCCCTGGACTTTAATCGTACGCGTCACCTCAGGTTTTGATCGCGTCACCTGAATGTCCAATTGTGCATTCAATCGCCGCAGCAAATCCAACGCGCGTCGGGTCTTCCAATCGTCGCCCACGCAGCGAAGGGTCAGATCCGACTGCGATAACATCGCCGCTGCACCGAGCAAATACAGCGTGGTCTCGGGATCCCCCGGTACATCGCATTCCCCAATAAGCCCACGCGCTTCTTTTACCTCATACATACTTACCCCTCTAACGCAACCGCACTTGATAATCCGCATTTCGCAAAATATCGACAGACCGCTCGGCTTCCTCCTGCTGCCCAAACCCCATCCGAATCGTCCCCCCTTCGCCTTCGCGCACCTTCAGCACTTCAATATCTTCAATATTAATTCCTTCGGCAGACAACCGCGATGCGACATCGGCAATCACACCGGGTTTGTCCTCTACCACCAGCAAAATTTCATGGAGCGGATGCAAAAACCCCTTGGAATCTCTGGGAATCTCCCCGCGAATGCGATTGGCAGAGTCAAAATCTTCCGATAATGCTTCTCGCCCCACCTTCTCTCGTATCGCTACAAGCGCGTCGAGATACGCATTGATCATCTCTCGAATAGGACCGGCATTCGTCTGACAAATATCTCGCCACATCGCAAACGGACTGGAGGCAATGCGCGTCAAATCGCGGAACCCACCCGCCGCCATTTGCAGGGGAAGACCATCCGCCTCATTGAGCCTGCCCACCAATCCCACGAGAGTGGTAGCCATCATCTGCGGCAAATGACTCACCGTCGCAGCGACCCGATCATGCGTCTCGGCCTCCATGCGCATAGAACGCGCACCAACGCATTGCACCAGTGCTGCAAGCGCATCCACAATTTGATCGGGAACACCGCTTGCGGGCGTAAGCACATAAAGCGCGTTTTCAAACAAAAAGGGATCGGCTGCGCCCACGCCGCTCTTTTCTGACCCCGCCATGGGATGCCCGCCCACAAAATGCACATCATCACGCGCGACCCGCTCCGCACAGGCGACAATCGCGCCCTTTGTACTGCCCACATCTGTGATAACACAACCCGGCGAAACCGCTTGTACGACCGCGGGCAACTGCTCCAGAATACGCACAATGGGCGAACATAAAAATACCAGATCTGACCGTTTTACGCCACTGTCCATCGCGTCGTATTCATAACCACTATCGATCACATCAAGCGCACGGGCCTCTCGCAGGGTCTCCGCGCGGCTAATACCAATAATCTCGCGCCCAATACCCAGTCGCTTAAACGCCATCCCCAATGACCCACCAATCAACCCCACACCCACAATGGCAATCGCGGCATCTCTAAACGGAGGATCGTTCATACAAATAACCTGCACGACATAAAATACTAAACCAACTCTGCCAGATCCTTCACAAACACTTCTGTATCTTCCCACCCCAGGCACGGATCGGTAATCGACTTCCCAAATATCCCCTCTTCGGGTTTTTGCGCGCCTTCCTCCAGATAGCTCTCCACCATCAACCCGCGCACCACATTGTGAAGAAGCGCAGAATGGCGGCGGCTGCGCATCACCTCCAGACCAATGCGCGGCTGTTCGGAGAATATTTTATCTGAATTATTGTGATTCGTATCCACAATAATCGTCGGA
>JAJEAX010000274.1 GCA_022822565.1 Candidatus Latescibacterota bacterium
GGGACCTGATCGACAACGAGACCATGCTGCCCATCCTTGAAGAGCTTCTCGGCGACCCGGCGTGGGGCCATGCCCCAGCACACATGCCGGAAGAGCTTCGCCCCTTGTTCCGGTTAGATCACGACAATATACATTACAAACCTGGCCGAAAACCGACAGACGGCGCAGACATAGGCGGGACGCTCCACGGCGGCCCGGGCGCCTTTCATATCACATGTGTGTATGAGCTCAAGACCGTCGGACCAGATGACGGGGGCTTCGGGTGTGTTATTGGCACACACAAGCCAGCCAATGAGCAGAAACTGCTGGACATTGACGGCGACTGGCGGCGGAACTGGTGCGACACGAAATGGACGTCGCAACTGCCGAACTGGGATGACGATGTGCCGGTACACCGCGTCGAGGCCAAGGCTGGGGACTGCATTTTGTTCAGTGAGAAGCTCAAACACGGTACGATTCCGTGGGCAGGGAGCGGCGAGCGCCGTACCCTCTTCTACAAGTATGTTCCTTTTGGCATGCACCACGGCGACGTCGCGTACGACACCAACGACCCCGAACTCACTGAGCGACAGAAACGGATCCTGGAGTTCTCACCGTGCTGGTTTAACGATCCTCGAGAGGACAAAGACTACTCCGCGAATCCAGCGCTCACAGAGCTCCATCCGCTGGCGCGTGTGGAGAGCGACCCGAGTGTGTTGCTGCCGGGCATGTCGCCGCCGCACATCCGGCTGACGGACGAGACCAGGGCGATGCTGAGTGCCAGCTAGAACTTTTTAGACGTGTTGAGCGGAGATTGCGACCTCTGATTCGGCTGGATAGGCGTGATCAGCAGAGGGCGTTTTGGAAAATTCTCCTCATTGGAGGTTGAGCATAGACAGTTTGTCGGAGAGGGATTCAGGCAGGGACGGCTTCTCTTCTTTTTAGCGAAACGTGGGCGTGGTCATTGTGTGTGCTGGGGAGATTGTACACACTTTCACCATGTTCTGTTTTCAGTGTTTTTCCCCGACTGTCCCGTATAGGACGAAAGCCCATTGCCCGGAAATACTCGGTGCGAATACTGCGACTGTTCAGTAAGATATTTAGAGAAAGATCAGGGTTTTGCGAGAGGATGTGAGCAAAAAAGGCTGTGCTCAGGATTGTGTGTGGATAATCTGGGTGGAACCCCAGTCTGATTATGGTTCGTGCGTCAGTCTCGCTTTTTCCGTCTCTGCGAAAAATGAGGGTTGCCACAACGCGGTCGTCAAGACAGCCTACCAGAGTGTTTTTTAAGTGGTTTTTGACAAAATCAGGATTAAAAAGTATCCGTCCTTTTTTTAATGTCTTGATTAAGAAATCGTTGATGAGTCGTTCGGCATCGGGAATATCCGCTTCTTTAATTTTTCGCACTTCGAGGTTTGTGTGAATGGCATCTCGGTATTCTTGTTCTTTCTGATTGCGGTGGATTTTTTCCGATGCACTTTTGTACAGCGATTCTAACTTGCGGGTTAATCGCACCCGTGTTTTCGCATCTGAATCTTTGAGGGCAATATAGTTCTCTAATTCCTGCAAAAGTGGGCGTGCCTCATTTTCAAAGGCCTCAATACAGACACATGATTTTGCAAAAATTTTCAGCTCTTTGATGTGCTGTGCAATTTCAATGAGTGGTCGCTGAAACACACGGTGGCCGATCAGCATCTCCAACTTGGCATCAAATGCCGTAAAACAGACAAGCCCTTTCCCCGATCGGATGCCCTGTTGCGGCTGAATTTCGCGTCCAGTTATTGTGCCCAGGATATAGGGAATATCCTCGAAAACCCCGCCCGAAATGCCCTCCTCTTCATTGATGACGACGCTGTATGTATTTCCAATGTACTGCTTGCCCTTCATGGGATCCTCTCCATCCTCATAGAGAGTGTAATTGAAATCATAGCTACCCATTCCCACCACGAAATGGGTTTATCACCTAAGGTTTCATAGCCGCACCCGTGGGGGATATACTTGCCGGGTGCTTTCTCGAACAATCAATCCGGGGGTCAGAATGACATCCTCTGGTCTTTTGCCATCTCTGGCTTCCAAAATCATCTTAGCAGCCTGCTGGCCTAATTTTGACGCTTTCTTGTCTATCGTTGTAATCTTGGGGCGCACCTGATTTTTCTCTATTGAGTTGTTGTACCCAACAATAGACAGGTCTTCGGGCACTCGAATGTCACGATCCAGACATGCACCGAGAAGTTCTGTTGCTTGCGGACCCAAACCACAGAAGACCCCGGTCACGCCATCTAGATCGAACACGTCTTCAAGGCACCTTGCACGCATGGCAGATAATCCGTGAGCTTGCAGTGCTTTTTGGAAACCCCAAAAGCGCTGGACCTGGGTTCTGTGTGCGTCAAATTTGCTTGATAAAAAGGTGTATTGATCACCCAGAACAGCGATGTTTTGATGTCCTTGATCAAGCAAGTGCTGGGCTGCAATGAAGCCGCATTCTTCTTCGTTTGTCCAGGCGGCAGGCAAACCTGCAATGGGCGGTCGATTTAGAATAACCACACGGTCTGGATTGGGAATGAGTTCGGGATTTGCATCCAGCATGTTCAACAGGCCTGTGCTGGGTTCGAGAATGAGTCCATCAAAGCCTTTCTGGGCCATGATGTGAATTTCTTCCAATTCGAGTTCCAGATTGTCTCTGGTCACCATACCCATTGCGAGGGTCACTTTTTCTTTTCTGAAAACTTCTGTAATGCCTTCTATCATCTGCAATTGTGAACCTGTAGGACTGATGGAATACATAATCAGACCAATGATTGAAGTGCGGCTGCCTGCTTTGGCTCTGGCTGTCAGTCCGACAAAGTAGCCCATTTCATGAGCTACTTTCCGAACACGCTCAATCGTTTGGTCACTGATGCGAACCGTTCCCTTTCTGGCTCTGTTGTTCAGCACCATACTGGCAGTCGATTTGGCGACCCCTGCTTTTTTGGCGACGTCGCTCAATGTAACCTGCTGTTTTTGCACCTATTTGGCCTGTGAGTGTGTGATGAACGAAATTTGGTGAACAAGTTCATCATAATATTACAAGTTTTCTCTGTCAAGTAAAATTCTCTGTTATTGGGAAGTTACTCACTGCAACTGGCAGTCGAGTTGACGGCGGGCCGTTGGCGGTTGTCAAGATTGTTGACACATTGAGATGGACGTTTATTTTGTTTTACACGGATGGTATCCATTGATTCACTGTAGAGAAAGGAGTTGTGTCGATGAAGAAGCAAACCCCGGAAGCCATCCTGGCTGGATTTGAGAAACGGGTGGACGCGATGTTTCGCGCCGAATCGGGCAATCCCCTGGTGCGCGCCAAGAAGCAGAAACCACTCGGCCCGGAACGCGGCAATTACGTGCGAGCCTACTCCTATTCCATCATGGCGTTTGCCGCGCGCTGTCTGTATCTAGGCGAGATGCTGGATGAGGCAAATGCGGCGCTTATCGAGAATGCACAGCACTACCTTGACAATCCGCGGGACATCAACGACCGCGACAGTTTCCACTGGCATGCGGAAATCGTCATGCGGCTGATCGAGATGTACGGCACCAAGGGGTCGGAGTATCCTGGCCGCATCACCAAAGAAACCGAGGCCCTCGCGCTCAAACCGGTCTGGCTCTATGCCAAAATGTGCTCGTGGCTAAGCAAGGCGGAGGTCGTGGACTCGCAGACCTGGCACATTTACGGGTCTGAGAACCATCATGCCATGGACTTCACGGTGAATTGGCACTTCTCCAAGCTCGCCAGGGACCTGCCCGAATATAGGAACCTCAAGTTTGATGACGGTGCCACGGCCGAGGATCACTACCGTGCCTGGAACGAGTACTTCATCGCTTACTGCCGTGAACGGGCCCGCAAGAGCCTGTGTATCGAAATGATGAGCGATGGATATAACGCCACGCTGATCAGGGGATTTTACAACTTTTACGACTTCGGTGATCCACCAGTACAGCGCTCGGCCGGGATGTTCCTCGATCTCTACTTTGCTTACTGGGCGCAAGAGCAGATTGGTGGGCATATGGGTGGCGGCGGGTCACGCAGAAAGGGGGAGAAAGCGTTCTACCAGAACCGGGATCACGGCAACGCTCCGTTGGCCTGGTTCTACTTCGCCATCGGCAAGCAACCAACGGTCAATGGTCAGGACGTCAACGCCGCACTCAGCGCTTACCGCCCCCCGACCGTAGTGGCCGATATCGCGTGTGACGTAAAGGGACGCGGCCGCTACGAAGTGCGACAGCGTACACAGGGTCTCGGGAGACAAGGCCATTCGTTTCCCATGGTGGCAGTTGCGAGCAAGACGCCGAATCAACTACGAACCGACGGTGGTGGCATTCTGCGCTACAGTTTCTGTGACCCCGCCTTCATCCTGGGTACCCCAATGACCGAGGCGCGACCGCTGTCCGATTGGGTCGCGATCAGCGCACAGAATCGTTGGCAGGGTGTGATCTTTGCTGGCGAAGACGATGCCCGCATCGTTCCTCTTGTGCGTCCCGAGGACAACAAGGTCGTTCTCAATGCTCAGTGGTCCGTCCAAAGCAAGGGCAGCCTGATCACACAGAAGCTCAAGTACCACAAGGGTGGCGCCGAGATGAACATCTGGATGTCGGAAAAAGGCTTGAGCGCACCAGTTGAGGAAGATGGTGTGGTATTTGTGGAAGCAGAAGGAGCCTGGGCAGCTATTCGCGTGTCCGATGGAGGCTTCACGTGGAAGGATGGCTCATACACCGTCAAGGCTGAGGATGGCAGTACACGTAAGACACCTCCCGGAAGGATCATGGCGCTGAAGGGCGAATACGTCCCCGTCATTCTCGAGGTTATGGCCAAGAGCGATCTCGATAGCTTCGACACGTTCAAGGCGAAGGTAAAAGGCTGTGAGATGAGCATGGATGGAGCCATTCTTAGATACACCACGATCTACAGCGACCTGTTGACTTTCGATACCAGCTTTGAGAAAACACCCACCATCAATGGCAAGCCCGTCAACTACGCCCCGAAGAAGGTCTTTGAAAGCCTCAATGCCGACTACGATCGTGGTATTGTGACCATCAGCAAGGAGGCTCGGAAGAAGGTCCTTGACTTCAACAAGAACATACCGGAGTAGAACTGAGCGAACGGATTGTCGTGATGATTCAGCTTCCCTATCCATTGTTTTTTATAATTGTTTTTCTTGCTATTTGCCCAAAAATAACAATAATTCTCATTTGATAACCATTTTTCCGGGATGTGCTATGGCTAAACATCATCAAAATCAATCGCTATAACGGATGAAGAAATCGATGCTATGGAACAGGCTGTGCAATTTCCTGAGCGGTCTTCTTGACGATGATCAAGCAATATCGCGGACGATGCTGTTGCCGAATTCCTATTGATGAAGTGAGATAAAGGCAAAACAAAAGGCCGC
>JAJEAX010000134.1 GCA_022822565.1 Candidatus Latescibacterota bacterium
CGAGGTATTTCCCTACGATTTCAAATTAGACTCCCCTTATGGTGAACGCTCAACTAATGAACGGCTCGGGCTAATTAGAGAGGTCCTACAGCATGTAACTCATCAGTTTAACGGGCATTCATTCCGCAGACTTCTCGCAGACCGGGACATTAAGACCGAACCACAAGATGTTAATTTAACACTTGGACGAGATGGAAATGGTGCTTCCAACATAGTACGGCGTTTTATCCTTAGTGCCAACCCGCAATTCCCGGGAGAAGTAATCAAACAGGAACTTTTGGATGATCTGAATTTCATTTTTGGAAATGACGGCGAGTTTTCAGAAATCACGGTACAAGTTCATGACGATGGAGAATCCGAGGGCACAAACGGTTATTGGGAGATCTATCTCGGTGAAAATAAGAAGGGCTTGATCTCTTTAAGCAAATCGGGCAGTGGACTAAAAACTATTCTTCTGGTTCTGCTGAACTTATTGGTCGTACCTAAGATTGAGAACAAAAACAAATCTGATTTTGTATTCGCTTTCGAAGAACTCGAAAATAATCTTCATCCGGCACTCCTGCGGCGGCTTTTTCAGTATATTGAAGAATACGCCATCAATGAAAAGGCGTATATTTTCTTAACCACTCATTCAAGCACTGCACTGGACTTCTTTGGTATCTCGGAGAATGCTCAAATAATTCATGTTTTACATGATGGAGAGTCGGCTCGTACGACAACAGTTTCCGCACACTTTGATCGCCTCGGAGTCGTATCAGAACTGGGCGCGAAACCATCTGATTTGCTCCAGGCAAATGGCATCGTTTGGGTGGAAGGTCCAGTTGAAGGTGTTCGCGGCGGTATAGCGGGTCCCGGCGAGTATCGAAAAATCCAGAATTATGTAGTAAACTCCCTCACTGGGGAGATAATCTATGAGCCACCACCGGCTTACGATGTGCCAATCATGATGGCGGAATTGGTGGACTGGAACCAGCGGGAGCAAGAAATCCATCCCGTGCTGGTGAGCGGAATTGCGCAGTTCCAGCTTGTGCATATCCATCCGTTCTTGGACGGTAATGGTCGCACCTCACGCCTGCTCTCCACGCTATGCCTGTATCGAGCCGGATATGACTTCAAACGCCTGTTCACGATCAGCGAATACTATGACCGGGACCGACCCGCCTTCTACCAGGCGATTCAAAGCGTCCGGGAAAACGATATGGACCTGACTGCTTGGCTGGAATACTTTGTAGAAGGTCTATCCACTCAGCTTGCCGAAGTCAGAAGGCTCGGAGAACAAGCCATCCGACGAGATATTCTCATCAAGAATCGAGGTCTGTCTGATCGTCAGGCCAAGGCACTGATCCACATTGTCGAACACGGCAGTTTGACCATTCAGGACTTTGAGCACCTATGTCCCGACATCAACCGCCGATCACTCCAGCGAGACATTCGAGCTATGATCAAACAAGGCATCGTAAAAGAAAAAGCAACGGGTCCAACGGATCCCGGCAAACGATATGTGCTCAATGACGGATAGCCTGGATCGAGAGCTATGACAAGCTGTGACACGGAGCTGTGACAAGCTGTGACAAGACATCACAGAATCGCAGGAGAATGGACTGATACATGTTCGGGGGCGTAATGGGGGCGCAATTGAACGAAAAGATACGCTCAAACTCTGGAAACCACACCATGACCGCTTAAGGAGTAGAACGATGTCTCTCGCTACGCAAATCATAGACCAACAGGTGTCCGGCATCATCGAGAAGCACTCGGACGCTTTTGACAACGAACTTCGGCTGAGTGCCGACGAACAAAAGAGACGTGCGATAGCATTCCTGTTTCTTGTCGCCAGAACAGCGTTCGACCTCACCGACGAGGAGACATTCGACGGAATTGTCGATGGCGGCAACGATTTCGGTGTTGACGCGCTCTACTTTGAACCGCCTGCCGATGGGGAACTTCACATTACTCTGATACAGGGAAAATACAGAAGGGACCTCCGTGGAGACTCGGCATTTCCCGAAAACGCAATCGCCAAGATAATCGATGCAATCGGCGCACTCTTCGACCCGGAGATACCAGTGAGGTTGAATAAGCGGTTGGATCTGCGGGTCGAAGACATACGCTCATTTGTTGCGGATGGCGCGATTCCACGAGTGACCGTGGTCGCTACAAATAACGGCGTACGCTGGACGGCAGAAGCACAGCAACGGATCAACAATGCCTCAAAGGATTTCGGCGGGCAGGTCGAATGGCGTTATATCGGTCCCGAAGAACTCCTTGCCCTGTTGCAGGCTCGGAAACCGATCAGTGCCGAGTTGCAGTTCACTGGGCAAGCGACGGTAGAAACCTTCGACTTTCGGCGCGTACTGATAGGGCGCATGTCTGTGATCGAACTCGCACGCCTGACCAACGAGTACGATAATCAGCTATTTGAAAAGAATATCCGCCGCTACTTGGGCCTCACGGGCAACCGCGTAAACGAGGCCGTCGCAGATACCCTGCGCGATCCTGATCAGCGTGCGAATTTCTATTTGTACAATAATGGCGTCACAATCACCTGCTCCCAGTTCCGCCACAACGCACTCCAGCGGGACAACTGGCGGGTGCAAGTAAATGACTTGCAAATTGTCAACGGTGGGCAGACAGCACGCACCGTTCAACAGATAGCCAAAGAAATCGGTTCAGAGATTGAAGAAGCGGAGGTGCTCGTCCGCATATACGAACTTCTACAGAACGACAACGAACTCGTCGAGGCGATTACATTCGCCACGAACAGCCAGAACCCAGTCGATCTGAGAGATCTGAAAGCTAACGAACCGCGCCAACAGGCTCTCAGCACATCAATTGCCGGATTGGGATACACATACCGCGCCAAGCGCGAAGACCGGTCAGTATCGTCCAAAGAATTTACGAGTGCAGTAATTGCCGAAGCCGTCTTGGCGGTCTGGCGTCATCGGCCGCATCAGGCGAGGTTCAGAAGCCGAGAACATTTCGGTGCGTTGTACAATACGATCTTCACGGAAGACCTGAACGGAGCTCAAGCGATCATTGCTGCTCTGTTACTCAGACATGCGGAAAACCGCCGCAAGAGACCTCCAGAAGATGCACCCGATTTCCTGGCTTATGGTTCTCGTTTCATTGCTATGCTTATGGGCCGCTATCTCCTGGAAGAGATGGACATTGCGCTCAACAAGCTCGACCACCGCAACTTCGAGCAAGTGCGGAAATTAGTCGAACAAAAGTCGGACAGTTATTTTTTTCTCGCAGAGAAAAGAATCGGAGAGGCACTCACCCCGTTGTTCAACGAGAGAGAGCGAACACTGCAACGACTGTCAGCAACCTTCCGCCGAGCCGACCTTGTCGAAATGCTCTTAAATACGGACGATGCGTAAGAAATTCAGGTTATCCAACTCTGGAAACCACAACATGACCGACCTTAAAATCACAGAGGCAGGCACTGTCCAATTCCCCATGGTTCGCCACGCAGCCGAGATCGGTTGGACCGCGATCTCGCCCAGTGTTACCAGACAGAAACGCGGCGATGAAGCGGAGATGCTATTTCGTGACGAACGTAGCCGAGCCGTGGATCGCATCCTTTCAATTCTTCTGGACACAGACACTGATGCTTAATGAACGGCGCAAGGTCATCCGTAACCGCGTCGAATACTGGGCGCGGCGATTGAATGTTCGACCGCGGCTTGTTCGCGTTCAACACATGACTCGAAAATGGGGTTCCTGCTCAACATCTGGGATCATCACACTCGCCATTGACCTGGCTGATCGAGAAGTGGGATTTCAGGACTTCGTCATCGCGCACGAGTTGTTGCACCTCCGCGTTCCCAACCACGGAAGATTATTTAAGGCATTGATGACCGTTCATGTACCTGAGTGGAAGAAGTACAACATCACAAAATAGGGCACTGCCCGCGGTTCAATTTTCCAATCTCATCGCTCGTTGCTATAAAAAAAAGCTACCGATTAGTGTGCTCTTTGGTGCCATCAATTGGCTACTCAAAGAATGGCCCAATCATATCTTGCTAATCCCTATATCTCGTGTTCTCGCTACGCTGACGGCGTCATCGCGCAGTGAGAGTATTTGGAGTTGCGAAGGTATTACCGAATTTCAAATGGTCCCTATATCTCCCGTATTCGCATACATCAAGAGATAACTATCAAATCCCGAGAGATGACAAACAACCATGTCCAATATTCTGAAAAAACTCCGACTTGACTTTAATCCCTTCGAGCCAGCGGCAACAGGTGCGCCCCTACATGCCAAATTGCCGCCCCCAAAAAAATTGGAATATCGAGTGAAAGAACTCCTCGACTTACATCAATCAGGAGCCAGCGGTGTAAAGGCCATCGTCATCGTTGGAGAGTATGGAACCGGAAAGACCTGCCTCTTGCAATGGCTCCATAGCGAGGTCTTTCCAAGCCGTCACATCAAATCATTCTGCTTCGATAACCCTGGAGTGCAATTTTACGATCTCGCCAATAGGTTGTTGCGTACTATCGGTCGCAAGGACTTCGCCAAATTTATCTGGGAGCTTGCTGGTGCGTATGTGACCGTTCCAGGTCAGAGAAGACTTTTTCAAAAGGGCTATGAGGAATATTTGGCGACCTGGTTTCGTCCAAGTCGCCAACAGGACTTGACGATCCCCCTCCAAGAGGCCATCAAAAGTGCAAATGTGACCACTAACGAACAGATCGCTCACTGTCTTGCCCGGATTGTTACCAAGATTGTAAAGAAACCATATTTCGAATATCGAGACTTGATACCGAGGCAGAGCGGCAGCATGGTCCCGGAGGGGGAAGAAGCACCTTACTTCCGCGCAATATTGAAAACGATCTTACAAGGAACGAGTGCTAAAGCCATTGCGTTTCTCATTGACGAATTCGAGGAAATAGACCTTCAAAAAAGGCTCACCAGACGCGCTGCACATGATTACCTGGCAACGCTGAAACGTTTGATAAACCTCGCTCAAAGCGAGCAGATCGACTTCTGGATCGTCATGTCAATGACTCCCGATGCTTATGAAATCACCAAGGAGCTTGAACCTTCGCTGATTGAGCGCATTTCTGACCAAATATTAAATATTGATCTCTTAACGAGTTCAGAAGCACTGACCTTAATGAGATCACGGATAGAGGCTGCTCGATCAAGCGAGACGGACGAATCAATAGGAGATATTTTCCCGTTTCCTGATGATATTGGCTTCCGATCCAACACCTACTCGAATCCCAGACGGCTGATAAAGACATGTTTTCGGGCAATTGCACAGGCGGATGCAGATGTTCAGCTACCATTCACTGAAGACTATCTTCACAAAATCGAAGACGAACTTTATCCCCAATTGACTAATAGCGAGAATGGGCAACCCTGAGAGAGGAACAAAACTTCAGGAAAGTAGTGTTCAATGATGGATAGCTACTATGACAAGCTGTGACACGACATCATAGAATCGCGGGAGAATATCACACTGATGGGCAAAAAATGGCCCCCCCGACTACTCCGTAATGGAGAGTGCTCGCCTGGAGCACTTGTCATCGGGAGGGAACCTTTTATTATTGGGCCGGATGAACCATGACGAAACAAATCTCTAAACCGCCATCGCCTCTTCTTTGAGACCCGTCAGCCCTTCAAACTCGCGCCAGATATCGGCCATCGCATCCGTGCTATTTTCTCTGGCATTGACGTGTCGGGGTCTGAAAATCACGGCATAACGGATATCGGGCGAATGATTTGGTCCTCCGTTGTGATACATCTGGTGATGGCAGATCACCGCATCGCCCGCTTCGCCCATAAACTGAATTGGCCCATGCGGCAAATCGATATTGGGAATCCGGCGATTGGCTTTTGCCGTCTCCACGTAATTGGGATCCTTTTGAAACGCAGCCTCATAAGCGCGATGGGATCCGGGCCAAAAACAGAAATTGCCCATATATGGTCTTGGAACATCGTGAACCAGAACCACCACCAGCAGCGTCATACCGCGACTCAGCAACCCATCCTTCAGCTTCCCGCCCAAATCCAGATGCCCTCGCGTCAGTGGACGCTCCTCTGCATCGGGAAAATTGAGCTTCACGTTCCCCCCTTGCTGTGGGATCAACTTCCCCTCTCCCACAACTGACTCGCACAGACCCCAAAGCGGCGATTTATTAAACAAATCCGTAATCACCGGCTCGCTGCTCAACCCTGGATTTCGCCCCTGTTGCATCACGCGAAAACGCATGTGATGGTTAATAGCCTTGCGCGCCTGATCGGCCATCAACTTTGGCACAGCACCGCGCACAAGCACATAGCCTTCTTCGAAAAACTGTTGCTTTTGAGCTTTGGTCATCTGCATGGGAATCTCCTTTCAGTTAGCAGTTGTCGTTCCCAACCACCAGCCCCCTATTCATAATCCAACACAACCTTAATCGCCTCATCTCGATGATCGATAAACAATTCAAACCCCTTTTGCACCTCTGTAAACGGCAAATGGTGTGTAATAATCGGCGAGACATCAATGCGTCCCTGCGCGATCATATCCATAGCTAGGGGATAATCATTCAGCGAATCTGGCCCCACAGAGCCGACCAGCGTCACATTCTTACTGAAAAAATCGCGATAATTAAACGCATACACATCGTCATCGGGCACACCAAACGCCAGCACCGTACCCAGACGCTTGGTTAAATTCAGACACAAATTGACCGTATCCTGATTATGTCCCACAATCTCCACCACCAGATCGGCCATGCGCCCATCCGTAATATTTCTCACAGCAGCCACCACATCTTCCCTATCGGGATTCACCACATGGGTTGCCCGCATCTTTTTTGCCGCCTCGAGACGAAAATCGACCGTATCCACCGCAACCACGGTCTTCGCCCCCAAATTGCTCAGCAAGTGCGTCATCAACAAACCCATGGGTCCCTGCCCCACCACCACGGCGTCCTGATTGAGAATATTACCCAATTTGCGACACGCCCAAATCACCGTCCCCAGAGGCTGAGACATCAACAGTTCATCAAGCGGCTCAAAATCCACGAGACGCACCCCCACTTTTTCGCTCGAAATATAATACTCAGCCAACCCACCAATACCAGACGTAGGCCGCGCTTGCACAAAATCCCCCGGTTGAAACCGATCCGACGACGACGCAACCACCGTTCCAATACACTCGTGAATAGAAATTCCGATATTCATCGGATACACCGCGTCCGGATATTTTAATACAAACTTTGGCGAATCCGACCCACAAATCGCGGTCATATGCGCCTTAACCTTTATCGATCCGCCTGGAAAATCTTCAATATTCGGCTCATCGGCCTCAAACATCTCAATCTGCCGATGAGCGACAACGTGTGCTGCTTTCACTCATTCCTCCTTTAGAAACTATTACACTAATCTCATCAATCCGCCGCCTCAATCCGCGAGGTATCCAACTCGCTGCGCTGTCCCAACCAGATAAACACACCGCCAACGCCCAGCACAAAACCACCCACAAACAAAATCCCCAGGCGTCCAATCAGTGGGTTGGGCAACAAGACGAGCGCGCAAATCACCCCACCAATAACCGCAGCAAAACTACCGATAATTTTGAGCTGACGCAAATCATTTGGTATGCCGATCTCTTTCTCAAAATCAACCGGTGTCAGCATGCGATCAAAAAACTCCTGCGCCTGCCTCTTATAAACTTCCGGCGTGCGATTCCAGAATGGCATCGTCAACAAATAAACCACTATCCCCACGGTGAGATTGACAAACACCTTCTGCTGAAATGACCAGGTCTCGCCAAAGAGTTCTGCACTAAAAAACCCGATTGCAGATGGAATCAACGTCACGCACACCGTCACAATAGCCGCCCAACTCGGCGACGTGCGAATAAACAGCCCCATCAACGCAGGGACAGCCATCGGCAGCGCCAACAACGCGCCGATATTCAACATATGTTCAAACACGCCTCGGCCCTCTGTATTCGCAAAATACGTGGCAATACTCACAATACACACCCCAAACACCGCTGAAAACACCTGCCCCAACCGCATCAGACTTTTGCCCTGCATAGCCGCTCTCCCAAACAACCGGCACAGCGTCGGATAAATATCATTCGTAAAAATAGCCGCATTGCGGTTCAAACCCGAATCCATTGAACTCATCGTCGCCGCAAACATCGCCACCACCATCAGCCCCGTCATACCCAGCGGCAGCACATTCAAACTCGCAATCGCATACGCCGCTTCCGCGGCCTTGGGAATATCGACCGCCATCACCTCGGCGTGGAACAAAAGCCGCGCAGTCATCGGCGGAATAAACCAGATAAAAGCACCCGCGGTCATCAGCACAAATCCCAGCCATGCCGCCTTTTGCGCCTCGCGTCCGTCCTTCACCAGAAAATACCGCTGTGCCGACGTAAGCGTATTGTAGCCAATCACATTCTTCAGCAACATTGCGATAGCCCACGCATACGTATAAGCCCGCAGCGGAAACTGGTCAGGTGCATTAAACACACCATAAGCCGACGACAGCCCCATATCCTGAATCCCCTGAAACAGAGCACCCACCCCGCCGAGCTTCACCAGACACAACACCCCCACCAGAATAGTAATGGGAATGAGGATAAGCGTCTGCAGAAAATCCGTAGCCGTCACCGCCCAGCTACCGCCGATCAGCGAATAGAGCAACACCACCGCGCCCACCACCACGATCACCTGCTCAATTTTATATCCAAACACCGCCGAACAGAAAATCGCCAATCCCAGAAGATGCAGCGACGAATACAGAGTTTGCATAACAAATGACATCCACGCGTAAAATTGTTGTGTCGAAATGCCAAAGCGCAAACGAATGACCTCTGGCCCCGTAATAGCCCTGATCTGTCGAAACCATTTGGCGAGAAACAAACCATTAATCGCAAAACCCACTGAATTAGCCAGATAAATCACCAGCACACTCCAGCCAGCTTCATACGCCGCACCCGCCGCGCCCGAAAAAGTCCACGCACTAAACGCCGTCATAAACGCACTCGACCCCACCAGCCACCAGGTGCCCTTGCAACCGTTTCGAAAATAATCACTCACATTTTCATTAAAACGGCGAAACACCATCCCCACCCCAACCAGCACGGCCAAATAACATCCGATCACAACGTACTCAACCGATGCTTCACTCATAGGGAGTTCTCCAATTAGCCATCACCAGTGATGCACCAGATGCCCTTGCCCAAAGAAAAACAACACATCCACAATAAAAATCAATCCAATACCGAGAACATAACCGAGCATCAGCCCCATAAACAAAGGCAGAGATTGCCGATAAAGTCCAATACCGCCAATTTTTAACAAAACGGACTTAACCGCCCACGCCACAAAAACCGTAAACACCTGCCGCTGTAAAATACCCGTTGTAAACACAGTCAACCCAATGGGACTCAACGGCCATCGCAAAAACCGATAGCGCAAAAAACTACACACAGCAGTGAGAGCCGCGCCAATACCAAAAAACATCAGCCTATCCAGACTGATGCCAAAGGGATTTTGCAATTTCTTCACCACATTGCTAAAAATCACCACATTCCCGGAATTAAACGTATAAACATTAAAATTGTACGCACCATACATATACCCCAGGTACAACGTGAACACCGCCGAAATAATCATCGACACCACCAGCGCGCACATCGTTGTCCAGAATAGCGAACGGGTCTTGAGCTTGAGCCTCGCGCCCATCTGCGCGATATGCGCCAGTGTGGAAGCACCAAAAGTATTGCCCAGGCCAAACGTCGAATAAGACAGCGCCAGAGACGCGGCACTATGGGTATCCATCTGCCGAATACCAATCGTATAAAAAGTAAAACTCTGCGGCGTAATAGGCATCCGCGCATAAGCCAATCCCGACTCGGCCACAAACCGCGTCACCCCCACCGTCATCAAAATCAGCGCAAAAAGAAAAACACCAGCCACCAGAGCGGACATGCCCGAGTGCCACAGCCAGAAAAAGAGAAACGCCGATCCCACAATAATGCCCCACACCGCCGCCCGATAAGACAACAGTTCACCAGAATCATCCACAGCATCATCGCCGCGCATTGCCTTGCGCCACACATCTCGCAAATGCGCGCGCGCCATCCACATACTCAACACCGTAAAAGCAAAAAAAGCCCCCATCGCCTGCCAGCCCAACGCGGCACCACCGCGGGACCCCCAGATATCCGACGCGCCAATAGAATATCCCAAACGATCAAAAACACCGGTTTGCACAATGCCCAGCGCGTAAAAAAACCACAAACTGAACAACACATCGAGATTGGTAAAAAAGGCGAACCCCAGCACAAAAAAATTCAATTTGATCGTAACACTCGGAAACCCGCGCCCAAGTGGCAGTGCCCATCTATCCATCAACGGAATAGGTGGAAAGGTGTGCCAAAAATAACCCGCGATATTCCACACCACCACAACCACGGGAATAGTCAGCCCAACCCAGAACAAGCGGGAATGCAGGAGCCTGTATTCTCCTGCCTCAACCTCCTCCAACATCGTCAGCGGTGCTTCCGCCAGGGGAAAAGGCAGACGCTCTCGATCTACCCACTGCCGCCGCAACACAGCCATCAGAGCCACGCTCACCAACGCCAGCGCAATGAGAAAAACACCCCACCACACAAGCGGCGTCATCCACGCATCCCAGGGAATATCAACGCCGGGAGGCTTGCCCTCAAAAAAATACGTCATCTGCTTTGCCTGATTGGGCGGCGCAGCCCACTTTGGCAACCCATCCAACAAATAATCGCCCCACTGATTCTCGGGCGAGGCATAATAATAAGGCGCGGCAATGCCCCCGATAAACAAACCCATAAAATTCGCCGCAGGCACAGCCCCTGCAATCCACCCCATCGAAAAAACCACCACCATCTCGCCCTGCGACAGCACCCATTGCGGCTTTACCCGCGCCATCAGAACATTCAACGGCCACGCCAGCACCGTGAAAATCACCATAGTCGCCATGGGCAAATGGGCAAAAACCATACGCGATGAATGCACGATATAGGCCGAATAAGCGGGCAACAAATTCACCAGAAACGCGACCGCAATCCCCACGCAAAAAGCGCGTGTGGTCACGCTCAGGTGTTTGCTCTCCGGGTGCAAATCCCGATCCATCGCTTTCAACTCGGCCATCGCAATCTCTTAAAAGCAACCACCGATAAACACAGATGAACACAGAGAATTGCATTCTTGCTCATCATAAAATCCGTGCAAGCGTGGTTGTTTTTTGCCTTTCTTTGTGTCCCCTGGTGCTCTTCGTAGATTCTTTGTGCAATGTACTTCAAAAAGAAAGTGTGTGCAAGGCATCCATCCCCTGCACACACCAGTATTGGCGTTCAGCTTTCAACCCTCACCCATCGCCCCGTCCATCTGCGTCCATCTGCGTCCATCTGCGGATAACATTGGCGGCGGGGGATGGGTTTCAAAACGACCCACTAACAGCAATGCGCAGCGGCGCATCGAAATACGCGCCGCCATCGCTATACGACAGATCCACGCGGATATCTCGCCCGCCAAAATCGTACTTCAGACCAGCGCCCAGACTGTAATCTTCCACGTCGTAATTGACCTTATACCCACCGCGCAATGCGAGCATATTGGCAATCCACAACTCACCGCCAAAATTCCATCGCTGACCGTAATCAGTAGCCATAATGGTCTCGCCCGCAAGCGTCAAATACGTCGGATCGCCCTGTTCCCCATAGACCTCACCTGCCAGCCCAAAATTGAAATTGATCGGCGGTGAAAACTGCTCTGTTTCCACAGTAATCTCAGTACCCACATTGCGCGCAGCAGCGGCAATGCGCAAACTGCGATAGCCCGTATATGCCGAAATACCCATATCAAACTGAAATGTACTCGTCGTTTTGAGCACCAGATCTTCCTGAACCCACCGCGCCTGCACACCCCAGGACACTTTATCGGTCATCTGACGCGCAAACATAAACCCAATGGCTGTATCGCCGCCCTGGATCATGCGCCCGGTACCTGTGGCCTGAAAAATTGTCGTTTCTTCCACCTCTTCGGGCACAAAGCTCACAATTGAAACGCCAAACGTATTGCCACCCCATTTGTAAGCCAATGCCCCCGAATACAATCCCGAATTGACCAACCAGCGCGTGTAGGACAGCGCGTACTCGCCGCCCGAAACAAATCCCAGTGCACCGGGATTGTAAAAAGACGCATCAATACCGCCGTTCATAGCGACAAAGGCTTCGCCCATAGCAACGGCTCGGGGTGACGCACCGATTTTGAGAAATGCCAGCGACGATTGGCCCTTCACCGGCAAAATCGTACCGTATTCGCCAAAATCCGACTGTGCAAAGGCCGGTCCTGTCATCAGCCCGACCAGCAGCACCAGTAATATTCGTTTGTTCATGTCTGGCTCCCCTTATCTCAAAATGTAAAACGTCCCCGTCACCGTTTGCCCCATACTTTCGGGCGTCAGTGATTCAACGACGTAAAAATAAATTCCGCTGGCCACATCCGGCGCAGTCACATTGCGTTCAATTTGGAACCACGACGCTTCGCCTGAACTGGCATCGTCGTGCAGGATTTCGCCCACAATATCACCCGCCACATTGAAGATCAGCACGCGACTTTTGGGGGGCAATCCCAGAAAACGGATCTTTTTTGAACTCTGATAATTATAAGCCGATTCCGACAAACTGAACGGATTGGGCACCACGCGCACGCGCTTCTCCGGCCATGACGGTGCCAGACCCGGCTGAAACGGGCTGAGATCCAGATTCACGCGGTGTTCAGGCGCAGAATATCCACCTTCGAGTCCAGCCTGTAAATGCCCCTGCACTTCTGCGGGCAAATCAGCCATACTCGACATGCCATTGCTCCACGAATCGCGCGGTTTGGCAAAAGCCCGCACATTGTAAAAATACCGGAACCCGGCAACCGCCGTATTATCGCGCCACACGTATTGCCCCCCCGAATAATCCCAGGTGGTTCCACTTGTGCCTGCCGTAACCGTACCGACGTGTTCCCAGGGGCCAAATTCCTGATAAGCAGATCGGAACACGCGATACCCCACCACATCGGGATCGCCAAAATCGGGATGTGCCGATGATTCGACGCCATCGCTCCACGTCAATGTAATTTCCGCATCTTGATTGACTCCGGGCGTGAACATGACATCGGGTGGATAATCGGGCAGGTCGTACATATTATCGTACGCAAATTGCGCGGCCTCCAGATGTGCGATCAGAGCGCTCTCACCCTGTTTCAAGCGGTCGAGGCGAACCGATTCTTCCAGAGGTATGCCATCCAGACAAAACGATTGAATATCAATAGCATAGGCAGATTGACCGGGCCGCGAGATTGCCTGCGCACCCGATGCGGCGACATAAGCCACCACCACCTTGGCCTTCTCGCCTACAGCCAGATTGTACGGCCCGTAAGTCTGCACATTCGCAAAGCCCGTTACCGTTGTGGGATTGTTATCTGTCGCACCGGAAAATGCCTCGTATATACCCTGTTCGGAATCGCTCGACAAATTGGGCAATTTGGTGCGCAAGCCCCAGAAGCGGTCGGTCTCGTACCACTTGACTGTACGAGGCTGTTCGCCAACGGGATTCACGTATTTGCCCTGATCATTGGCATTGAACAGATGAGACGGCCCGCTATCGCGATAGGCCAATGGTGCGACACCCACGTATTGGGGTGCTCGCAATTGTCCATCAGATATACCACCGGGCAACCGCTTGGCATTGCCATGTACACTTTCAATATCAATGGGTTGGCCCGTATCTTCTTGCGATTTGGTGGGATCGTCACCATCCCACTGATAGCTGAGCTTCAGATCTACGTATTCAGCCGGACCGTCGTAATTGGGAGCCGCAGTATAGCGGAAGTGGTCGTCTTGAGGTGAATACTGCCCGGGCATACCCGCGCTCATGCTGTGGTTATTACCATCGCCCGACATGCTCACGGTAAACCCCTGAACAAATGCAAAATACGCATCGGTTAGATTGTACCCCGCACCTCCGTTCACATCTGCTACGCCATCGCCATCGGAATCACCCGTGTTCTCAAATTCCACTTCGAGAATAAAGAAGTCATCAAAGCCCTGATAACTCCAGGCCATGGCTTTGCGCGTAATCGTAACACCGTGTTTGGTCGTCCACTTGCTAAAAACGATATCTTCTGCGCGATCGTCCTTATCGGCGTCCATGTACTGTCCCCACCGATGGTTGAGAACCTCATAGGGCACACCTGTTCTCGGCGCATCGGTTTGCAATGCTGCACCGGGATACCAGTTGGGCATAATTGCTCCCGCGCCCACGCCATGGGGCGGCACTTCGACTTGATACCCCCAGTTCGCTTCGGGGCTATTGGCAATATCGTAATACATCGGTGCGATATCTGCCGAAGGCGTCCACGGTCCCGAATACGACACCCCGTATTCGCCGCCGACATTGGTCAACACCCATATACCTTCCCCGCCCGATAAATTTTGCGCTTCTTGCTTTTGCTCTGCCCAGCTAAAACCATTCTTCTTTCCAAAATACTCGATGTAGTCTGCGCCAGCCATGTTGAGCATAAGACCATTGCCCATGCCCGGATACGTCAAGCGGGGGGCACCACGAGAACTTCGGTCGTCCCAGACACCGCCCTGAGTGCCCTCATTGCGAAATCCGGTCCAGAGTTGCCCGCGTGTGAGTTGTCGCATATTCTGCGTGTCCAGGGAATAGACATTAAACGCCCACCCCACAACCACTATCATCAGGACAGCAGCGAGAAATTTCCTGTTCATATCACTATCCTCCAATTTTCAAAACTGAATTTCCAGACCGATTTCCAATTCGCGCGGATTGTACCTGTAGCGCGTAGCTTCGCTTGGATCGCCATAAAGCAAATACTCGGTATCATCTGGCGGGGGTAGCCGCAGCCCGTACTGCACATAAGTGAAATCTGAGTTTCGGCTCTCAGTGCTCTTTTCATTGAACAAATTGTTCACCTCCACAAATAGCGTAGGGCGCAAGTTGCCAATATTTCGAAAATCTTTGGCCGCGTACAGATCCGTCTTCATCACGGGTGTCCCCGTGCGAAATTCGCGCGGGCCAACCGGGGGCACATATTCAAACGGCTCGCCACTGAAAATGCGGTAGATCATGCTCACGCGCAGCCCCCCAAATGGATTGATCGCCCCCATTTTGGGTCCATAAGCCATCGGCGTGGCATAATACAACTGAAGCGACAACTGATTCCTGCGCTGTCCACTGGTCGGCTCAGCAGAAAAAACCTGCCCATTTGAAGCTGTCCATATCCCATTCTCATTGGTTTTAATAGGCGGCTGCCACGGACCTGCCCCCGGCCCCTGTGACCCGGCCTGTTCGGTCCACGACACGATATTTGCCTCGGCTCTGGCACTGATGTCAGCCACTTGTTCAGATGTGAGCGGCACGGGTCTCTCCGAACCATCGGGTTGCACTTCCCAATCGGTCCAGTAGTGTCCGGCGCCAATAAAATCGGCATCGGGAAGTATATACCAGTTCGCAGAGTGCTTTCCGTAGTGAATGCCACCCGGATCGCGCACCCATTCGGCATTATAGGACAAATTGAACTGGAAATTATTGCTAAACGTCTTTTTCAGCGACAATTCGAGGCCGCGAGCCGTTTGCCAATAGGTATTGCGTATGGCATTGACCTGAGCAGACTGCCCTTTGAGGGGATCTACCCAATAAGAAATATTATTGCTGGCGTACAACCCCTCATCGCGCCGATAGTGTGCCGTAATACTGGCCGTATAATCGGCCACAAAATTCCAATCCACCCCCATTTCCATACTCGTCGTACGCTGAGGTTTCATGCCATCGGATGGCTGCCGTGCCGTGGTATGCACTTCCATAGCATTCCACTTCTCGGTCTCGTCAATCCTGCCATTGCCGTTGAGATCATTGTCCGGTGCCTCGCTTGAAAACTGTCTGCGATGTGTTTCGAGAAGCACGGGAAAGACATGCGACCTACCTATAAAATAGTGCGCTGCCAGACGGTCTGTAATCGGATGCGACAGACCCACGCGCGGACTCAATGCCGTCATCGTTGGCGTGGAACTATCCAGATGATCCATCTCATACCGCGCCCGCGTAAACGTGCTGTACATCGGCGATTTGCCCAGCGCCTCTCCCATTGAGCCATTGCGCCCAAAATTGTAATAATCCCAGCGCAAACCCAGGTTTGCCACCAGACCACCGTACTCGATCTTGTCCTGCACATACAGGTTCAGCGTCCACGGCTTCACATTTTTACCCAACTCAAAACCATCGGCCACAAACTCGAGAAAGCGGCTCTTGGTATTGTCAAAATCTTCTCGCGTGCGGTGATACGCCCGCTGGGTGAGCACCAATCCCGTCTGAATCAAGTGCGACCGATTGACCTGGCTCACAAAATCGTATTTGATACCGTATTTCGTATCTTCCTCTTCGGTGTATTCGCGCAACAGCGTGGGCAAATTGAAAAAACCCGCTTTATCTTTGCGCACGGCTTCGGTCGCCTCCGGCACATCAAACGCATCGCGATCGTATTTGTTGTAGAAAAACTTCAGATCGTAATACGTGTTTTTGCCCAATGTATGCGTCAGCGTCAACACCTCGAGTTGCCGGGACAATGTATAAGTGCCCGAAGCTGAAAAATCCTCTGGAAAGAAAATATTCTGTGCATTATTGCGCGTCGATCCCTGAAACCGATCCGACCGTTGATACATCCCCAGGGCTTTAACCTTGATATTAGCACTGGGCCGATACGTCAACGTGCCCTGCATGCGCGGTGGATCGTCCGATACCTGCTCAGCCGCCGGAAACCTGGCCGGACTGCGTGCATAACTCACACTGGCAAAATACGAAAAATCGCGTGTGAGCGGTCCGCCCAGCGTGCCTTCCAGACGGTGCCCGATCTTGTCCGTATAATCGACGCGTTCGTGCGCCATACGCTCGACATCATCAGATGTTCCCATAACGCGATCCGGTCCCGGATCAACATAAGTTTCATTCACCCAATCGGGATTGTCCCACTGCACATTATCTTCAAATCGGGGACTTTCATAAACATCCCTGCCCCAGTGCCTTTTGCCCGCAGGCGTGAACTTATACTCCACCCGACCAGAGAAATTGCCCCGGCCTTCTTTTGTCACCAGACTCACAATACCAGCACCCGCATTGCCAAATTCTGCATTCATACCCCCGGTCAGCACACTCAATTCCTGAATAGCCGTAGTATTCACGCCAGTGAGCAAGCTCCGATCAACCTCAATTCCATCGATATAATAGCCCACCTGCGTACCCGTCTGCGACCGCGTTGTACTTCCGCGAATGCGGTTGGTGCCATCCAGCGCCATACCCGGTTGCAATGCAATCAATTGCGATGTCGATCTCACCTGTGGCACAGCCTGAATATCTGCCGAAGAAACCACGTATTTACTCGTGGTTTTATCTGGCTCCACAGGCGGACGCTCTGCAACAACAACTAACTCAGCCAATTCCAGACTGGCTTCTTTCAGTGCAAAATTCACCGTGGATGTATAATCCACAATCACCTGCACGGCTTCTTTCTTTTCTGTGCCATAGCCCACCATCGTCGCCGTAAGGGTGTACATGCCGGGATCTACAGCCAGAATTAAATAGCGGCCCTCGGCATCGGTAGTAGCTCCTTTGCGGGTTCCTTCGAGCATCACATTCGCGCCCGGCAAAGACTCACCCGTAGCGGCATCTGTGATGACACCCGTAATTTTCCCCGCTGTTGTCGCCATGGCCGATGTATCCATCAGCAACAACAAAATAAATCCCAATATTAATCGCTTCATAACCCTCTCCTCTTTGAGATCTACCAGTACAATTTGAACGCCGTCCTGAAATCGAACATCGCAATGGGAAATACCCCGGGCAGATTCCACGCCTCCATAGGACGCAAATCACCCAAAATCATGTGGTAACGCCCGCGGATATCCAGCCCGAATCGCCCCTGCACCACCGTCATTCCCAACCCAACATTCGCACCCAGAGCCGTATGTTCATCCTCTCGATCATCCAGCATCAGATCCGAATTCAAAGGCTCCTCTTTTTGTCCCGGATAAATCAGACCAGTGATCCGATCCTGATAATCGTAAAACCCCGCACCCACAGCGATATATGGCAAAAGCTGCAAATCGCTGCCGGACTTGCGGGTATTGAGATACGCCAGCGCATTGATCAAAAAACTGTTGAGGTTAAACCGAGAATTGGCATCTGGACTCAAATATTTTTGCTTGTCAATGGGCCACGTAAACGCCAGACCTTCGATCTTTCCGTCATCCATTGTCAGGTGATGGTATTCAAACTCCATCGTAGCGCGCGAACTGACCTGATAATCCAGCACCGCACCATAAACCTGAGAAGCCGAATACCGATCGTGAAACCCCAGAACGGGCACGCTGCGGTTAAAAAACACGCCAGCACCGTATCGGGCCTCCTGGGCAGAAACCGGCACTGCGACCAACAATGCCAGCAACGACACTATCAAATATCTATTCATAGATATACCTCCTTTAATAGTCAAACGGTTGTATAACATTCTACATATCATAGCATATTACCTCCTTTCCAGAGCGCTACAATGGGTTATCGCTATTGAAGTGGATACAACTTTGTAGAAGTTTAATCGCCGATATTTCCTCCTTTCTCAATATTGACAAGAGCACACAAAATTGTTAAAATTTTTGCCTTTTGTCGTATGATGGGTTTCTAAATCCCTCATACGGCCACCTGGTCGTTAGCCCGATCTCGCCAAAGTTCGAAGGCTAACGGCCTTTTTAATTTGACCAAACAAATATTCCGAATGTTCCAATTCCTGCTCAAACCCCCAGCTTTTTGATAAACGCCAAATTCTTTGCATGATCGGCGTTTGGATCATCGCCCGAAGGCGTCTCCAAAACGATGTACCCATCGTAACCGATCTCGCGCATGGCAGCATCTACCGAATCAAAATCCACGCGCCCGTCTCCCAACGCCTGCCGGTCCGTATCCTTCGCGTGAATCATCCCAACGCCCTCAGACCCCAACTTCAAAATTTCCTCAGCCGGATCCTGTCCCCGCGTCATCGTATTGCCCGTATCGTGATAAACCTTCACCGCACGAGACCCCACGCGGTCCAAAATCATCACCAGTTGATCCGCGCTAAACGTCGTCTCCAGATCCAAAATCACGCCGTGTTCTTCTGCCACATCACCAAGTGCTTTGAACCCATCCACCAGTTGATTCCATGTCGAATCCGGCCACTCATCCATATCTCGAGGAAACATCGGCACCAGAATATGCCGCGTATCAACCGCCGCACACGACCCAATCACATGCGTCAAAATCTCAACGCCCTCGGCGCGCTTTTCCGCTTCTGGCAACGCGGGATGAAATTGTGAAAACACACCCGGCGACAGTGAAGAAATCTCAACACCCGCCGCATCTGCCAACCCCTTCAACCGCTCACCCCCACCATCCTCCCACAAAATATTCTCCCCATAGTCTCGCCCAACACAAAACTCCACCCCATCAAACCCAATATCCTTCGCCACTGAAAATACCGCTTCCAGTGGTGCTTTTAACATATTATCTCGAATACCGTATTTCACAACAGATCTCCTTTATCGTGTAAATGTGCGGAAGAACCCTTGAAACGCTGTCAACAGAAGATTTCGTCTCCAATATCTAATTGCGGCAACACCGCACACAACACCTTTGCAAAGGCTTGCCGCTCGACGGATGGCCCCACGGTCACGCGAATGCAGCGGTCGAGCGGAGCCACACCCGGCATCCGCACGAAGACCCCGTGCTGCAAAAGCATCTGCATCAGCCGCCGCGCTCGCTCGCCACTACCCACGTCAAGGGCCACAAAATTAGTCGCCGAAGGCACCGTTTGCAGCCCCAATTCCGCCGCCAGCACCGCGTATTCCCGTCGGCCTTCCTCTACTTGTCGCACCACCGAGCGCACGAACGCATCGTCGCCCAGCGAAGCAAGTGCCCCGGCTTGGGCGATGCGATTGACGCCAAAGTGATTGCGCACCTTGTCGAGCGCGGCCACCACATCGCGGTGTGCCAGCGCGTAGCCGACCCTGGCCCCAGCCATGCCGTGCGCCTTGGAAAACGTCCGCAACCGCACCACCTGTGCCCGTTCCACTTCCAGCGGCAACAGGGCATCCTCCGGCGCGAAGTCGATATACGCCTCGTCAAGCAGCAACACACAATCCGGCAATTCTGCGATAAAATCCCGCAACTCGTCGGCTCGCTGATAAGTGCCCATGGGGTTATCGGGATTGGCCACGTAGATCAGCTTGGGGCGCACTTTCCGCGCCTTGTCCAACAGGGCCGGCAAGTCCTCCCGATCCGCGCGATAGGGCACCTTGTGCAACACCGCCCCGTGTCCCTCGACGTGGTAGTTAAACGTGGGATAGGCCCCCAGCGACGTCACCACCGCGTCGCCCGGCTCGGCAAAAAGGCGCACCAAAAGCCCCAACAGCTCGTCAATCCCCGCACCCAAGACGACCTCTTCCCGCGCCACCCCG
>JAJEAX010000039.1 GCA_022822565.1 Candidatus Latescibacterota bacterium
ATTATTCGGATCTTTACGCTTCAGGGCGACCTTGTCACGCGGATTGATCACGTTTCGGGTTCGGGCGACGAGGAGTGGCCGCTGATGGCAAATGATAACAACCAGTTCATTGTGAGTGGCGTGTATGTCGCGCATATTACCAATCCCGACACGGGCGAAACCGATATCGAGAAGTTCGTGGTTATTCGGTAGGTCAGACGAGGAGGCTGTTGTGAAATTATATAATATTATCTGGGTCTGTCTGCTGGCATTCGTCCTTTCCGGCGTACAGGCCAATGCACAATTCGTAGATCCCCGGGTTCTCGACGACGGTGAAAAGATTCGCGATCTGGAACCCATTTATCCAAATCAGGAAGAAGTCAGACCTTCGGGTGTGAAATCCGCACAGAGTGGTTTTGTGTTTCTCGGATTTTCCACAGATGCGCGGCGAGCCGCGATGGCCGATGCGGGCGCGGGCCTGATCGGCGATGCGCCGGGTGCGCTGTTTCTAAACCCGGGGTTGCTGGGTTTTGTACACGAGCGGCAGGCATTTTTTTCTTATGCCAAATGGATTTTTGAGACAAATCACCAGGTCGCCGGTGCGGTTTTCAAAATTCCAAATGCACCGGGTACCTTTGGCGTGGGCTTTATCACGCACAGCGCGGGGGAGATCAACGGCACTGCGATCAATCCCGATCCCGCCAGTGTGGGGTTCACCGAGACGGGTACATTTACCACGACGAATTACGCCCTGTCCGCAGGCTGGGGTTTTCAGATTACGGATCGGTTTTCTGTGGGGGCCATGGCGCGTTATGCACATCAGGGGCTGGGATCGACTGATGTCTTTGTCGCTGGTAGTCGGCAAACGCAGTCAAATGATCTCAATGCTTTTGCCGTGGATATCGGGACTTATTTCAATACGGGGTTCCGAAATCTGGTGATTGCTATGAGTGTGCGGAATTTCAGTCCGGGAGGGGAGTCTCAGTTTCAGCGCGAGCATTTCGAGTTGCCCCGGGCATTCCGTCTGGGTTTTGTCTTCGATCTGATTTCGATGACTGGCCGAACCCCTGCGCCGCATCATCTGAGTCTCATCACTGAGATCGACAGTCCGATAGATTTCGACGAGCGCACGCTTGTCGGTGTAGAATATCGGTTTAAGCAGGCGACCTCTGCGATGGGTTTCGCCCTGCGCGGTGGGTATAAGAACAATCACGATCTGGAAGATTATTCGCTCGGTGCCGGTATCGATTACAAAACCGAGGCAGGGAAAGGCGTTCGCATCGATTATGCGTTCAAGCATTTCAATACTGCTTTCACCGATCCCGTGCAGATGGTGAGTGCCGCGATTAGTTTCTGATTTAACTTCAGGGCACAAAAAAACGGCGGTGGATAGTATGTCCACCGCCGTTTTTTATTTTATAATCGCTTTATACCAATCCGCCCTTGATCGCAATTTTGATCGCGTCTTTGCCATCGAGATTGTATCCGCTGTGTAGGGCGTTGAATCCTTCGGCTACGCGGTCAATGGGTATGGTGTGGCTGACGAGGTCGGCAAAGGCGTATTCGTTTCGTTCGAGGATGGGGAGTGCGCGCACAAAGTGTTCGGGCGTGCTTGCCCACACGGCTTCGAGGCGCATGTTGCGGCGCATGAACATCTGGTTGGGATTGCAGTCAAAAGATCCCACATCGACAAAATGGCCCATGGCGACATAGGTGCCGCTGTGCCGCAAGAATGTGACGCCTTCGGGAATAGCGGGCAAAAATCCCGCGCATTCAAAGACGACATCGGCGCCTTCGCCGCGGGGCGTGTTTTCGCGCACAATTTTCGTGCGTTCTTCGGGATCGGGTATGTCGGCGATGTCGATGGTGAGGTCTGCGCCGAGTCGCTCTGCCAGTTCCAGACGCCCTTTGGGACCGCCGACCATGATGAGCCGCCCCGCGCCGCTGACTTTGGCGGCGACGAGTGTGAGCAGACCAATGGCTCCCGATCCCTGTACGACGACGGTGTCACCAAATTGCAAGCCGGAACGCATTGCGCCGTGTACGCCTATGGTAAAAGGCTCGGTGATGACCGCAACTTCGGCGGGCATATCGGTTTTGAGCACGACTGAATCGGGGTTCCAAAGGTAGATGTATTCGCCAAAACCGCCCCGCAAATAGGGGGCTTCTTCGGCTTGTATAAAACCGTATGCGCCCTTATTTGTCCCGGGTGCGAAGAGAACCCGATCTCCAGGTGCGATGGGATTGCCCAGATAATCGGTTTCTACACCGGATCCCAGGCTGTCGATGATGCCGACATTTTCGTGGCCGAGAATGATCTCGCCCTGCAATCGCTGGTATTCCCAGTTGTGCAGGTCTGTGCCACAGATGCCGGCGAGTTCTTGTTTGAGCAGAATCGATCCCGGTTCTGGATCGGGAACGGGATATTCGCGTATTTCAAATTTTTCGCCGCTCATCACTGCGGCGCGTCCGATGCGAGACATATTACGCTCCTTTTGGGTTATGAATTTTTTGAAAAAAAGCTGAGGTCTGCGTCAACCATTTCTTTTACGAGGTTTTCAAAGCCTATATCGTAAGTCCAGTTGAGTTTGTCTTTTGCTTTGGTACAATCGCCGATGAGCAGATCGACTTCGGCCGGGCGCAGGAATCGCGGATCGATCTGCACATATTCCCGATAGTCGAGGCCGACGTGTGAGAAGGCGATTTCGCAAAATTCGCGCACCGAATGGGTTTCACCGGTTGCGATGACATAGTCGTCGGGCGCGTCTTGTTGGAGCATTATCCACATGGCTTTGACGTATTCGCGGGCGTGCCCCCAGTCGCGTTTGGCGTCGAGGTTGCCGAGCGACAGGTGTCCGATTTGCCCGAGTTTGATGCGCGCGACGTGGGAGGTAATTTTGCGGGTGACAAATTCAAATCCCCGGCGAGGGGATTCGTGGTTGAACAAGATGCCACTGGCGGCGTACAGGCCATAAGCTTCTCGATAGTTGCGGGTGAGGTCAAATCCCGCGACTTTGGAGATGCCGTAGGGCGAGCGCGGATGAAAACGCGTGATTTCCGTTTGGGGCACTTCTTCGGCTTTGCCAAACATTTCGCTCGATCCGGCAAAGTAGAATCGACATTCGGGCACGAGTTCATTGAGGGCTTCGAGGACGTAGTGCGTGCCATTGATGTTGATATTGAGCGTTGAAAATGCATCTTTGAAAGAGGTATCGACAAAGCTTTGCGCTGCGAGGTGGTAACACTCGTCGGGGCGGACGATACGCACGACATTGTAGATGCTGGGAAAGCTTTCGAGCGATGCGGGATGGAGTTCCACTTTGTGCTGCAAGTGGGTGATGCGTCCGAGGCGGTGTTCGGGATCTTCGAGAGCCACGCGCCTGACTATGCCGTGTACTTCGTAGCCCTTATCGAGCAGGAGTTCTGCCAGATAAGAGCCGTCTTGTCCGGTGATGCCGGTGATTAATGCCTTCTTTGCCATGAGAGTCCTTTCCAAATAAAATGCCAGCGCAACAATTAATGGGGAATACGAAGGTACGTCAAGTTAATACATGTGTGTTTTTAAAAAGTTCATGCAGTAAGAGCCATTGACAGTCGGGATTCTTTTGGATATTTTAATCTGAGTGCCGGGGTAGAACCTTTCAGGAGGAGATACTATGAAATACTATCTGATGTGTTTGGTTGCCGGATTGTTGGCTCTGGGCGCACCTGCCCGGGCAGATGTGGTGGGTGAAGAAGAAGAAAAGGGTGGAGGGGAGGTCAATATAGGTCCCATTCGCGCGGGGCAGTTGGAAGTGACGCCGATTATGTCTGTGCGGTTTTCAGGCAGCAACTTGTTCTATCGCACTGGGGTTCAAGTGGCTTATTCGATTAGCCGATGGCATCAAATAGGCGGGTCTTTTATTGCGGGCAATAGACAATACGACCGGCGTGCAGGTCTCGATACCACCGCCCGGGATGATCTAACGCAAGTGCTGGACAATGCAACGATAGATGCCCGGGGGCGTTATTTGACGGTGGATGACGGGTTTGGGTCTTCGGTGTCGGGTTTTTATCGGTTGAATGTTCCCATCCAGATTAAAAAGCGCACGTTTCCGTTTGTAGAAGCTTTTGCCGCGCGCGATTTTTGGGGATGGGGCAATGTCAGCGAATTGGGAGGTGGCGCAGGTACGCGCCAGGTGCTGTCAAAACACACGGCTCTGACCGCGATGTATGGGTATTCGGTCTTATTTGCCGGGGAAGATCGCATCAAGCGTCATTTTGTGAAGGGTGGCGTGTCGGTGTTTTTTAGATAAAAAGGGTTACCACTATGCAGATCCCCAATATACACGAGGCTGAGTCCCAGCTTGTCCAGCTAATCGAACAGGTGTTGCAGGGGGAAGATATCGTTATCGGACAGGCAGGTAAACCGGTGGCAAGATTGGTTCCTTACGAGGGGGATCCCCGTCCCCGCAAGGGCGGACAGTGGCGCGGCCGGGTGCAAATAGCCGATGACTTTGATGTGCTACCCGAGGCCTGAACCTGGTGCTCAGTTCGTGAAGGCTGGTGTGTCGGTGTTCCTTAGATAGAATGGGATGTCACGAAAAATATACTGCTCCCGACCTTGAAGTAGGTCGGGAGTTTTTTTGTTTATCACCTCTCGACCATTGCTCATTGTTCCCTTCTGCGTATTTGTATATATTGGGATGCCTAAAATTTTCTCAATTAGAGGTAGGTGATATGTTCGATACGGATATCCTTGATAGAGCGTTGAAGACACGGCGCGGGCAGAGAAATAGGGAGCGTGTCGCGCTTATTGATCGGGTGGCATGTGCATTGCGCGTTTGTCGAGATAAGTATGGCGTGCGCGAGGCATTTATCGTTGGATCGCTTCTTTATTTTTATCGATGGGATCACAAGTCCGATGTTGATGTGGCGATCAGTGGCGCGTCTATGCATGTTCTGGATGTGATGAAGGTCGTCGAGGATGCTGTTGAACGGGATGTGGATGTGATTAATCTGGATTTGCATATGTTTGCGGACCGCTTTCGGCAAAAAGGAATGAAAATTTATGGATGAGGCGAGATACGCTCTGTTGAAAAAAATTGCGGGTTGTTTTTCAGCGGGATCGCCAACGTTTTTTTGAAAAATTGAAGCCCTGACGAACTGGTGTGATATCTAAAACAGGAGGAAATATTATAAGATGGCACTTGAGGAGGGAATCGTTGATCGCGATGCACTCGCCGCGCGGGAAGGTGTGACTGCGCGGTCGATCATTGTGGGGTTGGCACTCGCGTTGCTGGTGATTGGGTGGAATACGTATGTCGAATATATCGCCCACACCGCGCGTATGAATATCACGCATTTTCCGATAGCATTGTTCGCGCCTTATGTGGTATTGACTCTGGGCAATGCACTCGCGCGTCGATGGCAGGTCCCATGGGCATTGACGAGTACCGAAGTGTGGACGATTCTGGCGATGGGATTGGTGGGAGCTGCTGTTCCCGCCTTTGGGTTGACGAGTTATTTTTTGGGCATGATTTCCATTCCCTATTATCTCGCCACGCCAGAGAATCAGTGGGGAAGTTATTTTCACCAGTATTTGCCCAACTGGTTGATTCCCTCTAATGAAGGCGGGGCTATGCAGTGGTTGTTTGAGGGCCTGCCCAGTCCGGATATGCCCATTCCCTGGGGCGTGTGGTTTGTGCCTTTGTTTGGGTGGATGACGTTTATTGCCGCGATTGTCGTGGGATGTATTTGTCTGGCGGTGATGTTGCGCAAGCAATGGGCAGAGCACGAGCGGTTGGCGTATCCCATTTTGCATCCGGCAGGCGATCTGGCCGAAGCTGAGCACAGAGTGCCTCTTTTGAAGAATAAGTTCTTTCTTTTTGGCGCGGCCATTCCTTTTCTCATCCTGTCCTGGAATATCATCAGTTATTTTTCTCCCGGATTTCCGGTTATCAGCCTGGGACCGGGGTGGATGCCCATGGGGGTGTATTTTCCGCGCATTCATGTGCGGTTTAATTTTTATACTGTGGGTTTTGCCTATTTTGCCAACCTGGATGTACTGTTTTCCATCTGGGTATTTTATTTGTTTTACTGTGTTCAAGCTATGTTTTACAGGCGCGTGGGGATTAATCTGAGCAATAAAGGCAGTGCTGCAGATGCGACGACCTCGCTACAAGCAGGGGGCGCGTTTGTGGCGATGGTTTTATTTGGATTGTGGATGGCGCGGTTCCACATTCGCGATGTATTTGTCAAAGCGTTTCGCGGAGGGCGGCAGATCGATGATTCAGATGAGATGCTTTCATATCGGGCGTGTGCGTTTGGCCTGATTTTTAGTCTGATTTTTCTGATTTTCTGGTTCCAGGCTGTGGGCATTAGCTGGGCTGTTGCGATTGTCCTTACGCTCGGTATTTTTATTACTTATCTGGGCACGGCACGGGTGATTGCCGAGACCGGTGTGGTTTATTTTAGCATGCCGATGACGCCCAATGGTCTCTTGCCCTTTATTTTTGGACCCAAATCATTTGATGCTTCAACGCTGACGGCATTGCGTCTGGTCGATTCGGTGCGTTCACAGAACAAAGCGATGTTTATGCCCCCGCTCGTGCATGCGGCGCGCATTGCAGATATGACGGGGAAAAATAAGAAACGACTCATTTTGGGCATTGGGCTAACGCTCGTGGTCGGCATTGGTGCTGCAATTGCCTATTCGCTTTATCTGGGCTATTTGCATGGGGCGTATAATTTTAACGATTTTCCATTCACGCGCTATCCGCCGCGAACCTATGATGGGCTGGTCAAAGCACTGAAGGGCGAAGAAAAATGGGAGAGTGAGCGTCCCCTGTTTTTGCTGTTGGGCGTTGGCATTTTTGCCGCGGTGAGTCTGATGCGCTACCGGTTTGCCTGGTGGCCCCTCGCGCCCATTGGCATGGTTGTGCCGCTGACGCATGCCGTTCATTCAGTTTTTTCTGTTTTTATGGCATGGGGTATCAAATCAATCATTTTACGTATAGGCGGCGTGGATCTCTATCGGCGTTTGCGTCCCTTATTTTTGGGGTTGCTCGTAGGCCATGCTCTGGGTGTGCTTCTGTCGTTTTTTGTCGATCAGATATGGTTTCCCGGACAGGGCCATCACACGCATTCGTGGTGAGAAAGTGAATACTTATTTTCAAGTATCTGTGGTACTGCCGCGCGCAAAGGTTGAAATTGTGTCTGCTCAGTTGTTTGAGCTGGGGTGTTGTGGTGTGGTGGAGGAAGATATAAGCGATGGCGTTCGTTTAACGGCGTATTTTGAGGCGGCGCAAAATGAAGCGGAGATACGACAGGCTCTCGTACCCTATGAGTGCCGCTTTGAACAGGTGCCCGATACGGATTGGACACTATCGTGGCGTTCTTTTTTTCGGCCTGTTTACCCCTCCCCTCGCATGGCAATTTGTCCACCGTGGGACAGGGTGCCCGATCCCCCGGGCGGTTTTGCAATTGCGATTGATCCTCAAATGGCGTTTGGAACCGGGCATCATGAGACAACGAGCCTGGCGCTTTTGGGTTTGGAGAAGAAGATAATGTCAGGGGATCGGGTGCTGGATGTTGGGACGGGATCGGGGATTTTGAGCATTGCGGCTGTGAAGTTGGGGGCGTCTGAAGTAATGGCTGTGGATATCGAGGCGGATGCGATTGAGAATGCCCGGGCCAACTGTATTTTGAATGGCGTGGATACAAAGGTGGTTTTAGGGCAGTATTCTGTCGATAGGGTATCGGGGGTTTTTGATGTGGGGGTTGCCAATATCATCAGTAGTATTTTATTGCCTATGGTTCCGGAATTGGCAAAGCGACTGCATCCCGAAGGCTACGCGATTTTGGGGGGGATTTTGGATCGTGAGCGCGAGGCATTTTGCACGGTGCTGGATAGGGCCAATCTGGTGCTTGACGAGATGCTGGAAGATGGCGAATGGTTGTGTGCGATTGCGCGCAAAGCCCGATAGGATAAACTGTGAATCAAACTGTTAAGGATCGCATCTACGATTTTTTAGAGCAACGCGATACGGGTGTACACGCAGAGGTGCTGGCTTATGAGGCTCTGGGGTTACACGGCGCACGCGGTCCCATAGCCGATCAAGTGGTGCGTGCGGCTGTTGAAGATGATTCCCGTTTTGCATGTGATGGCGATGGCTTGTGGTATTTGAGACCTCCTGGACAGGGTAAGACTCTGCGGGAGGTTTCTTTTTTTTGTTTGGGAGTGGTCGCATCTACGGATGCTGAGGTTTATGAACTTGCAGGGCGCAAGGTGCAGATGGGAGGACGTGAGACGCTGTTTCCCACGGTCCGGGTTCGCATGGATGAGCGAGAGGAAAGTTTGGATTCTTATGCCGAGGGAATGAGAGATGCGGTTCCCGTGGGATTTCAGTGGTCCAGGATGCGAAGAGATTTGAATAGGATAAGCCGCTTGGTGATGGGCAAAGCGATTGTGGATTCCGGGATTTGTCTGTTTCGTTTGGGGCGGCATTTTTGTCCCGATGTCCAATTGCATTCTGTCGAAGACCTGGCTTCTGCTATGGGGCTGTCTTTTGTGTCGGATCGTGGGGCTGAAGGAGAGGCGAGTTTGCAGGCCGATATTTTGTTGGATCTTTTGGAACGGTGTGAAGAGGAGGATCTCAATACTATTGAGGCAGTGACCGCTGCGCTGTATCCAGATCCCGTTCCAATACATTTTGATGCGTATGCTTTTGACGAGGTATTTTTAAACGCGTTGCCCGAGTTGCCCGGGGTTTATATTATGCGAGATCGCGAGGGTGGTGTGATTTATGTAGGCAAGGCGGTGAATTTGCGAAGGCGCGTGGGCAGTTATTTTGCCAGAAGATCGGAGCGACCGAAAAAGACACAGCAGATTTTGGATCGGATATGGTCCATGGAGGTCGAGATGGTTGGTTCTGAGCTTGAAGCACTCCTGCTGGAGTCAAAACTGATCGCGCTGTGCCAGCCAGAATTTAATACGCAGCTCGATGTACACGAGCGCGATGCGGAATTGGGTGTTCTCAAAAATGTGGTGCTGATTCTGCCGTCGGCTGAGTTGGATTGCGTTGAGTTGTTTTGTGTTGTGAATGGTACATCTTTTGCACAAGTACGAGCGAGTAAAGGTCTATGCGATTGGGATGAGGTAGAGCGTACGTTGCACGAGTTCTACTTTATTGAAGAATCGGAATCAGATCTCGAAAAGGGTGATTCTTTTGAAATTTTGAAAAGCTGGATGGTCGCAAAACGCGATGCGATAAATTGGGTGGATATGGATCGGTCAGGGAGTCCCGAAAATGCGTTGCGGATTGTGCGGGAATACGTGCAACAATGCGAGGATGAGGATTGGGAGAAAATTTCCTGGCGGGTGTGATTATTATTTTGCTTTTAGACCATGTCCCGTGAGGGGGGCGACGACGATTTCGTCTTTTTGAGATGGGTATTTCATATAAGCTGCGATGGCTGTGGCCGAAGTGGGTTCAATGTAAAAGCCCATTTCGGCCATTAGTTTTTGGGCGTTTCGCGTTTCGTCGTCGTCAACGGTGAGAATGTCGCCTCCTGTTTTGTCAATGTACTGGACGATCTGCGCCGCGCGGGCGGGTTCGGCGATGGCGATGCCTTCGGCGATGGTCGCGGAGGGTTCGTCCGTCCAGTTGGGTGTAAGCGGGGCGCAATGGGCGGATTGCACGGCGATGAGTTTGGGCATGTGGGTGATCAAGTTCTGTTTGAGGAGGTCTGTGAATCCGATGTAAGCACCGATCAGCAGCGTTCCATTTCCGGTTGGTATGATGAGTGTATCTGGCGCGTTGAAGTTGCGTTGCTCCCAGATTTCATAAGCATAAGTTTTGGTGCCTTGAAAGAAAAAGGGGTTCCAGACATGGCTTGCATAAAAGTGTTTTTGCGCGGCGTCTTGAACCGCACGCGCCGTATCTTCCCGAGATCCTGGGATTTTGTACAGGTTTGCGCCATAGCCCTGGATTTGCGCGAGTTTTGCCGCTGATGTGCTATCGGGAACGTATATGTCACAGGCAATTCCCGCACGCGCTGCATAAGCCGCGACAGCCGCGCCCGCATTGCCCGACGAATCTTCGACCATGTGGTGAACGCCCATTGCTTTTGCATGGTTGATTAAAACGGTTGCGCCGCGGTCTTTGTACGATCCGGATGGAGACAGGTGGTCCTGTTTGACGAGGAGGGATTTGCCAGCGATGGTTACAGGTGTTAGCGGGGTGAACCCTTCATCAAGGGTGACGATATGGGCGTTGTCTTCGATGGGAATGGCTTCTCGGTAGCGCCACAGGGTGGAGGGGCGGTGAGGAAGCGCGTCAACGCAAAGTTTGGCTTCAAAGTGGAGGTCAAAGAGGCCTCCGCAAGTGCAGCACCACTGCAAGGTGTCGGTGCTACAGGTTTTTCCACAGCTTTGGCATAGTAAGTGGGGCATACTATCCGTCTATTTCTCGCGGAGGTTGCACGCCATCGTCCAGTGGAAATATGGGGCGTTGGCATTCGGTAAAGGGCAGAGATTTTAAGTTGGCACTGGTGGAGCCGGGTGCGTCAACGGGCACGATTCGGGCGGCAATTTCTTCGAAGTGAACCCGAAAGCCGTTGGGAGATTTGCACACGACCAGATCAAAGTCTCGCGGGTCGAGGCCGCGCGCTTCAAAGACTTTGCGATCCATGATGCTTACCGGGCGCGTGGTCGCCATGATGCTGTAAGTCCCGGCCTGGAGAACAGCCGTGTTGCCCGCATGTCCCGATGTACCCGTACCTGTAATATATGCGCCATCGGTGAGCAGTTGGACATAGACTTCGCATTCGATGGGGGTAAAACGCGCTTTGTCAATGGCACCGCCAATGGGAATGGTTATGGTGGCACCCACACCTGCTCTAAAGGCTGCTTCGACAGCGGGGGGATCGACTATGGGCAGGAGTGCGCGGCCCTGGTAGTTGTGTTCAAACAGGCCCTTGAGAATGGCGTTGCTATCGCCTGATGCGCCCGAAGATGTGGCATCGGCAGCGTCGGAAAAGACGGTAAGTCCCCGGGTTTCTTCGGCCAGGTGGATGGCGTCTGGAATTGCCGTGAGTGGTGCGGTGAAATGGTTGCGATTGTCCCACATGTATTGGGCTATGCGTTCGGCTTCGCGTTGTGCGCGTTCGGGATCGTTGTCGGTAAATACAATGACGTTGGAGCGCAGATCGGGTACATCGGTGAAGGGATTGCCGATATAGACCCCGCTACCCAGGCCCCCTTCGGAATTTTCTATTTCCTGACACCAGCGGATGGCCTGACCAAATCTACCGGTTTTGGTGATGAGTTCGTCGCCTCGCACGAGCATGGGCAATCGGATATGCGCGACGGTGGGTTTGACATTGCCATCGAGAAGGGCGAGGAGGTTGCGCGCACCGCGTTGTCCGGTTTCGTACATGTCGATGTGTGGATACGTGTGAAAGGGAACCATAATGTCGGATTGTTCGATGAGGCGGTCGGTGATGATGCCGTGCAGGTCAAAGGTGGTGACAATGGGCACATCGCCCAGGATGTTGCGGATTTCGGTGAGGACATGTCCTTCGGGATCGACTTCAGTTTCGCCAGCCATTGCGCCGTGAAAGACCATGAGCATCCCGTCTGCGGGGGCATTGTTGCGAATGCCTGTGAGGAGTTCGTCCATGAGCCTGTTGAGGTCCGAATCGGCGACTGGCCCACCGGATACGGATGAGGCTGAATAGATGGGTACGAGGTCGATGTCCTTGCGTTCGGCAAAGATGTCGAGTGCGCCGGCGATTTCGGTATTGCTACCCCGCAGTGCGAGCAATTCTTCGCCGAATATTACGTCGAACATATCGTAGGGCGTGCGCGCGGGGTTAAAGCTGGAGGTTTCTTGTTTGAAGGCCGCGAGTAGAATTTTCATTTTTTCTCCCGTGCTTATGATCAATAATAATCCTGGATGGATTGCAGCGTTCGCCTCACAGTATAGGGATCAACGCGCTCTGCACCGGAAAATCCGCGGCTGGCTGACTGCGCGGATTCGAGCCGTTTGTAGCGCACTTCCATGGTGAGTGGCGATGAGAATCCAAAGGGTTTTATGGCGTTGCGTTTTGTTACGGCGTTTTGGATCGTTTCATAGATTTCATTTACCACCCGTTTGGGGTGTTTGCTTACCGCACAATTCCATCCCATACCCTGCTTGGTCGTGACTGTGACAACGCCTGGAAAAAAACACTCGGCTTCCGCGGTTCCCTTATCGTCACTTGAGGCGAAAATGACTGGTACCCCTCGCTCTCCCGCAACAGCCGCATCTATGGCCATCTCTCCCACTTCTCGTCCGTTGATCTTGATCCATTGATATGTCGCCGAACTAAAGGTATGACACATCACACCGTCAACTGTATTGTCCATGGCGTGATAGCCGACAAACGCCACGCCATCATAAGATTCGTCCATGCCGGGAAAACGGTGTTCAAATCCCACGCCGAGCGCGATATCGCATCGCTCGTCCAGGAGGTCGTAATTCAGGTTTAAGCTCCCGTTGTGATTATCCCATACAATGACCTTTTCTGCTCCGGCTGCAAATAATCCGCGCACAGCCGCATCCGCTTCTCGCGTGGCCTGTAATTTGGCGAATTCTAAATTCCGAGAAGAGTTCAGGGACGCGCCTGGTGATCCCACGCCACAGGCTACGCCTTCGCAATCGACAGCGACGACAAATTTCATTGGTATCTCCTTTTTTTCTTCCTTCTTGACAGCTTTCAGAGCTTTGTGTATTTTTTCCGCGAAATGAGGGTAATATTTTCACCTAATTTTAAAGCCATCCTAGCTCAGCTGGTAGAGCACCTGATTCGTAATCAGGCGGTCGGCGGTTCGAATCCGCTGGATGGCTCCATAAAGAAAGGGCTTGTGTCGCTGTGATACAAGCCCTTTTTGCTGGCGTAAAATGCGATGTTGTATTTCGTGACTGTGAGGTATTGACGCACAGTGTGAATTTTTGCTACGTTTGTTTTTTGGAATTTTTAGCCATGAGAGTTGTTATAACATATTAAAAATAATTATGTTATAGTTTTTTTGTTTCAGTTTGATCCCATCTGGCACAAAAGTTGCTATTAAGAGGCAGTGGCGTTGCGAACTGTTGCTGGTCTTTATCGCTTCCCGAAAAAACTGAAACTTTTAGCTGGGGGGACAGTATGAAATACGTTGCGATTCTTCTTTTATTGGGTTTTGCGCTGGGTTGCAATGTGGTCGATCCCGTGTCGATCTCGGGGTCGGTAGAAAAAATTTCGCCCGCGGCATTTGCCAATGCCACTGTGACTATTTTGCACGAAGAAGGCTATACGGTAGAAACGGTTGATCCCATAGCCGGTGTGGTCACGACGGGCTGGCGACATGAGTCGAGTTATGCGAGTCAAACTTTTTTCGATGTTTCGCGGCGCACGCGCATTTCGGTTGTGATGGACTTTTTTACTCATGAGATCAATGTGCAGATGACCAAACAAAAAAGAAGTGGTGATGATCCCTGGCGCAACAACGGATTATCAGACGCCGATAGAGATCGGTTGCGGTTGATTCTCGTACGTATTCAAGAACGCATCCGGTTAATTGCCCAGCGCGAAGGAGTTGTTGCCACTAAAAGGAGTATCTGGTGACACTATAACCGTCGAGAGGTGTTATAAACTATGGACGGTTGCGCGACAAAACGAGGAGGAGCAAAATTGAAGTCTTTTGGGGTGCTGTTGTTGCTGTTGCCATTGTCTGTTCGAGCAGCAACGCTGAGTGGGTTTATTGCGGATCAGAGTAATGGCGAGTCGCTGCCCTATGCGAACGTGGTGTTAAAGGGGACAGGTACACCCATTGGTGCATTGAGTAATGTGGATGGGTATTACGCCATTCAAGGGGTGCCGGTAGATACCCCTTATGTGTTGACCATTTCTTATATCGGGTATATCAGCTTTCAGGATACCCTGACTTTTAGATCGGGCGAAACAAGGCGGCTCGATGTGCAACTCAAGCCCGAGCCGATAGCTGTGCAAGAGATTGTGGTGGAGGGCAAGCGGGAGGAGGAAGAGCAGCGCATTCAGCCGGGTTTTGTCGAGGTCGAAACGGCAAAAATACGCGAGATGCCAGCTATTGGTGAGGCGGATATTTTGCGCTCGTTACACCTGTTGCCCGGTATTCAGGCTGCGTCGGATATCAGTTCGGGGCTTTATATCCGCGGTGGTGGGCCAGATCAGACCTTGATTTTATTGGATCAAATGCCGCTTTACAATCCATCGCACGCATTTGGCTTTTTTTCTACGTTTAATCCCGATGCCATTCGGGATATGAGTTTGCACAAAGGGGCTTATCCCGCGAAATACGGTGGCCGTTTGGGCTCTGTGCTCGACGTACACAATAAGGATGGCAATCGCAAGGGATTTGATGCTAGCGGTGGGGTAAGTCTTATTGCCGCGCGTTTGACACTCGAAGGTCCAACTTCAAAGGGGTCGTGGATGGTGTCGGGACGGCGCACTTATATCGATCCGCTATTGTCTTTCATCCGGGATGAAGAAACAGATGTTCCCACGTATTATTTTTACGACTTAAATGCCAAGCTCAATCAGGATTTTTCGGATAATGACAAAGTGCAGATCAGTGGGTATTTTGGACGAGATGATCTGAGTTTTGATGTTGACGAGGATTCGTTTTTCGGCATTCGGTGGGGGAATACGGCTTTTCTGGGCAAGTGGACGCATGTGTTTTCACCCGCGCTATTTGGCAATTTTGTGGTGGCGGGCAGCGATTATGCCAGCAAGATAGAGCTGAATATTCTCGATACGCCCATTTTGCTTTCCAACAGTATTACCGATTTTACCATCAAAGGCGATGTGGATTGGTTTGCCGCGCACGATCACGCCTTGAGTGGTGGGTTTTTGGCTACCCATTACGATTTTAAATTTTATCAGGAATTTAATCGCTCAAGCCAATTCGACCTGCGCCTGAAGCCCAATTTGCTATCGGCGTATGTGCAGGATCACTGGCAGCCAGGCTCTGCAGCAGATATTCGCCTGGGGCTGCGGAGCAGTTATTTTAGTGCTGGCGATCGCTTTCATGTCGAGCCGCGTTTATCCATGAGTTATCGGAAGGGAAATGTGCGCTATAAGGCGGCTGGCGGTTCATTTCACCAGTATTTGCAGTTGGTGACTACAGAGTTGTTTAGCGGCGGTGATTACTGGGTGCCGCTGGATGAGTCGGTGAAGCCCGGACGGTCCTGGCAGGGTGTGGCTGGTGTGGAGTGGGAACCTTCAGAGCGTTATCAGGCTACTGTGGAAGCCTATTATACGGATATGGCGAATCTGATTGTACTGGACAATCGCATCGCCGCAGATATCGATGCGACGACCGTAGAGGATACGTTTGTGAGTGGGGGAACCGGGTATGCAACTGGTGTCGAAGTCTTTTTACAGCGCCGCACGGGACGGTTGACGGGATGGATAGGTTATACGCTGGGATGGACGCGGCGCACATTTGCCGAACTAAATCAGGGCAAGGCGTTTCCCCCCAAATACGACCGACGCCACGATGTGTCTTTTGTGAGCAATTATCGCCTGGGCAGGTGGTCGCTTGGGGCAAATTATGTCTATGGTACAGGGCAGGCATTTACTCCTGCATCAGCGCGTTATTCATTGCGCTCGCCCGCAGTGCCTCACCGGCAAACTGAAAGCCTGGTACTTCCATCAGACCGCAACAGCGCTCGTTTGTTGCCCTATCAGCGATTGGATTTAAATGTGAAGATGCGGTTTCGCGCGTTTGCGGTGAACGGGGAATTTTACGTTCAGGTGTTTAACGTATTTAATCGGCGCAATGAGTGGTTTGTCATTTTTGATGAGTCCGATCCAGATGTGATCAAGATGTTGCCTATAGTGCCAACGCTGGGAATTAATTTTAATTTTTGAGAGGATTGTGATGAAATATGTCGTTTTGGCGGTAGGTTGTCTGATCACACTGGCCGGGTGTGAGGCCGAGCGCGATCCGTCGAGTCTTTTTGGACCAGATGCCTCGGGTGTTCTGGTTGTAGATGCGCTGTTGATCGTCGATCAACCCCTACCTCGGGTGTTGGTTAGTGAGACGGTAAAAGCAAATGCGAGAGGGATTGACCGCCTGGCAGATGTGGGCGATGCCGAGGTCGTGATCACGCAGGGGGAACAGACGTTTGTGTACCGCCCGAGTTTGGGTTTCTTCGCAGGGTCTTATCGGCCCCCGCCCAATGCGCCGCTCGTTTTGCCAAATACAATTTATAATCTGCGAGTGCAATCTCAGGGTAGGGAAGCAACAGCGCAGACGATCACACCGGGCAGATTCGATATTCGAGAGGCGGCATTAATAGATGATGAGACACTTGAGGTCATCCGCCCATTGAACAGATATGAAGATGGCGATGTGCAGGAGAATCGCGTTGTCTATCAAGAAGGCCTTCTGGAAATGCGATTTGATCCGCTTCCTGCCAGTGGCTACCACATTGCAATTGAGAGCCTGGATCCGGAATCGGATTTTGTTATTTATTCCGATTTGGTCGATGAAGATGAGAGGGCGGATTTTGAACGATACGGCAGTTCGCCAGCATTTGAGGCCACAGATGGCATCGTGCGGTTCCCCTGGTTTGCGGTGGCTTATGCCGGGCCTCATGTCATTCGCATTTATGCGGTTGACAAAAACTGGTTTGATTTGATTCGCTCTGTGCCCGAGTTTTTTCAAGATGATGATGGGAATGCGTTTCAGCCTGGGGGTCTGGCGGGCGACAATTTTGAGCGTCCGCTATTTAACGTTGATGGGGGCATAGGGATTTTTGGATCGGCGTCTGTGGATTCGGTGGGTTTTGTGGTGCTGCCCCGCCCCTCGCAATAAAGGTTATTGCACAAATATATCCCCTTGGGCATCGGTCTATAACCGATGCCCTTTTTCTTTGCTTGACGCGGGCATTTGTGTTATGATTTCTATACCATTAATTTTAGGAGAAGAAAAATGACGCCAGAAGAACAGAAAACGTTTTTTTTCGATCAGGGCTATCTCGTGGTTGAAGATGTGGTGTCGTCAGAGGAGTTGGCCGAGTGTGAAGTGGAGATCCACAAATTACACGTAATGGCAGCAGATTTGGCAGCCAATGGCGATAAGCGTTCGGGCAGTTTTCAGCGCGAGCCTTATGCGAGGGACAAAGAGCAAGAAGGCTTGCCCGTGTTGCGAAAGATCGAACAGACGCGCGATTTTTCCAACGTGTTCAAGAACTTGGCTGCACATTCCAAACTCGTGCCCGTGGTTCAGAATCTGATTGGTCCCGATTTGTTGTTGTTTCGCAGCACGCTTATGCTCAAGCCCGCGTTTCACGGGTCATCGCATGGTTTTCATCAAGATTCGGCGTATTGGCCGATGGAGCCGCCCGCACTTGTTACGGTGAGCATTGCATTGACAGATGCCTATTCGGAGAATGGGTGCATTCGAGTGATTCCCAGAAGTCACAAGTGGGGCATGCAGAAATGGGGCGATATTGCGCGGCCTCAAGATGCAAAGTTGACAGATCGAAAAAATTTGGATACTTCACAGGCGATTGAGGTGCCGCTCAAGGCGGGAACAGCCCTCCTGTTTCACAGTTTGTGTGTACACGGTTCTGGCCCCAATAATTCACCTCGCCCGAGGCACACGGCGCTCTATGCCTATTTTCCACCTACTGTGCGTTATATTGCGCGTGGAAAGGATTCATCGCGCACGTTTCCGGTGATTGCCGGGTTAGAAGGCAGGGAAGAAGTCACGATGGTCGCCGAGTCGGCGGCTTAATAACAAAATATTAATCACAATAACCGGGAGGTTCTGCGCGATGTCTAAAGAAAAAATTCGGCTCGGTTTGATCGGATGTGGCGGCAATATGCAGCGGGCGCATTTGCCTCGTTTGAAAGCAGATGGGGGCGTGGAGATTATCGGTGTGGCCGATCCCGATGAGAGCCAGGCCGAAGCATTGATGGCGGAGTGGGGGAGTGAGGTGTCGTTTTATGAAGATTATCGCCAACTTGTGCGGAATGAGGCGCTCGATGCCATGCTGATCAGTTCTCCTCATGCGCTGCATTATGAACACGCCCGCTTGTCTTTGCAGAAGGGATTACACGTTCTGGTCGAGAAGCCCCTGACTGTTGCGTCTCGGCAGACCAAGTCGCTGATCAATTTGTCGGATAAATTGAAATTGTATCTGGTGGTGGCTTATCAGCGCAATTATATGGCTCCCCATGTTTATGCGCGTGAATTGATTCGGCAAGGTGAACTCGGAGAGTTGCGCGGCGTGGTGGCTTATGTGACACAAAATTGGGGAAGTATCCGCGGCTGGCGTTTGGATCCCGAGTTGTCGGGGGGCGGCATGTTTATGGATACGGGTAGCCATCTCGTTGCTTCTGTGTTGTGGATTACGGGATTGGAGCCTGTGGAGGTTTCGGCTTTTGCGGAGAACGCGGGAAAAGCCGTGGATACCAATATGGTGGTCAATGTGCGTTTCAAAGGTGGCGGGGCGGGTACGCTGAATACCTTTGGCAATGCGGCGCATCACGATGAGCGAATCGCCATTCACGGAAGTAAAGGCTGCATGGTATTCCACTTGCACCAGTGGCAGGTGCAGTCGGTTTTGCTGAATGACAAACCACTCGAAATTCCGCCACATATTCAGGAGATAACGCCCGATCAGGCTTTTTTTGATCTGATCCGCAACGATGGCGTGGGGTATTCGCCGCCGGATTTCGCTTTGCAGGTCGCCCGTTTGTCCGAGGCCGCTTATCGCTCGGCTTCTGCAAAAAAGGCCGTGAAGGTATCGCGGTAATGCGCCGTGACCCGCCCTGTGTGGTCGCTATCGGTGCCGTGTTGTGGGATGTGTTTCCCGATGGCGAGCGATTGGGAGGCGCGCCAGCAAATTTTGCCGTGCACGCGGCGGCTTTGGGTGCGCGTTCTACTATGGTGAGTTGTGTGGGAGACGATGCGCGGGGCAAGGCAGCACTTGAGATTTTGAGCGAACGAGATGTGGCGATAGATGCTGTACAGGTGCATGCCCATCGGTCAACGGGTAGTGTGAACGTGACCCTTGTAGATGGGCAACCCACTTATGAAATTGTCGAAGGCGTGGCGTGGGATGCGATTACATGGTGTTCAGAATTGGCACCGATAGCGCAATCTGCTCACGCCTTGTGTTTTGGAACGCTGGACCAACGCGACGCGCAGAGCCGTCGAGCAATTACAAATTTTTTAGATGCAGCGTCGCCGGATTGTCTGCGCGTGCTCGATATCAATTTTCGACAGCACTATCACACTGATGAGATTGTGCGAGAATCTATAGCACGCGCTGATGTGCTGAAGTTAAATGACGAGGAAGTGGTTTTGCTGCGCGATTATGTGGGGGGGGAAGAAGATGTGGATGCTTTTTTGACAGATATTTGCGCGCGTTTTGACCTGCAATGTGTAATTTTGACGCTGGGAGAACAGGGCTGCCGGATTTTGGGTGAAGATGGGATTTATCGGGCGGTGGGTAAAAGACAACAGGTCGTGAATACGGTGGGTGCTGGCGATGCTTTTACGGCGGCTTATGTCGTGCATTTACTCGCTGGAGCACCGATTCAGATATGCGCTGAACAGGCCAATGCCGTTGGCGGTTTTGTTACGACACAGGACGGTGGGATGCCGCCTTTGCCCGCGCGTTTTCGGGTTTTTTAGCGGTCAATCACAAATATCCCAGTGCTCTGAGCCGATCTTCGAGTGCTTTTTTTTCGTCTTCTGTATAGATCTCGTCGTCCGTGTGTGAAGGTTGTGCGTCTGATGGTACAGGCGTTGAGGGGGCGTTGACTATTGCCTGGCCTTGCATGTCGGTGGGGATGGGGATATCCATGAGGCCGAGTATGGTCGGTGCGATGTCGCGTATTTCCAGATTGTGTTTTTCGCCGGTGTGTGTGCCGTCTTTGAGAATAAAGATACCGTGTTGGGCGTGATTGGCATCGTCTGGACCCGTGTCGTTTTCAAGGGTGTGGATGGCGCGATGGCCTATTGTGCCAACAGAACGCCAGTGCAGGTCGCCGAAATAGACGATCAGGTCGGGCGGGATATTGTTGATGGTGTTGTAAATATCTTCTGGTTTGAAGACCTGTGTCTGCAGGGGATTACCCCTGTCGTCTGGGATGTCCGCGATTTTTTTTGAGAGTTCAGCACATAAGACCTGGTATTGTTCGGGGGGCACAATGCCTTCTGGTTCGCGTCCGGCAATGTTGAGAAAGATGCGCGCGTAATAGCCACCCTCACCCCAGACTGTGGTTTTTGCCCAGTCGATTTCGAGGTCCTCATAAGCCCTGAGCTTTTGGGGATATTTTTTTAGTGTCAAATACCCTTCGCGGATCAACCATTCGTTGATGCAGATGCCGCCATCAATGCGCTTGGCACCGTGGTCTGAGACGAGGAGAATGGCTGTGTCTCTACCTGCCAGAGCAATTAGAGATGCGATTTCACTATCGAGATATCGGTAATAATCGCGGATGGCGTTCACATATTCGGAATTGGGATCGTGTTTTCGGTGGGTTTGATCCAGAAATCGCCAGAATCCGTGGTGGATGCGGTCTGTGCCCATTTCTACATGCATGCAAAAATCCCATTCGCGGGTTTGCATGAGGTGTCGGGTCACGCGAAATCGCTTTTTGGTCATGTCGTAAATTTCGCGGAGCAAGCGCGCTTTGTCATCTGTGCGAAAATCGCGTACATCGATGATATAGCCATCGGATACGCGCTCGATTTCGGTTTTTAAACTATCGGGATAGGTATAGGGACTGT
>JAJEAX010000377.1 GCA_022822565.1 Candidatus Latescibacterota bacterium
GCATGCACCAGCCGCTTCACCGAAATGCCCGAAGCCTGTGCCCAGCCCGTCACCAGCAGATTCTCGCCGAACAACTCGGGCGACAAACGCGGGTCATTGGGCTTGACACCATTTGACCGCATCTGATTCAACCCGGCGCGAGGCGTTTTATAAGAAGACACCAGCATCTGCCGAAACGACTCTTTGTTTAGCGGATAAAACCCAAAACCCCAGTTGTAATAATCTATTGGCTCCATTTTGTCGGGACCAGGCGGAAAACCGCGTTGTCCCAGGCCACCATAGGTGGCGACAGCGTACTGGTATTCCACAGGCTCGCCATTCACAAAATGGTGTGTGATCTTCATATTTCTCATACGGGGCCAGTAAAGCGCGGCATTCTGTGCGTAATTGAACAGATTAAACGGACGACCACCAGCACGCCATACAGACCGCCAGATCGGTGCAATGCCCTCGACATTGTTGCGCGGATTGTGCTGAATCGGGAAAACATCTGCGGATGGCTGGCGGGGACCTCCCTGAGATACATACTTGCGCCCATCGTCTGTGCGCGCCATCACCCACACGCCATTGCCACGCGAACTGTTCTGCCGATTTACGTTGTTCACAATGCCCGCCCGATAGGTCGATGTCCATCGTCCGGGATAAGCCATGCCCACTTCAACGCCAAAGGTGCTACCACCATCCAGCGAGTGCCCCAAGGTGCCATTATTGCGCATCGACACCCAGAGTTTCGCGCGATTGGTCGTGCGCCGGCGCGTGCGCTGCTGCGCGTCGGCATCGATTATTGTCCACAACTCCGATGCCCCCCACAGCACCACAAAGGCGAGCAACATCCGCGTAAATCTCGTAAATATCCGTTGCATAAGCCAACTCCTCATTAAATAGCGGTCAGCAATCGGCTTTTCCGCTGACTGCTGACCGCCGAAAGCTAAGCTTTAGAATTTCATCCGCAAACCAAAGTGGAACTCGCGAGGTGAATCCTGATATCGCAGATAATCACCCACATCGCCGTATTCGATATATTCGGGGTTGTCTGGCAATGGCGTGTAAATCACACCCCATTCCACATATTCAGACCCCACTTCCACCAACTGATTATCCACGCGATAACTGATATGCGGATCTTTCTGGTTGAAGAGATTAAAGGCTTCGAAGAAAGCCGTCACGCTCGCACGCCTGTTGAACTTAAAGGTCTTCTCAAAGTTGAGATCTGTGCGCGTGTGAATCGGGCCATTGTAGAAGCCTTCTCCGCCTCTTTCCGGCGGAGAATAGAAGAACCTGCGCCCCGTGAACAGGCGATACACCGCATTCAGGCGCAGATTTTCAAATGGATGGAAGCCCACAAAGCGCGGACCAAATTTTCCGGGCGATGAAAACATAAAGGTCACCGTGCCGAAATTGGTTCGGTTCAAGTTGGCGGGGCGAAACTCCTGAGACTGATTTTGGCGCTGCAACCAGGTCGAGGCACCTTTACCATCCCAGTTGAGCAGACTGTTTTCCGGATCCAGCGACCAGTTGGCACGCCCAACAGCATCTTCAACCTGTTCTATCAAATTACGCGCCTGACTGCCAAAAGCCTGTGCTCGCGTAAAGCGCGTAATACCATCCATGGGCCGCGGGAATTCTTCGCCCGTATCGCTGCCATTGACGATACCTGGACCAGAGACACCTTCGTCGGTAAGAAAATCACCGTCGCCATTGGAATCGTGTGTCCACTCATACCAGTAATGCGGCAAGAAGTTGCCATCGTTGTCGATATAACCGGCATAGTTCCCAAAGTTCGACGGATTCTTGGTCGCCAGCCTGTCCGGATTCATATAGTGCGCGCCGCGAACGCCCGATTGGCCATTTTCAACCCACTGCACATTGTAGGCAATCGTGAACGCCGTCATGTAGTTGAATTTCTTTTTTACCGATAACTCAAAGCCGCGCGTGTCGCGGTTATTCGTCTGTCCCGATGCCTGCACAGAGCGGTTGTGCTGCAAACCCTGAGACTGAACCTGATAATTGCCACCACTGCGACGGAAAACCTGTTGCTTGTAATACGCCGTCAAACCAGCCGTGTAATCCGTGATGAAGTTCCAGTCTGCACCCACTTCAAAACTCGTGGTTATCAGCGGCCTGATCTTGGGCCATCCCCACTGCCCCGCATCCACGACATCCAGTGTGTTATTTATCTCAGACTCATCGATCCGACCATTCTGGTTCACATCCAGAAATTCCTCTTCGGTGCGGTAACTATTGGAGAAAATCCACCTGAACTGCTCGATCTGCTCAAACTTGCCAAAGGTGAAGTGCATCGCGCTACTCTCCGTAATCGGATGCGACACACCCACGCGCGGCGACAATACGTGAATCGATCCCGGACGATGCGTTGGGATATTCTCGATCTTTGTCGGATCGTGATATTTGTAAAGTGAAATAAAGTGTTCTGACTGCGGCATCTCGGTATTCGGGCTCCAGCGCAAGCCGCGCAAGCCCACATTCACCACAATCCCCTCAAACTCCATTTTGTCCTGGAAATACACGGCATACTGACGCGGTACCACGCCGACCTGGGGATTGTTGAACTGGCTGTAATATTGCTCAATCAGGCCCCTGAAGTCGTTTTTGTTCCTGGTGAAGCCCCAGTTGTCGTAAAACAAAAAGTCAATACCCGTTTTGATAAAGTGTCCCTTAGTTACCTGGCTCGAATAATCGACCTTGAGCTGATAGCGGTCGCGCTTTGAATCTGTCCAGTTCACCACCGGGCGACCAAGGTAAAACCAGCCAGAGTCATTGCCAAGACCCGGCTCGACATAAGGCTGATCTGTATTGAAGGGCACTTCCGTATTCACCTCAGATGTGCGGGAATACGAGAACCGAATTTCGTAAAAAGTACGCGCCGACAGCGTGTGTGTCAAAGACGCGTAATTCATAAAATCGCGCGTACGCCGCTTGCCAGCCCCCGAGTATTCGGAAGGCACAAAGAGGTTGCGGCCAGAAGAGTTCATATTCTTGCGCGAACCCTGTTCAATCCGCCGAATAACGCCCGCATTGTACCGAGACCGTTGATTAAATAGAGACCCATAGTTCAATTTGACGTTGTTACTCGGGCGATACGTCAGCCTGAGATTCGTGCGGTTATTAAACGGTGATACCACCGTGGTTGAAGGAAAAGACGACGGGCTGCGATTCATCGAAGACGTAATCGTGAAGCCAATTCTTCTCATAATCGGACCGCCCAGCATGGCTTCGCCGCGACCACCCCACACACCCGTATAATCCTGGCGCTCGTGAACTTTGCGCTGAACATCGTCGGAAGCAAACTGAGAATCCGTTATCTCTCCAGTCTGATTGTCGTGCCCCAATATCCCATCGGGCCCCGGGAACCAGGCTTGCAAATTTTCCCACGCGGGATTGCCCCACTGCATCCTGCCGCGATGCACGGGCGACTCATACACATTGTTGCCCCAGTGCTTTTGTCCAGGCGGCGTAATGCGATATTCGCCTCTGCCCGTGTACCTTTGACCACCTTCTTTGGTCACCACCGAAACCACAGAACCCGCATTGCCGTACTCAGCATTCATCCCGCCACTCAACACGGTCAGTTCTTGCACGGCACTCGCGTTCACGCCCTGAAACCGCGTAAATCCGGCACGAGCATCGTTGTTCACCACGCGCACCCCATCGACCATATACGCCGTCTCCCAGAAGTTGCCACCGCGAACACTCTCTGCGTCGTCGGGGGTCACGCCCGCCTGCAACTCCACAAAGTCCGACATCTCGCGGACGATCGGCAGCGACTCAATTTCTTCTGCCGTAATAACGGACTTACTCTCCGTCTTGTCGTGCTCTACTGCCGGACGCTCGGCAACGACGATCATCTCGCCCAATTGCAGTGCTTCTTCCTGCATCTCGAAGTTCACTGTCGTGGTATGGTCAACATTGACTATCACACCCGTGCGAACAGACTTTGAATACCCCATCATCACCGTTTCAATATCATAGGTTCCCGGCGGAATATTGATAATGAAGTATTCGCCCTCCTCATCGGTGATCCCGGCGCGTTTCACGCCATCGATATCGATCACCACATTGGCACCGGGCAGTGGATCACCTGTAACCTCAGTGACGCGACCGCTGATTTTACCCGTTGTGGCCGCTTCTGCCAATCCGGTGCTGATCGCCAGAGCGACCAACAGACCCAGACAACACAATAATCGCTTACTCATTTACGACCCTCCATAAAAAATGGTGAGTGGGATAGTCCAGTTCTCCCATACTGAAGAACTGGATCTCTATTTACTCGAAATAATATTTGAAACTCACACCAGCATCCACTGTCCCTATCGGAAACGCCTTATTCATTCCCCAGGCAGTCAATGGATTGATCTCGCCAAAAATGAGATTGTAGCGCACGCGAAAATCAAGCCCATAAGAAGAACCCAACGCCCCCTCAATACCCGCACTCACGGGAATTGTCCACGCTGTCCGCGTATCCTCTGTGGGTTCCTTCCCATACAATAACACCTGGCCATTGACAAGCAGACCGATGCTTTTCTTTTGCGATTCGGTCATAGTCGAAGCATCTAAGTCCGGACTGCCGGGATACACCAGCAGAACTTGCACGCCGCCGCGATCCACCTCTTCTGGAATATTGGGATTGGTTGGGATAATCAAGCCATGCATCACCCTGTGGCTATAATCGTAAAAACCCAGGCCCAAACCCAGATAAGGAGACCACTTCCGCTCGGACATGGTCTCGGCATTTTCCCTGAAAAACCACAACCAGTTCGATGCCACGCTATTCCAGGTCATCTCCGAATCCGCCTGAGGACTTGGGACCTGACGACCTCTATATTCGAACGTGCGGCCGGGCAGATTTGAATTGCGAAACTTCGAGTAGTGATACTCCACCTCTGTGGTCAGACGCGGAGAAATCACATAACTCACATTCAAGCCGTACTTCAAATCACCAGCATACCAGCCACTCAAAGGACCCGTAGGTTGATGATAGTTCACCAATCCGCCAATAGCCCACAGATCTGCATCGCGGGCATCTGCGGAAGATACAGCAAATAAGAAAACCCCGGCGTACAAAATCAGAAATCTTTTCAAAAGTGCCTCCTTGGGTTTGGGGTGAGCAAAAAAATCCCTCTTTTTATCATTACTTATTTATTCATATGGGACGCGAGTGCTGATCTGGTGGTCTAAATCCTGCGAAACAGACAGATAGAACAGGCGAAGCTGAGAATAGCACAGAATGGTGTACAACTGGTTTCGGGTGAACCAAAAAGAGGGGACAGTATAATGTCGAATTACAGGCAAGACAAGCGTTTTCTAAGGCACACAACAAGACAAATTATTCTTCCAAGAAAGCATTCAAGACCGGGTTGAAAATTGAGATTGTCTTGCGTTGTTGCAGGAAAAAAATAAGCTCAACAGATACAGAATTACATATATCTCATTACAAAACAATGTTTTATGAAAAATATATATTCAAAAACCTTATCGAACAAAACGTTCAAAATAAGAAACTCTAAACTGTCACATTAAAGCGCAAGTGGCTATAAATAATAGAGTTAAAATAACCTTGTCAACGAAAAGTTTGTTAAAATTTGTAACAGGGCAAATATTTTAATTTGATAGAACTTACTGATATATAAAAAATGACAATCAAAACCACTGGATCGCGGCTTTAAGCATACCGCGATGACGGCACTATTGATGCGCTTGCACGATGACAATCAAAACCTCTGGATCGCGGCTAACATCATACCGCGATGACGGCGCTATGGATAGGCTTGCACGATGACAATCAAAACCTCTGGATCGCGGCTTTAAGCATACCGCGATGACGGTGCTATTGATGCGCTTACACGATGACTATCAAAACCACTGGATCGCGGCTTTAAGCATACCGCGATGACGGCGCTATTGATGCGCTTGCACGATGACAATCAAAACCTCTGGATCGCGGCTTTAAGCATACCGCGATGACGGATACGGGCGAGGCATGCCTCGCCCCTACATTGATGATAAGATTAACGCATTTTTAAAATCCTATCGATCTCTGCCGCATTCAATTTTTTTTCAAAACGCGGACCGTATTTGGCGACAACGCGCGAGGAAACATAAGTTGCGAGCCTCGCAGCCTGATCCGCGTCATACCCCCGGGTCACAGCAAACAAATACGCCCCGGCAAACGAATCGCCCGCACCATTGGTATCCACTGCATCTACCACAAACCCCGGCGTGTGAACCACATCACCACCATCGCAGACCCTGGCACCGTCCGCACCATACGTCACAACCAAACCGTCCACGCGATGGCGCAACGCACCAAAAGCCTCTTCTGTTGTCTCGGCACCGGTAAATATCCTGCCCTCATCTTCATTGCAAAACAGCATATCCACGCCCGCATCGACCAGTGCCGTCATCCTATCCTTAAAAGCAGCCACAATAGACGGATCGCTCAGGGTAAGCGCGACCTTTGTACCGTGCGCCTGCGCCACCTTTTGCGCCGCCTGTGCCGCTTCAAAGCCGTCATCTGCCGCAATTAGATAACCCTCAATGTAAATAAAGTGGCTATCGGCAACCACAGCATCCTCAACCTGCGCCACACCAAACGTACTCGTAATCCCCAAGAATGTATTCATCGTGCGATCCGCATCCTCCGTAATCATCACCAGACACTTGCCCGTAA
>JAJEAX010000332.1 GCA_022822565.1 Candidatus Latescibacterota bacterium
GACAGATCAAAACGGGATCGGCATCGCGTTCAGACCGCATTGCAAAGTACAATCAACTGCTGCGTATCGAAGAAGAACTGGGCGATGCCGCTGTCTATCCCGGGCGAAACGCATTTTACAATATCGACATCTCTTAAAGGCACAAAAAGTGAGTGACTCTTTACTACAAATCGCATCGCCAATTTTACCCGAAGATATGCGAACGCGCTTAAACGCAGTGTACGCACAGGTCCCCGCTGTATCGTGTGCAGGTTGCGATGCACCGGGAAGTTGTTGCGAACTAACAGATGCCGAATACAATGACGACTTTGCAACCATGTATCCGCTCTACGCCGTCGAATACATCAATATCACAGATTATGTGCGCTCGCACTTTGACCCCCAAAAACAGCGAGAACTGCTGGACACAGTCGAAGAACGCCCGCGCCGTTGTCCGTTCTTGACCCCCGAAGGCGGCTGCTCAATCCATCCTGCGCGCCCCCTGACCTGTCGCACCTACGGTATTTTGAACCAGGTATCACAGGTCAACGCCACGGCTGAATCCGCACGCGACCAGGTACCCTATCAGTGGATATCTTCCTTCTTATCCACAGAGCGATACACCGTATGTCCAAAAACAAAATTAAAAGAAGCCGACAAAGTCGATGCACACATGCAGGCGATGGTATCCCTGGAATACGAGCGCGAATTGATATACATGTCGGATACTCTCAACTGGTTGGACGCAGACCGTCGAGAACTATTTCAACAAATAACAAAAAAAACCCACCCCACGCGGTGGACGTGGGGTGGGTTTAACGCACTCGCCCAAAAACCATTGAAATGGGTAAAACACCACTTTGCAAATCTCTGGAAAGCATCTTTTTTAGGCGAATAAAAGGAAGCCCCCTAATACCCCTTCTCCTTATCCACCACATTCTGCAGCGCCTCACCCTTCACATACCTGTGTAAATTATCCACAAACCGCACCATAGCGCGCCTCCGAATATGTTGCGAAGACCCCGCACTATGCGATGTCAAAATCACATGGGGTTCGGTCCACAGCGGACTATCTTCCGGGCAGGGTTCCGTATAAGTCACATCCAGCCCAATACCCGCCAGTTTGCCCGACCGCAACGCCGCGACCATCGCCTCCTCATCCACCACCTTTCCCCGACTCACATTGACGAGAAAACTACCCTCTGCCAATCGATCAAACATTTCACCAGATAGCATCTTATGCGTTTCAGCCGTACTGGGACAACACACCATCACCACATTGGACTGCGACATAAGTTCGGGTAAATAATCCATCTTTTCCAACAAATCCACAGAATCGGGACAATCCATATCCTCTGGATCCACGGCAATAACCCGAAACTCAAACGCTTTTGCGCGGTCTGCAATCGCCCGCCCGATACCCCCCAATCCAATAATACCCATCGTCATACCCGCCAGTTCCAAACACGGCACCCGCTCCCAATGCTTCCGCTTCATAAACGCCAACTGCGTGTGAATCTGCCGCGTCAACGCCAGCAAAAGGGCAAACGCATGTTCTGCAATCTGAGGACCGAACAATCCCCCCGCATTGGTCAAAACCATATCGCTATTCTTAAATTTCTCATACAAATGTCCTTCGGCCCCTGCATGGGGCTGCTGGACCCATTTCAACGCATCTGCGTGATCAAAATCGGATTCGGAAAGCCGACCAAAAAGCACTTCCACACCCGATAAATAATCGGCCTGCTTTTCCCCCTCCGGCAAAAATATCACTTCAACTTCTGAAGGCGCACCTTTCAACAGCGCCTCAACATCCTCTGGATACCGACTGCCAATCAACGTGCGAACCATGCTCTATCTCCTTTTGGTCTTATGAATAGCTAAATTAACCGTCTGATCTGCATGGTACAAAAAGAAAACGCCATCGCAAAGCATTTCCGATGGCGTTTTGGATGATATCCATATTCAAAGATACCGTTTGATGAGATCGGCAATATCCTCATACCCCTTTTTCTCTGCCCAGGCGAGCGGCGTTGCCCAATCAGCACCCGCCAGTGTGGGATCGGCACCGCGATCGAGATAGAGACGCGCGAGATCGTATTTACCCCATCGCACAGCCCAGCCAAGCGGTGAAGACTGCAAAAGATCATCAATCACATCGAGATCGGCACCATAGTCGAGCAAAATTGTCGCAAAGGTGACACGCTCAGCTTCAGTCATAATCACCTCTCCCCACACAACACCGCATGCCGCCATGTGATGGGCAAGACGGTACCCAAAACGACCAACCAGATTGGGACTAACGCCATGATCGAGAATCATGCGAAAAATCTCGGGATAGACCGTACGGTCAAAATCTCGGAATTTGCGATGAGGATGAGTGCGCCACAGGCGAAGTGGTTGCTCGAGCAAGCCAAACCAGCGACCATCATCGGGAGCCCACTCGAGTTGGCGCAGACACATCCCCACAATATTGGGATCGCCCCCACAGCCCGCAGCCCACAAAAGCCTTTCCGCAAGCGAAGAATCATTGTGAAGCGCAACTGCAGCAGCAGATGTCTCGCCCTCAAGCCCAGCAGTAATATGATCCAAAACCCCACCGTATCTAAACAGCAACCCCTTCATCTTATCGTCGCGATTATTGTACGCAGCCGCTATGGGATTGCCGCTCGCGTAAATACTCGCATTGGGATCGGCACCGCGCTCGAGCAAAAGTTCGGCAATCTCATACTGCGAGTGACCCGCCGCATGAGCCAGCGGTTGGCCCCATGAATAGGGTTTGGTCTCGTAGTGGTGGAGTTGATATCTGTCGTCGGGATCAAGCTCCAGATCCAGCAACAAACGCACCATATCGATATTGTCATTTTGCACGGCAATCTGTAAAAGACCGTCTCGCTCGCTATCATTGGACTGAAAGCGTTCGGGATGTCGTTCTGCATACACGCGAACAAAACCCAAATCCCCAAGCGCGACAGCAGACTCGAGCGATTGCTCGCATCCAGCCTGAAGCAGAACACCCGCACTAATCAAACACCCCTCATTGAGCGGCCTGTTGCGACCGCGAATATTGTGAACAGCACCGTCCAGAGGCGACTGACCCTCGGGCGTCAGATGCGTGATATCCGCACCGCGCTTGAGCAGATATTGAACAAGCTCATAATTTCCAAGAGACGCACCAGTGTGAATCACACTCCCGCCATTGCGATGGCAGGCATTGATCAAATCGGGATTCTTATAGAGGAGTTCCACTGTCTCCATCATCCGCCCCTCTCGAATAGCCTCAAAAAGCGCGTCATTCTCCTCTGTAATAGTAATATTCTCACAAGCCGCGAGTTTGCGTTTCTCGTCTTCCTCTCGCAAAATCTCAACAATATCATCCATGCCGCGTTCATCCGCCATGGTAAGCGCGTCCGTAGCATCGCGATGCGGATAAATACCCGACGTGTGATCTGCCCCCGCCTCCATGAGAACGCGCACCGCATCCGCGTGCTGATTCATAACCGCGTAGTGAATGGCGAGGTGTTCGTCATTTTCAGCCATATGAACATTGACCAGATCGGGTTGCACATCGAGAATCTGACGAATTTTGGCGACATCGCCCTCGCTTGCCGCTTCGCACAAGTCGGCGACTTTATAAATTCCATTTGTATCCATGTCTGTTCCTTTTTCAATAGTCTATGCACACGAGCAACTCACATCTTTCCAACCATCACAAATATAGTGAACATTTGTATATCTATCAAGGGAAATTTCTGAATCACTGATCATAACGCTCCTGGTACATTTGCCGCAAACGCTCGGCCTCTTCCGCACTCAACCCCTTCTGCCAAAGATGCTCGTCTTGCGCGAGCAGTTGGGCAACCCTTTGCGCGTATTTTTCCTTCATCTGCGATCCTTTCGTCCCAGCAGCCTCGATCACCTCGGGCAAAAACTTTTGATAAAAATGCTTCGCCACCTCATACATTCCGTGCCAATGCGTATAATCTGGCCCCATCATACTCGCCCCATGCCGCGCCCTGCGCCCTTCGTGGTGCCACAACTCCCAGAACACCCATTGCACCTCGTGTTCAAATGGCGCATTTGGATTGAGCACACCATCGGCTTTCAATTCATCCATAAGCTGTTTTGCGGGCTTGGCGAACTTCTCGTTGTAAAGCACCACCAGATCGTCAAACTGCTTGTAGAAATTGTCGATATACGTATCGTTGTGACAATTCCGGCAGGCTCCCTTCATCGTCTCCCGTCGATCCTCCCATGTCACAATCCTCTCCACCTTCCGCATCACGGTCTTACTCACCAGCGCCTCGTTTTCCACCACCTTCTCAACAGTTGCCACCTCAGAGCCAACCTCTGGCAAGCTCCGCGTATCCGGGTAATCCTCTTTGAACCCATCCTCGAAAATCACCAGATTCAGTTTGGTACTCACCACCGGACGCAATGTCCAGCTAATCCGCTCGCCCACATCGTGTGTATTGGCTTTGTACACGCCCTGCGGCGTCATATAACTACTGATGTGGCAGGTCGCACACGTTGGAGCCGCCGAATAATCTCTACCCAGCACCCAGTCGCCCGGTTTGTCCAGTGCCATAAGATCCCGATTGGCGTAAAATGCAATGCCGTGCTTGGACTCGTTATAAACTTCGATCTGCGGGTGATCGGGACCCATGTGGCACTTCCCACAGTTTTCCGGAGACCGCGACAGCTTGGCTTCAAATGCATGGCGCGAATGACAGGCATGGCACGACCCTTTTGATCCATCTGGGTTGAGCCGTCCCATGCCACTATTGGGCCAGGTATCCGGGTCAATCACCGGACGGTATTCCTTGCCCGTGCGTTTTACCTGTCCATTCTCATCCCGCACAAACTTCACAATGCTCCCATGACACTGCCAGCACCCGTTCACGGCATCGGCAATATTGCCCGGCATACCAGCCACCTTCTCGGCCAGCACATTGTCCAGACTGGCCAGAATCTCGCCCGCTCTGGCATGGTGGCTCTGAGAAAATTCCTCAAATTCGCGCACATGGCACCTTGCACAATCCTTAGGTGTCACCAGCGCAGACACGACTCTGCCCTCGTGTTCCCAAGCGTCAATCTCCCCTTCTTGTGCAGCGTGACAATCGACACAACCCACCCCAAATTGCGCGTGTCGCGAGCGTTGCCACTCCATGACCATCGCCGGTGAATCCTGCATGTGACAGGTCACACACCCTTCATTGGGAGCCGTCACAATCGGCCCTGGTTCTACCTCTTCCCGGTGCCTCTTCGACTCCTGATAAGCCACCAGCAAAAGCGAGGCCAAAAACAAGAACGACAGCACCCCCACAATATACCGTTTTGTCGTCAGTGTCATACATACCTCCTTATACCGCAAAGCTCTCCCAAACCGTCAGCACCAGAAATCCCAAAAATCCAATCACGCCCAAAAGCACCGATACCCATTCCGGCATTTTGAGCCATCGCGCGAGAAAACCCTCGATAAAGGGCCAGAAAAAAACAACCGCCCCAATTGCCATAGTCAACAATACGCTCATCTTTAAAGAGGTGAGCTTCAAAAGGCGAAAATTAAAATAAAAATACCACTCCGGCTTGATGTGAGGTGGGGTCTGTGTTGGGTCGGCAGGCGCACCCAATCCAGCCGGAAATATCAACGCGAGAAGGGTCAATATGTACATCAGCAAAACGCCGATCAATAACTCAGTGGTCACATGATCGGGAAAAAACCGAAAAAACCGTTTCTCTTCCGGCACAGCCTCATCTTCAAACTCGGTCACCCCGTGCGAACGGATGAGAAAAACGTGCAACCCCAACAAAAAAAACATAACCGTTGGCAATACGCCAATGTGTAAAATAAAAAATCGGGTCAGAGTATTCTCGCCAATTTCCGGACCTCCCCGCAAAAAATAGCCAATATGAGATCCCACCAGAGGCACCGCCTCAGCCAAATTGCAAGCCACAGTCGCGCCCCAAAAGCTGAGTTGCTCGTAGATCAGCGAATACCCCGTGAACCCGAATGCCAATGTGGTCACCAAAAGCGAAATTCCAATACACCAGTTCAGTTGCCTGGGCTGACGATAGGCCCCGGTAAAATAAACCCGAAGCATATGCAAAAACACCGCCACAATCATCAAATTGCCCGACCATTTGTGCAGCGACCGGATATACCATCCAAATCGCACCTCATGGGTAATCGCCGCCACGCTCTGGTATGCACCCTCTGGTGTCGGTACATAATAAAATGTAAGCGCGATTCCCGTAACAACCTGCACCACAAACAGGTAAAACGGCGTACCCCCCAGACAGAACCACCACTTTTTCAAATGATGGGGCACGGGTTCGGCCCCCGCATGGCGGATCAAATCCCAGTCCAGAGGGAACAGTGCCTCCAGACGCGAACCGGGCCTCTCCTTTGAACTCGAACTCACACTTTCCTCCGTTTTGTATCCACGACATCCAGATAGACCACACCGCCTTCCACACTTAACGGCACTTGAAACAGATCCTGTTTTGCATCGGCTGGCGGTCCAGAAATCGCCACGCCATCGGCATCGAACACGCCGCGATGGCAAGGACAGAAAAATTCCCTCTTATCTGGCATCCAATGAACCTTACACCCCAGGTGGGGACATGTCGAAGAATAAGCCACAAACCCGGCCTCGCTCCGCTTCACCAGAATTTCATTACCCTCCAAATCATAGACCGACGCCACCTGCCCCACGCGGTATCGATCTACCGGCCCCACAAACAACCGCCTCGTTTTTGGCTTCAAACGTTTGGGCAACAAAAAGAGAAGTCCCTGCGCAGCGAACACCCCATAGCCCAAAACCAACCCCACACCCATTGTAACTTTAGCCAGCCAGTCTCTTCGCGTCTCATTCATAGCGACCACCTCCAAATCATGTGAAACCCATCTTTATTCGCATTCCCCATCTGAATCTTACGCAAGTCACCATCAGTACACAATGCTTTTTTAAAATTGATTACTCACATCGCAATACATCAACGGGATTGGCACACGCTGTTTTCCATGCAAGGCATCCTGCTGTCAAAACAGTTATAAGAAGGAGGACAGCCACACTCAGAAGAAACGGCCAAATCGCGAGATCAATCTGATAGGCAAAATTCTGCAACCAATCCCGCATCAAAAAATACCCAACCGGACACGCGATCGTGCTCGCGAACACAGCGAGCCTGGCAAAATCTCGAATAATCAAAACGACGAGATGGGATGCCGACGCACCCAGCACCTTGCGAATACCAATCTCTCGGGTACGCTGTTCAGCGGCAAAAGCCGCCAAACCCGCCAGACCCAGACAGGCCAGTATAACAGCGACAATTGCGGACCGCGTAAAAATGCGCCCCTGGCGTTGTTCCCGTCGGTATTTGGAGTCGATATACTCATCGATAAAAAAGTATTCAAAAGGCCGCGTCGGGATAAAATGCGTCCAGGTCTCTTCAACAAAAGCTATAGTCTCCCGAATATAGTCGGGTTTAATCTTCAGATGCAAGTATTTCAAACCCGCACCCGCCGCAGACAGAACCACAGGTCCCAAAGGCTCTCTCAGAGAACGCACGTGAAAATCTCCCATCACGCCAATAACCTGCGCGGGCCTGTCCCCAATCATCAGCGTATGCCCCAAAGGATTCGACCAACCCAATCGCTTTACAGCAGTCTCGTTTATCACCACCTGCATCGCGCCCGCGTTCTCTGTCGTCTGCTCGGCATAAGTCTGCGAAAAACTTCGACCTGCGAGTATCGGAATATTGTAACAGGTGAGAAAATTTTCATTCGCCCGAAAAACGCGCACTTCAGCTTCCCGGTCCGGCCTTTCAATATCCGACGCAAAACGTCGGCTCGGCCAACTGTGTCCAGGCAGATCCAGACTCGTACCCGCAGCGACAATATTGGGATGCTGAAGAAATCGCTGCTTGACCGCGTTATACTGACCATTTAAGTGGATTTGCTCCGCATCCGGACCAAAAATTTTGACCACAACAATCTGATCGCGATCAAATCCCAAATATTTGCCATGAACCAGATCCATTTGCTGATAGACCACGAGCGTACCTGCAATGAGAACAGCAGACACGGCAAATTGCACCACCACGAGACCCTTGCGTAGCCAGAGATCTCCTAGAAGCCTGTTGCGCAACCCCTTCAGAACATCGACGGGCTGCTGTGCCGAAAGATAAAAAGCGGGATAACTCCCCGAAACCAGAGCAGTAATCAGCGCAATACACACAATCCACAAAACATGATCAGAAATATTGAAAACAAGCGGCTGCCCCATCAGACCTGAAAATTGGGGCAAAAGCAACACCGTCAAACCAAAAGACACGGGCAGCGCAACCCCGGTAAACAACACAGACTCGCACAAAAACTGCCCCACAATATGCTGCCGCCGCGCCCCCACAACCTTGCGCAGACCAATTTCGCGGGCGCGAATAGCCGACCGCGCAGTAGCCAGATTCATAAAATTGATACAGGCGATGAGCAAAATACCCACGCCCAGAACAGACAGGGGATAGAGATCGCGGACATCCCGATACGGCATCCCCGAATCACCTGTAAAACCCTCCAGATCAATCCTGGAATACAGATGGATGCGCGGCAAAGCCTGGAGATGGTAAGTCGCCTCCGATTCAGAGGGAAAGCGAGCTGCAAGCGCGCGCTCCAGAGCCGCAACATCGGCATTGGGACGCAAACGGATGTAAATCGGCGCAGCGCGTATAGCCCAGTTATCGGACGCGAAAAAAGTCACACTATCAAACTCCAATCGCGTATTGGTCGGGCGATCTTTCATCACAGCAACAACCGTAAACACCTGCTGATAGGTCTCGCGTTGCACCTCCACGGTGCGACCAATGGGATCTTTATGACCATAGAGCTTATTGGCAACGCCCTGCGTTAAAACAATAGACGCATCTCGACGGTTGAGCGCGGCAGCATCGCCTCGAATAATGCCGAGACCAAAGAAATCCACAACATCTCCATCAACCGGACACAGACGCTGTTGAAACAACCTGTCCTCTACGCGAAAATAGGACGTAATACGGCGAAACTGAACAACGGCCTCGACCTCGGGATATTCATCGCGCAAATGCACGGCAATCTCCGAAGATAGTGCGCCGCGCCACTCGACTTGCCCGCGCGCGTTTAGATCCCTCTTCATAATCCGATAAACCCGATCAGCATGGGGGCGAAAAGCGTCATAGCTCATCTCGTAGCGGATAGAAAGCATAATGAGCACAGCACACGTCAATCCAATAGCCAGACTACTCAGACTGATAAACGCATAGAACTTGTGGCGCATCGCGTTGCGAATCGCAACTGTCAAAAAATTGTAGAACATGGCGACTTATGGAAAACGTCCCCCGTGTTGATAGACGCGGTCTCCGTGTGCCATAAGCATATCATACTCTTCGGGCGCAGGTGCCCGCCAATCATCCAACAGTGAAAAATCGTGCTCGAGTTCTGCGCGGTCATTGGGTGCTGCAATGGCAATAGCGACAGAAGGATGAGCCAGTGCAAAGCGGTACCATTCTCTTGCGGGTGGCGGTATAAAATTGGGCGGATCATCTGGCGTAGGCTTCATCAGAGCACCCCAGCGTAGGCAGGTATAAACAACCACCGGAATATTACAAGGATCGGTCAACGGAAACACATCCTCCTCTGCCCCCCGGTGGGCGGCATTATAGCGAAGCATAAGCATATCCAGCGGCCTCGACGCCACCTGTTCAGGTGCGCGAAGATCGCCTACAGCAATACGAGCCGCCATATTGCGCTGGTGGCTGGTAAGACCCAGAAAGCGCACCTTACCCTGCTCGCGCGCGCGCGCCATAGCTTCATAAGCGCCCCCATCGGACGCAATATCGCACCATTCCCCTTCGCTCTCCACATAGTAAAAAGTCACGACATCTATATAATCGGTATTCAACTCACGCAACGCATCGTCAAGCTCCCGCTTCGCACCTGAAGCAGTACGAGACTTGATCTGCCATGCCAGTACAATTCTCTCCCGTTCCGTCCCCATATCCGCAACAGCGCGACTCAAACCATCGGGACGCCCGCACCAATTGAGATAATTGACACCGCGCCCAACCGCATA
>JAJEAX010000192.1 GCA_022822565.1 Candidatus Latescibacterota bacterium
CGGTCTCTAACAAAATGGGTAAATTCATTCACGAATGAGTTGTCGGAGCGTAGCGCAGCTCGGTAGCGCACCATCTTGGGGTGATGGGGGTCGCTGGTTCAAATCCAGTCGCTCCGACCATAATAATACAGGGGTTATGCAATCAAAGCATAACCCCTTGTTTTGTGACTGTTAGACGGATAAAAAATAAATAGCGGCGAGAGGAGATTTGTGCAATGTCAGACACTGATGCGACATATTTGGGATTTACAGCGATATTCGGATTTATGGACCCTGAGAATGGATATATGGAGACTGTGGTCAGACGCGCGCTTGATTCACGGGATAAGGTATCAAAAGCTGCGCGGGGATTGCTCAATTCGGCTATAAACAGCACAGTGAAAGTACCGCAGTTCCCAAAAGAACCCGCTAAGGCCCCAACGCCTTATCTCATGGAGCATGTTCTGAAAGCCGTGACGATATTCGACAAGCTAACGGGTGCTGTTTTGAAGGTTTGGGCAGAGTCGCATGACGCGCTCGGAGATGTGGTTGTTAAACATCTCGAGGATCTGGCGATGCTGGCTGAATATCCAGATTTTTCTGGGAATCGGTTCCGAGGTACCTGGTTCAGCGATGCTTGGACGCGCGAGACGAATAAAATTCTCGAACGCCACGGAGAGTTTGATAAAGATGACATCGATTTGATGCTGTGCTATGTATCGGGTAAAATACCTGGAGATAAAAAAAACGATGATGTTTTGTTGCAAAGCCTCGATTATCTGAGGTCGTTGCCGCCCAATGCACCTGAATGGGAGCAGGCGATTCCGGACTTTGTTAAATCGCTAAATGCCATCCAAAAAATAAAAGAAAAACAACGCAGCCAAGCGGTTGAGCTCGATGCCACGATTGCCGATATTGGAGCCACTTTTTCAGCGGAACTGGCATTTTTCCAACAAGATATAACGTCATGGTCTGTGGCGCAACTTTCACCGGATGCAGATATTTTAGAGGCACTTCAACTGACAAAGAAGTTGCAGTCTTTGTTGACGGAGTATCAATCTGTTTATGGAATGGCACCTGTTTTTAGCGAGGAGCAGATTAGGAGACAGGAACGGGCGGCGTTGGAGCCTCGCATTTTGTCGATGATGGATCGCTTAGATCGGTTTATGGGTGGGAGCGATGGGCCGGATGATGATTCTCCATCGGGAGTAGATGTGGTGTACGACTCCGAAGACCCGACAGAGCACACCGACCTGTCAGCCGATGCTCAGACAGACGCACAGGCAGAAGTCAGAAGTTCATCCGGTGGATCAGAAGAACAACAGACAACTGGTGAGGCGATAGAGCCTTCCGAGGCTCCAGATGGAGATGTGAAATCTGAAGTAGAAAATAAACGAGCGTTTTCCGATGAAGATTACACATCGCTGCAATCGGAGAATCAACGTCTCAATCGCAAGCTCAAATCGCTGCATAACAAATTATACACGAGTGAGAAAGAGGCCGAAATTTGGCGCGTGGCTTATATCGAGGAGGCGAGTAAGGGCCCGATGACCGTGGGTGAAGATGAGGATTTGTCCATTGAAAGCGTGAATGATGCTGTTGAGCTTGCCAAAGAAAGATTCGACGATGAACTTCTCTTCCAACTCAATGGGAAATCGCGCGTTGAAGATAACCTATTCAAGCATCCCAAAGCCGTGTGGGACGCGCTGCAATGGCTGGCGACCACGTATTATGAGGCTCGCATAGGGGAGATCAGCCTGACAAATCCCGATGAGTCCATTCGAAAAACGTGTAAGTGGTGGTACAAGGGGCATCAGAGCGATATAACAATGAACAAGTACGAGGATTGGTACACCACCAGAGTTGGTAACAAGATCCATTGGCTAAAAAAACATATCGGAACGGGGAGCAGTAAGGATGCGCGCTATACCATTCGGGTCGCTTTTGACTGGGATAAGAGCAAAGAGCGCGTTGTTATTGGTTTCATCGGCCAGCACCAACAGACAGATGCGACATGAGAAGTTTGAAGGGAGAAGCAACCGTAGGGGCGAGGCACGCCTCGCCCGTGCTTGTCATTGCGCCATGATGTTGTAGGGGCAACCCTCGTGGTTGCCCGATTGTAGGGGCGAAAAATCTTTCGCCCGCTGGTCGCGTCATCCCGTGATGGTTCTACACGAGACCAGACCAGTTCATTGTGAAGTGGGAAAATTAAACCGTAGGAGCGGCATCCCTGCCGCGTTCCTGGCGGGCGTATTTGACGGCACGGGATTTAGCCGCGCTTGAGGGGGAAGTCAATCACATCCAGGCAGCGTATCCCCTGGTGGGATGGAACACGCAGGTGCGCTATCAAAAAGCATCGGCAACCGGCGAAGTGCCGGGTACATTGCCGGGGTATCACCAGGCGATGGATTGGGAACTGGATCAGGGGCGGTTTTTGTCGAATTGGGATGTGAAGACCTGGCGGCGCGTGTGCGTGATTGGCGATAAGATCGCCGAAGAGCTTTTTGGAGAGATGAATCCCGTGACCCGGGAAGTGAAGTTAAATGGTGAGCGCTATACGGTTATCGGGGTGATGAAACCCCGATTGTTGTTTGGTCGCGACTGGGGCCGCCAGGTTGTTGGGCGGGCAGCGTCAGCGCGTTGCCATTGCGCGGGCACTGGTGAACGATCCAGCGATTCTGCTGGCGGATGAACCCACCGGAAATTTGGATACGCGGACGGGTGAAGAGATACTATCTACGTTTGAAGACCTTCACCAACAGGGGCAAACGGTTTTGGTGGTGACCCATGAAGAAGATGTGGTACGGCGTACCCGGCGCGTTGTGCGGCTTCGAGATGGTCGTATTGAAAGCGATGCACCTCCATGAGGATGGGAAATAATGTTATCAAGGATGTGTTTCCTGTGGGCTTATGGATTAAAGACCTCAAATTTGCCGTTTTTGACGATCAGGATAATTGGGTTGTAAATTGCGTCTCCGTTGGGGTCAAAAGAGAATTTGCCTAAAATTGTGTCCAGATTTGTGATATGCGCCATTGCGTCTCGAATTGCCTCTGAATCAGTTGATGGGGCAGCGGCGATGGCGTTTACGAGGATATGGGCGGTGGTGTATGCTTGGGCGACGAATTCGTCTGGTTCGGAGTTGTATTGCGTCATGTAATTTTCGACGAATGCGCGATTTCCCGGTGTGTCAGACATACTACTCCAGGCCGTAATACTGATCGCGCCTTCGGCGGCGGCACCCGCGCGTTGTACATTGCCCGCGGTCAGGGCCAACGTGATGAAGTGAACTTCGGTGGGGATGCCGATTTGTCGAATCTGGATTAGTACGGCTTCTTTTTCCCCGGGTAATGCGGAGAGGAAGATGGCGTCTGGATTCGATTCTTTTATTCGGGTTAATTGTTCCGAGAAGTCGGTGTCGCCGGTTTGGAAAGTTTCTGAGGTTATCACTTCGACGTTGTTCTGAAAGAGTGCTTCTGTAATCGTCTCGTTGCTGCTCCGGGAGAAGACATCATCACTTTGATATATGGTGGCGACTCTCTGATAGCCGAGTTTCTCATGCGTGGTTTTGATGCCGCCGGGTACGATGCGATCTACGGGGAGAATCGTGCGAAAGACAAAATCGCCTATTTCGCTGAGGCCCTGGGCGGCTGAGGCCGGGCTGATTGCTACGATTTGGTTTTGTTGGGCAATGGGAAAAGCTTCTCTGGTTATACTTGAGGCCAATGGACCGATGATGACGGACACGCCGTCGTGATGAATCAGTTTGTTATAAGCTTCCAATGCACCTTCTGAGGTGCTCTGATTGTCTTCGACTATGGGTTTGAGTCTCACATCGCCGAGTAGCGATGAATGGTTGATCTCTGCGAATGCGAGCTGGAGTCCGTTGCTCACTGCCGAGCCAACCGAAGAGAGATGGCCTGTTAGAGGCAGGACCACGCCGATGGGTATTTCTTTTTTCTGCGGTGACAAACTGAAGACTTCGAGTTTGCCATTCCTGACGATCAGTACAACCGGGCTGTAAATCCCGTCTCCATTGGCGTCGAAAGAGAATGTGCCCAGGATCGTGTCTAGGTCTCTGGTTTTTGCCAGGGCGTCCCGAATTGCTCTTGGATTAATTGATTGGGCATTGGCGATGGCGTTCGATAGGATATGGACAGTGGTGTATGTTTGTGCGGTGAATGCGCTGGGTTCAACATCGGCTCTCATCGTGTAATTATCGACGAATGCGCGATTCCCCGGGGTGTCAGCCGTGCTGGTCCATGCGGTAAAACTAATCGCTCCCTCGGCAGCAGCACCTGCGCGTTCTATATCGCCTGGGGTCAGGGTCTGCGTGATGAAGTGAACTTCGGGGGGGATACCGATTTCCCGAGTCTGGATCAGAATGTCATTTGCCTCTGTTATAGGTAAAGCAGAGAGGAAGATGGCGTCTGGATTTGATTCTTTTATTCGGGTTAGTTGTTCCGAAAAGTCGGTCTGACCAACCTGGAAGGACTCTGTGATCAGAACTTCGACGCCGTTTTGATGGAGAATTTCTTTGATCAATGCGTCGCTATTTTGGGCAAAGACATCGCCAGCTTGGAATATTGTGGCTACTTTCTGATAGCCGAGTTGCTCATGCGTGGCCGTGACGCCACGGGGTATAAGCCAGTTGACCGTGAGGCTGGTGCGGAAGAGGAAATCGCCCATTGCGCTGAGGCCAGGGGAGGCTGAGGTTGGACTAATCGCCACGACTTCATTTTGTTGGGCAATGGGAAAAGCTTCTCTGGTTGAACTTGAGGTGTACGGACCGATGATGACAGATACGCCGTCGCGATGAATCAGTTTATTATAAGCTTCAACAGAGCCTTCTGGCGTGCTGCGATTGTCTTCCATAATGAAATTGATTTTTGCCCCGTTGAGTAGCGATGAACGGTTAATTTCTTCGCGCGCGAGGTCGAAGCCAGCTATAAGCGACTGACCACCTGCACTGAGTTGACCCGTCAGAGGTAGGACGACGCCAATGGTAATTTCTGCGGGGAGACCTTCTGATGCTATCTCTGCCTTTCCGCCGATGGGTAAGTTGAGCCTTATCCCGTAGCCTTCGTTAATTGGAATGCTGGACCAGGATCCGATCTCGATTCCGTCCTGTGAGGCGCGCGCCTGATAATACCCATTGCCCGCTGTGATCTCTATCCGCGCTTGACCATTCTCATCGGTCAAGCCTGACCACTGATAATCTGCTTTTTGCCCCGCAATAGAACGCGCAAATTCTACTTTTGCCCCGCTTACGGGTGCGTTATCCTGCTGCACAGTGGCTATGACCACAGCGAGATTTTGTTGTGCGGCCAATTTGCTCAGGGGACGACCAATCTGTTCTTCTGTCCCGATTTCTGACTGCGTTACGCGCTCACTGCCACAGTTCCATATTATTCCTGCGGCAAGGGCGATTGCGATTGTAATGCGAATATTTTGCAACATGGTGATCTCCTGAAAGCGGTATAGAGAAAATCCCAGAATGTGGAAAACCCATTCTGGGATTTGTTGTGCGAGATGGACGGGTGTCTATCCCGTCAGTTGTGCGTGAAATTCTGTCCAGTCATCGAGGTTGTTCAGGTTGACGGCGTCGAGAATGGTGCCGTCGTCGTCAATGCCTGCACCACCGAGGATGGCCCCGCGGACATCGTCTGCGTGGTTGTAACCTTCAATTGCCGCGTTGAGTTCTGCAACGGCATTGCTGTCGAGGCTGCCGCCGCTTTGTTCGATAACCCATGCTTCGAATTCCGGATAGGAGGGCAGATTTTCGGTGAGATAGGCGACGGTGGCATCGCGGTCGAGACCCAGACCATCGAGGACCATCTGGTCGTAACCCATGCCGCATTGGTCATATCCTTCTTCGAGGTTGCCCGTGGCGCCCAACAGGACTTTGCTCCACAGGCGAGGAAGATGGAGGACGCCCGCTGGTCCTGCAACACCTGAACTGATGAGGGGGATTGTTCCTGCCATTTCTTACTCCTTTTGAATATGGTTCATCGACCAGCACGCGAACAGTGATTGGGGTGGTGCTGGTGCGATCTAAACCGCGTTTTGAGAATGATTTTTTATTTTGCCAAAACACCTTTTTGATCTTTGTTGAGTGTCCATGTATCGACCACACCGTTTGAATATGTTATGGTAAGTTGTGTGCCGATAAACTCATATTGCGTTCCGTTATCGTGGGTGAGTGTGACGCGCGCATCGTCAGAGGAGATTTGTCCCGTGCCATTTTGGGTGGTTGTGTCATAAACTACATCTGTGCTGTCTGTTTCTATTGAGCCGATTCTGAGTTTGGATTGATATGCAAATGTCGTGCCTTGCAGATCGTATAAACGGTCCATGACTCTGATGCTCTGTCTGTCGTCGGTTAGGGAAAGATGCACTTTAGCCTGGGTGGGTGTGGTTGGAAACCATTCGATGAGGCCGCTGATTTGCGGACTCTGGATAATTTCACCCTGCGCGGGTTTGCGAGACTCCAACAGCCAGGTTCCGCGAAGCTCTGCCTGGTGTTTGGTGTCGTCGCCGCAACCGATTAGCAGGGCACAAAAGACGAGTGTTATAGATGTGCGCAACATAAAAATCTCCTGTCAAGACGTCAAAGGTCGATCAAAGCGGAATGGTTGTGTTCCGCCGCGAACAATAAAAAGGGAATTATTGTGTTGTCAAGGACAAACTGTTGTGTGTAGTGAATTCTCGTTCTATATTTTGATCCGCAGATGGACGCAGATGGACGCAGATGGACGCAGATGAAAGGCGGATGAATGCAGATGGATGAGATGGTAATGGAAGAGATGGCGAACAGACCCAAGCGGTCTTTGAGAAGCTATTTTGGTATCGCGCTGAGGGGCGTGTGCATGGGGGCTGCCGATGTTGTGCCCGGTGTGTCGGGGGGCACTATGGCGCTGATTACGGGTATTTATGAAGAGTTGATTCTTTCGATCCGTTCTTTTGATGCGCGGTCTGCGCGGCTTCTGATTGGGTTGCGTATAAGAGCGTTGGTCAATTATGTGCGATGGCCTTTTTTGTGCGCGCTTGTCGCGGGGATTCTTTTTGCGATTTTTTCACTGTCGCGCGCGATTACTTATTTGCTGGAGAATGAGCCTGTTTTTCTGTGGTCCTTTTTCTTTGGTCTGGTGCTGGCGTCTGTTTTTACGGTGGGGCGGCGCATCCCAAAGTGGAATTTGAGAATGTTTTTGGGTGCTGTTGGGGCAACATTGGGCGCGTATTTTCTGGTGGGGTTGGTGCCGGTCGAAATGCCGCACAGTCCGCCGTATATTTTTGGTTCTGCTGTGGTTGCGATTTGCGCGATGATTTTGCCCGGTATTTCCGGGTCCTTTGTGCTGGTTTTGCTGGGGCAATATCCATATCTTCTCAACGCGGTCAATACGCGCGATCTGTTTACAATTGCACTGTTTGGTGCAGGTGCCATAGTTGGGCTGATGGCGTTTTCGCGCGTTCTGAACTGGTTTTTTCGGCATTATCACGATTTGACGATTGCGCTGTTGACCGGGTTGATGCTGGGGTCGCTCAGGAAGATCTGGCCGTGGAAAGAGACGCTGGAGACGATGGTCAATCGGCACGGCGAGGTGGTGCCACTCGTTCAGGTGAATGCGTTGCCCGAGGTGTGGTCGGGCGAGGTGATGGGGGCAATAGGACTTGCGCTTTTGGGCCTGGGGCTGGTGCTCGTTCTCGAGCGTTTGGCCGGGCGCAGGTAGTTAGTTCTTGACAGGTCCGCGTTTTGGAAAATACATTGTTATGAAATATTTCTTCATCCTTAACCTATCGAGGTAAATATGGCAAATTCAGATTACAAAATTGGCGTGGTTGGCGTCGGTCGAATGGGCGCGAATATTGCGCGCCATCTCAATGATGAGGGGTTTTCGGTTGAGGCGGTGTACGATATTCGCGCAGAGGTCGCATCGGATCTTGCCAGCGAGTTGGGTTGTGAGGCACATACGGAACTCGCGGGCGTGACGGCTGCTGCTGATTATATCATTACGGTTGTGACAGACGACGCTGCGATGGGGACCATTTATGCAGGGTCTGGCGATAGTCTGCTGCAAGGTGCTCAGGGCAAGGTTTTTATCAATTGCGCGACGATTACGCCACAGATTCACGTGGATGTCGAGGGTCTTGCAGAGCAGGCGGGTGCGAGCAGTCTGGAGGGGTGCATGGCCAGCAGTATTACACAGGCGCGTGAAGGTACGCTCTATTTGATGTGTGGCGGTAAGCGCGCTGTATTTGACCAGGCGAGTCCGATTCTCGAGTCTATGAGTACAAATTTGATCTATATCGGTACGGCAGGACAAGCCGCGCAGGTCAAGGCGCTCGTCAATATGGTTATGAATATCAATACCGCTGGTCTGGCAGAGGGGCTGGGGTTGGGTGCTGCGCTCGGCCTGGATTTGAATATGCTCATGGAGGTGTTTTCACAGACGGGGGCAAATTCCCGCGTGCTGGAGACCGATGGGGAAGATATGGTCATCCGCGATCACGAATGTTATTTTTCGGCTGACCATGCGGCGAAAGATTCTGGGATTGCGCTTTCGCTGGCTCAGGACGCGGGTGTCAATCTTCCGTTGGCAGAGGCGACAAAAGCCCAATTTGAGCTTTTGAAAGAGAAGGGCAAGGGCGATCTGGATAAATCGGGTGTTGCCGAGTTGACTTTCCCGGGGCGTGATGATTAAACAATGCAGACACGAGATCTCATAGCGGCTATTGACCGGGAGTGGGTGGCGGAACGGACGTTGGAGTTGGTCGATATATACAGTGTTACGATGGACGAAGCGGAAGTCTGCCGTGCATATCGCGATATGATGCGCGGGATTGGTCTGGATGTGGATGTGCGGGAGGTCACGCCGGGGCGGAACAATCTCTACGCGCGTATCGCGGGGCAGGGGGATGGTCCCGCGCTTATGCTCAATGGGCATCTCGATACGATTCCCGTGGGAGACTGTCCGCCCGCTCGTCGCGAGGGCAACCGCGTGTACGGACGGGGGGCGACCGATATGAAGGGGGGGATGGCTGCGGCTCTGGGTGCGGTTAAGGCGGTCATAGAGAGCGGTGTGGAATTGCAGGGTGATTTGTGGCTGACGGCGGTTGTGGGGCACGAGGAGATTGAGGCGCAAAAGGACGGGCCCTGGGCGCTGATTGCCGATCGCAATAGCGGGCGGATTGGCGGAGATCGGATCGTGATTGTCGAGGGGCGCGATGCGCTGTGGGTGATGAGCATGGGGTCGATGGTTTTTTCTATTACGCTCGAATCGGACGCTGGCGGCAAGCACACGCAGTACGTGCCTTTTGCGGAGAATCCGATCCGCTTTGTGGGCGCGCTTATTGAGCGGATCCACCAGTATCAGCTTGAACTCGACGCTGGGCCTGCGCACGCTCTTGCCGGCGCCGAGCGGATTGATCTGGGCATTGTCACCGGGGGCGATTATTTTAATCGCACGCCTCTGTGTTGCACGTTGACCGGGACCAGGCGCTGGTTGCCGGGGCGCACCGCGCCACAGGTGTTGGCGGAGTTGGAAAATCTGGCGCAGCCATTTGCCGAGGCTGGGAAGTTGCGTCTGCGGGTTGAGATGGAGCACGAGCGCGAGCCTTTTGATACCCATGCCGAGGATGCGGCAGTGCAGGCGGTTGCCCGGGCGCATACACAGGTGACGGGACAGGATGCGGAGCTGGTGGGGATGCGGATTGTGGGGGATGCCAATTTATACGTGCATGGGACGGGGGTGCCGACTTTTTATTACGGTCCCTCGAATGAGACAGCACACGCAGATGTAGAGTGGGTAGAGGTGGGTCGGTTGGAGCGGGCAGCGCAGGTGTACGCGTTGGCTGCGGCTGAATATTGTGGTGTTGTGGGAGAGGAATGATAGGAGGTTAACGTTCCTTACAAAAGACAAAAGGGCTGTACATTAAAATGTACAGCCCTCTTTTAGTTATCTTTTCGTGTCTTTTGGGGGGTCGAGGTATTTGACAAAGGCCACTTCGTTGCGCGCTTCGTTATAGATCAATTCGTCTGCGCTGGTTTTGACCATTAGCAGGCCAAAGCCGCCCGGGCGTAGCCCCTGGTTTTCTCTGACGCTCATGTGGGCGATGGGATCGTCGGGGTTGTTGAGGGCCGCATGTTCGAGTTCATCCATGTCAAAACCCGATCCGGGATCTGCGATGCGGAACATGAGCATGCGCTCAAAGCGGAGAAATGCGATTCGAACCTTTTTGCTCGGGTCGAGTTTTCCGCCCCATTCAATGGCGTTGGCGAGGAGTTCGTAGAATGACATCGCGATGGTCTCGCGGAGGTCTTCGGGCAAGTCGGCTTCTAATTGCATTACGAAATTGCGCATCCGTCCCGCTGCTTTTTGATCGCAGGGTACCAGGATTTCAACCCAGTTTGGGGTTGCCGATGTTACTTCGATAAATGTTTCCTGGCGGCTTACACTGAGGCCATCCTGGACGAGGCGTATCAATTCTTGAGGGTCTATGGGTTTTGAGATATAGTGGTATGCCTGTTCGCGGATTGCTTTGAGGAGGGTGTCTGAGGTGTCATCGGAAGTCATGACGATGACTGGCGGCGGTGAGGGCAGGGTTTTTATTCTGGACAGTAATTCCAAACCGTTGAGTCCGGGCATCCATATATCTGTAAGCAGCAAGTCGAATGAGGTTGTGGAGATTCGGTCATAAGCCTTTGTCCCATCGGTAACCGTTTCTGTTGTGTGCCCGGCGTCTTCGAGTATGGCTTCTACCAGCACTCTGGTTGGGCCGTCGTCTTCTGCGATTAGTATTTTGGACATGTCTGGTGCTCGGTTCAAAAGGATAGGGTGAGTTCTTTGAGTGCATTTTGGACAGCAGATAACTCTTGTTCGAGCTTTTGGCAGGTTGCGGAGGCCTGGCTCAGGTTGTTCGATTTGCCCATCTGCTCGAGTGCGAAAGCTGCTTCATAAGCTGTTTTGGCGTCAAAATTGGCGATAGCGCCCTTCAGCGCGTGGGCTGCCTGGCGCAGGTCTTCAGGCGATTGTTGGTCAATTGCCCGGTGCAATGCGGCAATCTGGTCGGGTAATTCTTCTGTAAAAATATCTACCATTTTTTTTAAAATTTGCCTTCTTCCGCCTACCCGTGTCATGATACGATCGATGTCAATAGGAGGTGTTTGGACGTTTTCGGGCTGTATATTCAAATTTTGCAGGACGGCAAAGAGTTGGTCTGCATGGACGGGGCGGATGAGCGTTGCTGCGGCACCTGCGCTGAGACAGGGTTGATCGTGTTTTTCGTGTGATACGAGACCAATAATGGGAATGTCCGATTGTGTCCGCGCAATTTGCTGTTCAAAATTTTCACACTCATCTATGTCCATCATCGCGAAACGATAAGACAGGGCTTTTTCAGGCGGTTCGGGAACTGCCACGACCCGATAGCCCATTTGATCGAGTAGCGCGTAGAGCAGGTGGCGGTGGATGGGGTTGCGGTCTATAATGAGCGCGTCACAAGAAGTTGGGATATGGTCCATCGAATTTGACTCCGGGAATGTGTCCGCAGATAAACGCAGATGAAAACCACAACATAATAGGTACAACAGGTTGGCAGTTTGTGTCAACCACAATTGTTTGAGGTTGTGGGGGTGATGGGGGGATAGGGAGAAGTAGATTTTTGATTGACTTCTGTTTTTGTGTGTATAATCTTAATGGTGAAATGGTTCCTCGCAATCGCTATTCCGATAGTATCAGGAGGTGTGTATGGATCTCAAAGATTTGGACCGTATCCACAAGGAGCAGGCTGAAAGACAAAAGTTCAAAAGCATTCTTCAACGTTTTGAAGAAGGGAGCAATTTGAGGAATGGGTTTATTGTCATTGCTATTGTGATTGTCCTGGTTATTTTGATTTACGGTATGAAAGAAATGAATTTTCTCTTTGAATCTATTCCGGGTGGTGACCCGGTAGAACAAGTAACACCCAGTGAAACAGAGGGTGAATGAAATTTTACCATGGGTAAACGCGATACACATACGGTTGATTCTACTGGTGGATTTCAACAGATTCGGGATGCGTTAGACGCATTGCAGCGGAGTGAAGAGCGCCTAACACACGCGCTCGAAGCCGGTGGGATTGGTCTGTTTGATTGGGATATCCAAAACGATAGCGCTGTGTGTACAGACCGGTATTTCGAACTTTTTGGTTTTCCCCCGCGAGATACAATGGTCTCTGAGGCCGAGTGGTTGGCGTGTGTTCATCCGGATGATCGCGATCGCGCGCAGAAGGAAGTCAGACAAACCCTTGAAGGACGCGCTCCTTATGATACTGAGTACCGAATTGTACATGCCAATGGCGAGGTGAGGTGGGTCAGTAGCAAAGCCAAAGTCTTTTTTGACGCAGGTGAAGAAGTGCCGGTTCGCATGATTGGCGCGGTGGCCGATATTACCCGGCAAAAGCGGGCAGAAGGTGCGCTTGGCGAGCAAGTGACTTTTCAGAACGCGCTTATACAGGTCAGTCGCGCCGTGCAACAGATGACGCGGCCAGAGCATCTCGAAGTGGTTGTTCGCGTGTGTAGAGAACAGTTGCTGGCGCTTGATGTATCAGTTGTCGCCATTGCCGTGCATCGATTGCTCGACCCCAAAACGCGTACTTTTGAAACGTACGAGGTGATGCCTTCGGGGCAGATCAATTGCATGGTGCGCCAGGTGCCGAATGTTTATCGGATGTGGCAACAGCAGAAAACGATTTACCGCGAGAATCTCGTAAAAAATATGGGGGGGTTGTCACAGGTGGGCTTCAAGGCCATAGCTGCGCGATATGGGGTTGAGGTGCGGTGTATTCTCGATATTCCCCATGTGCGGGGCACGCTGGCTTTGATGGGTGATGAGGTTTCTGCTTTTTCAGAGGCCGAAGTTCTGTTTTTGGAAAGTATTGCAGAGCAGGTCTCGATGGGTATTACCCGTTTAGACGACCTCGAGCGCCTTGAAGCGCAGAACAAAGAACTTGAAAATGCCCGCCTGGCAGCCGAAGCAGCAAATCAGGCCAAGAGCCAATTTTTGGCCAATATGAGCCACGAGATTCGCACGCCGATGAACGGCATTATGGGGATGATTGAATTGCTGGGCAATACCGAATTGACAGAGCGGCAAAAAGAATACGCCGATCTCGCCTATAATTCGGCAGATACGTTACTGGTGTTGCTCAACGATATTCTCGATCTGTCCAAGGTGGAGGCCGGCAAGCTCGAATTGGAAAGCATTCCGTTCGCGCTGAGAGATACGCTTGGCGATACGTTGCAAACGCTGGCTGTTCGGGCGAGTGAGAAGGGGCTTGAGTTGACCTATCGGATTGCGCCAGAGGTTCCCGACGACCTGATAGGCGATCCCATTCGCCTGAGACAGGTCGTCGTCAATCTGGTGGGCAATGCCATCAAATTTACAGAACGAGGAAATGTAGATATCGATGTTGACCTGATCGAGGTGCGCGAGGAGGACGCAAAACTGCGATTTGAGGTGCGCGATACAGGTATCGGTATTCCATTGCAGGTACAACAACAGATATTCAGTGCGTTTGATCAGGCAGATAGTTCAACGACGCGGCAATACGGCGGCACGGGTCTCGGTTTGACCATTTCTGCCCAGCTTGTGAAACTGATGGGTGGAAAACTCGATGTGAAAAGCGAACTGGACAAGGGCAGTATTTTCTTTTTTGAAGCCAATTTTTCGCGTCGGACCAACGGTGTGTTGTATCGAGATGTTTTGCCCGATACATTGCACGGCATGCCCGTATTGGTCGTTGATGATAACAATACCAATCGGGTGATTTTTGAAGAGATGTTGTCCTGCCATGGTTTGAAACCCGCTCTGGCCGAGAATGGTCAGATAGCATTGGAAGAGTTGCTGCGCGCACAACGGGCAGGCAGCCCATATCCACTGGTTCTGCTCGACGCGGAAATGCCGGTTATGGACGGTTATGCGCTTGCAAGGCAGATTGCCGCTGATGCAACGCTGCAATACACGCGTGTGGTGGTGTTGACTTCTGCTGGTCGCCCGGATGTGGCTTCTACCAGCGAAATGCTGGCCGGACATTTGTCCAAACCCATCAAGCAATCCGATCTTTTTAATTTGATCGCTGGGATATTTGAGGAATCTGTGTCAGATGCTTTGGGGACAGATGATATTGTAACCGATAAGGCGCAGAAATCTCTGCACATTTTATTGGCCGAAGACGGTCTGGTCAACCAGCGCGTCGCCATTGATATGTTACACCAGCGCGGTCACACAGTCGTTGTGGTAAATAATGGTGTGGAGGCTCTGAAAGCACTTGAAAAAGACGGTGTTTTTGATCTGGTGTTGATGGATGTACAAATGCCCGAAATGGATGGTCTTGAAGCCACCAAAGAAATTCGCAAGCGAGAAAAGGTGTCGGGGGGGCATATTCGCATTGTTGCGATGACAGCCGATGTGATGAAGGGCGACCGCGAGCTTTGCATAGCGGCCGGGATGGACGGATTTGTCGCCAAACCACTGCGGTCTCGCCTCCTTTACGAGGCGGTGGAAGCGACGGGTTTCGCCTCGCACCAGACGCTCGATTGGGGGGCATCATTGCAACATGTTGGTGGAGATGAAGCACTTCTCGTGCGGCTATCCGAGATGTTTTTAGAAACGAGAGGAGATTTGATAAGCCTGCTCGAAGACACAGAAACGCTTCGCCGGGGCGCGCGTGAATTAAAAGAAAATGCCGAATTGTTTTACGCGAATGACCTGAGGGAAGTTGCCGCGACAATTGAAGGGTTGGCAAAGGATGAGAATTGGGCAGATGTTGATCGCTTTATGGAAGATTTAAGAGGGCATGTGGAATCCCTTGCAGCCGCGCTCGAGGTGCAGGGACATTTGGTTCACAAATAGGAAGGAAAATAGAATGGCTTTTGAAGAAACTATGCAGGGGAATATTCGCATTATAAAGCTCGACGGTCAGGTGACAGACCGCGAGATGTCGGAGTTGGCCGATTATGTAACTGAATTTCTCGAAAAGAATAATGGGATGAAAGTGGTTTTGGATTTGGGACAGGTGCGATGGTTAAACAGCATGGCATTTGGGGTTTTGACCGCGCTTTTGCAGCGTTTGCGCCAGGCCAACGGCGATTTGAAACTCGCCAATGCCCACGATCATGTGATCAGTGTTTTTGTGCAGACGCAGTTGATTAAAGTTTTTGATCTGCACAATTCCGTAGATGAAGCTGTTGCGGCATTTCAGGCGGCGTGAATCTTTTCCTTGCCTGAGAATGAAATTGTGGTATTTTTTTAGACAAATAGCAAACGGGGCGTGGCTCAGCCCGGTAGAGCGCCTGCTTCGGGAGCAGGAGGCCGGAGGTTCAAATCCTCTCGCCCCGACCAATAGATTTAAGGGGTTGCGTTATTTAACGCGACCCCTTTTTTATACCCCTGGCAATGTCAGTCCAAATGTCGATCCCTTGCCCTGTTCGCTTTCGACATAGACCCGCTCGCCGTGTGCATCCATGATGTGTCGAACAATTGACAAGCCCAAGCCCGTCCCGCCCATTGCCCGCGACCGCCCTTTATCGACCCGATAAAATCGCTCAAAAATGCGATCCATATCTGAAAGCGGAATCCCAATACCCGTGTCCTTTACTTCTAATGCAATGCGGGTCTGCGTATTTTCACCATGTTTGAAATCTCGCGTCTGAATCCAGATTTTACCCTCTTCAGGCGTGTATTTTACGGCGTTGTCGAGCAAATTGAACAATGCCTGTTCGATGAGCTTGTGATCGCATTGCACCTGCACATTTTCTTTCGTGTTTATCTCAATGGTAAGGGTTTTTTCTTTTGCCAGTGGGCGTATTTGTCCAACGACGGAATTGATCATCTCTCGTATGGGATAAACGCCGATCTCAAGGGGTAGCGCACCGGATTCTATACGCGATAGATCCAGAATATCTTCTACCAGATTGTGCAAGCGATCCGCATGGGTGTTGATCATTTTCACAAATCGCTGTGAGGTTTCCCGGTCGTCTAAGGCACCGTCTGCAAGTGTGGATGCACATCCTTTAATGGTGGTAAGTGGGGTGCGCAATTCATGGGAAACATTGGCGACAAAATCTTTGCGAATGCGCTCCAGGCGGCGCAATTCAGTGATGTCGTAAAAAATCGTTACAGAACCCGCGATATGATCATCTTGTAAAATAGGTGCAATCTGTACATCGAAATGGCGTTCTCGGTCGTCTGAGCGGGTGAGATCTAAAAATACCGCTTGTCCGGTTTTCAGGGTTTGATCAATTGCATTTTGTACATCCCGATGGCGCACAAGCTCAATGGGCATGCGTCCTTCAATGGCGTCAGACACGCCAAATAGCTTTTCAAATGTCTGATTGCCCATCAGGATACGACCAATCTGGTCCGTGACCAGAATGGCTTCTGTAATGCTCGTCAAGACAGCTTCTAAACGCGATTTTTCAAGTGTGATTTGTCCGATGTGCGTCTGGACCTGCCGACGCATGTCGTCTAATGCTGTGCCCAAATCGTGTAATTCTCGCGTGGAACTAACGCGGAGTGTGCGGTGTTTTAATCTTCCCGAAGCAATGTTTTTGACGAACCAGATTGCATCTAAAATCGGGCGCGAGATATATCGCGAGGTGCCATAAGCCAATAACAGAGCGAGGCATAACCCCAGTATCGATACTATCCATATAGCCTGTGAAATCAGTTGTCCTATATGCTCCATATCGCGCAGGGGTAGAGCCAATCTCAGGACATAATGTCCATCGCCAATTTCCGGTACTGCCGTTGCTACATATAATATTTCGGTATCCAGTGTATTGCTATAACGCGAGTTGCTTCCCCGTCCCTGTTGACGTGCTGCGCTGATTTCTGGATGGTCGGCGTGATTTTCCAGAGCACTCAGATCATAAGGATCGGTTTCCGAATCGGCCAATACGCGTCCCTGACCGTTGATCAGCGTTGCACGCACGCCCAAACGCACGCCCACTTCGTTGACGAGTGGGACGAGTTCCTCGTCGGTATTTGCCATATCGCTGAGATATACACGGGCAAAACGCACCTCGCGCAAAAGTCTCTGTTCGACATGAGAAATCCAAAAGTCGCGTATGGCGTGATCCAGATATAGATGTGCAGATGCCAGTACCAGTATTAGCACAGAAAGGCAGGCGAGGATCCATTTCCAGTGCAAACGCATTCTATACTCTTTCTCGGCGGAATCGATAGCCCACGCCCCGCACGGTTTCGATCCATTCGCACGCTTCGCCGAGTTTTTCGCGCAACCGCCTGATGTGCGTATCGACTGTGCGCCCATAGCCGCTGTATTCATAACCCCATACTGTGTCGAGTAAATCGTCGCGCGTTTGCACGCGCCCGCGGCGTTCGATCAAGGTCAAGAGCAACTTAAACTCTGTGCCGGTCAATTCTAATGGATCGCCATTTAAGAGGGCCTGGTGTGCGGCTTTATCGATAGAAATTGGTCCCAGATGTAACCATGCTTCAGTCTCTGTGGTCGATTGCGAGCTACCCTGACTGCGCCGCAGAATCGCCTGCGCTCTCAAGACGAGTTCGCGCGGGGAAAAGGGTTTGACGACATAGTCATCGGCTCCCAATTCCAATCCCACAATGCGATCTACTTCCTCTTTGCGCGCGGTTAACATCAAGATGGGTATGTGACGGGTTCGAGCATCTTGTTTTAATTGCCTGCACATGTCCAGTCCGTCGATGCCCGGTAGCATCAGGTCCAGTATGATCAAATCTGGTAGAGTTTCCTGAACACTCTGGAGGGCACGCTCGGCATCTTCTGCTGTTTCAACATCTAACCCAGCCTGATCGAGGTTGTAGCGCACCATTTCCAAAATATCGGGTTCGTCTTCAACCACCAGAACTTTATTCATTTTAATCTCCTGGTCTGAAAATGAAAGTGCGTATTTCTACAGTATAAATATAATACGGTGGTCAAGTTATTGTGACCGTTTGAGGACAAAAATCATGTCGATGGCTTGCAATTGTTCGGCCAGCTTATCCAGGGCGTTTAGCTCAGGTAGATTGACAGGGGTTTGCAATAGGCGCTGAATATCGCGATGGTCAAAAATGCGTTGGGGTAGTGTTTCGTAGCCTTTTGCTTCTACGTGGATCTGGCTGGTTGCAGGCACCCAAATTTGAAATGTTCCGCGTGGGGCTTCTGTTTCCAGGACTGTTCTGCCAGTGGGATCAACGGCTCGAATAATGGCTTTGGGCGCGGGAGAATTGTCGGCCATTTCAATTTTGCCTCGCACAATAGCCTGAACAGGTTGGGGGGGCGCAAAATTCTCTGTTTGGAAATAGATTGGGTTCGTCCATGCCACGCGCGATGTATCCGCACCGTAGCACCGCGCGAGATACCAGCAGTTGACAGAGTCTTCGAGCGTTGTTGAGATCCGGTATTTGCGCGGCTGTTCTTCCAAATCCCAACTCTGGATTACCCGTGCATTGCGAATGAGTTCAATGCGCGTCAAATACGCATCGGATTTTGCGGTTGCCCAGGCGTGAATTGTTGCCCGTCTTTTGCTGCCTGTGGGCAATTGATCGCCGGGTCCGGCTGCAAAGACGGATAGTGAGATTAGAGGCCCGTTGGTTATCGTATTTTGGCCGTTGGCTATTGCGCGCATCAGTCTATCGGCGGTCAGGTCGCCGGGCACCTGTGTGTATGTGCGAAAATGTTTGGTAGAAATAGCTGTACCCGCAATGCGGTATCCCCGATTGAGCAGTGCAAACCACAGTGCTTGCATATCGGGATGCGCGATGTCGAGTGCGTCAAAAGCCGGGCCTGCGAGAATATCGAATAAATTCGATGTGCTAAAAATATCTGTATAGCCAACAATACCGCGATCTAAGCGCGCCTGGGCATGCACCTCGAATCCGTTTTTTTCAGGGGTAAATGGTCTTGTGGTGCCCAATACCCATTGTTTTCCCCCGCGTGTTTCAACATATTTGCCGGGTAGCGTCAGTATTGAATTTCCATTCGCATTCACCGGCAAGGCTGCCCAGTCCAGTCCGCGTGCCCGCGCATCATTGGCAGTGCTATTGAAAAGATCGCCAGCCACCCATCCCCGCGCATGGAGGTCTGTCCAGGGTTCGAAGGGCAATTCTACCATGTGTTCTCGATCAGGTACGAGGTGTAAGACCTGCGGTTCTGGCGGCAAGTGCGTAAAACCGCGTATTGCGGATATGGTGACTGTTTGGGGTGGCAGATCAATTGCAAATGCACTGTCGGCAACAAATCCGCGTTCTGTAAATCCCGTTTGTAAAATAGTACCCAGAGAATCGGCGACGATTATCCGGCCCAATAGGGGTTGCCCGGTGTCGGTGTTAAAAAGACGGCCGCGCAATCGGACCGCTTTTTTGTCGCCAACATAAGCCCGGGCGCTGAGGTGTGCCAACCGCGCCCGCACATAGACGCCGCCCATATTTTCATCGGCGTCGCGCAATGTGGCTGTCGCTGTGCCATTTTCGATTGTTGCCCAGGGGGTTATTTGCCCGCGACTCGCTTCGAAGATGACCACGGCTCCATCATGAGAAACCACACTGTCCTGTCCCGTTGCCTGCAGGTGGTGAGGCAGCGCAATAATACTGTCTTGTATGGTCACGCGCACCCTTGAGACGCGCGCATCACGTATGGGAAAATCTGTTGCTTTTAATTGAAGACCAAGGGGCATTCGCGGCGCAATTTTTTGCAGTCGCACATCGTCAAGAGCCGCTTCTTTTCCGTTTATGAGACAAATTACACGTGCAAATACGGCTTTTGTGGGTACTACAAAAGTCCCTGTCCATTGCGTCCACGACGCGCTTGTTACTTCTGTTGTTATTCTGCTTTCGCCCACCGGAATTTGATCTTCTGATAGCCATCGGATGCGTGCAAAAGCCTTTGCGCTGTCGGCTCGCGCCCATCCGGTTAAGACATAAACGGCCCCCGGCTGAATACCGACGGGGTCGCTGATCAGTGCGGTGGGTTCACCCCGCGGTCCACCTATCATAAGGACTGAGATTTTGCCGCTTTGGGCGCGTTCGCGTTCGACCATGACCCGCGTAGAATCGGGTATGGGAGACCAATTTACAGGCATCTGTGATGCTGTTATTTGTTCAAATCCCCCGTTGGGCACGTCTGCCCAGAGGTGTGTGGTGAAGGAGAAAAAGAAAAACAGATACCAAAGGGGTGAGAGGACTACTCTTTTTCGCCCCATGACTGGTGTTTTTAATCCGTGCTTATCTGTGTTCATCTGTGGTTGCTTTTTCCGTCTCACGTTTTACATCTCACTCCATGACAAATTGTATATCATCCGCCCAGGGATCTACCCGCGTCAGGCGCACGCTTATGCGTTCACCCGCGCTGATTTGTCCGGATAGGCGCATGTCAACTTGTAAAGCGTAATCCAGGATTTCGATCCGGGCGCGCTGATCCCAGATATTTAGTACGAGTGCGTCAAATACCTGTCCTCTGTGTTGCGAGAGATGGTGGAATATCCAGTAGCGCTCTCGTCGCTGTTCCAGGCGATTGATCAGGCGGAGGCGTTCTTCGACGTAGGGACAGAGTTCTGTCAAGTCGTCCAGAGAATAGGGCAAGGCTTTGTTGTCGATGATGGCGACGAGTTGTCGCTGTGATATCAGGTCCAGAAATCGCCTCAAGGGAGATGTGGTCTGGCAATAGGGTTCTACCCCCAGGCCACCGTGCAGGCCGGGTTGTAGTGAGATTGCCGCTGCGCGCATGCGCGTCAATACCCGATACCGGTGCAATTGCTCGATGTCCGTGGGTTCTAAATCGGAGAGGTCGGGCGCGTCTTGCACGCGAAAGATCGCGGGTGCATTTTGCTCAACACACAATTTGGCGGCTTCGACATTGGCTTTGACCATTAGTTCGCTGACCAGCAAATCAGCCCTGGAGTCGCGCTTTTTTATTTCGATGTTCACGGTTCCGTCTGCCGGGACATTCACGCGGCGATCAATTTGGTCAACTGCCACAGCACCGGCTTCTACGCGGTGTATCAAAAGCGTTTCTGCCGCGTCAAATAGGGCTGATAACATCGCGTGCTGGGGGTGCGTTATGTCCTCGAGTATTGCGTCTGCTTCGTCATAACTCAGTTTTTTGCAACACCGGATGACGGAGAGTGTCCAGGTCGGCGTTTCCATTACGCCATCTGGTCCCACATCCCACAAGAGGCTGACGGCCAACCGATTTTCATGCGGGATAAGACTGCCCAGGTTTTCCGATAAGACGGGCGGCAACATGGGGTATTTTGCTTCTGGCAAGTATAGACTTGCACCGCGGTTTCTGGCTTCTTCATCGAGAGATGAATGCGCGGGGATCAGTGTGGAGACATCGGTGATATGCACGCCAACTTGATATCTGCCGTCTTCTCGAAATTGAACCGATACTGCATCGTCCATGTCTGTTGTCGATGCGTCGTCAATGGTTACGGTATCCAGATATGTCAGGTCCTGGCGGTGCGCAAGTTGCGATCCGTTGTACATTGCCTGGATCTCGTCTGCTTCTTTGATCAACAGGTCGGGAAAATTCAGGGGTATATCTTCGCGCATCAATTCGACAAAGGCATGCTGGTCCAGTATGCCTTCGGCGACTAAGCGATCAAAGGCTTTGCGCGCAGAGATGGTCTCGCCAGCCATGCGTTCCAGCCAGTGTGCATGTTTGCTCTGGTCGCCGTATATTGCGACGTCTTTTAGCCGGTTGATCCAGTCGTCTTTGCCGGTGCCCTTATATTGGAGCCATTTCAAAAATGCCTCTCGTTCCGCTTCGCGCTCTTTGCCACGGGCGACCACTTCTTGTCTGTGGCTGACCTCTGACCGGTCAACTGCGCGAAATCCCCGGCCTTCGGCATCGAAGTGGATACTTGTTTCCAGTGCGACTAAAAATGCCGATATATGTTCCGATGTCGGCGTGTTATTGTAATACAATTCGGCCAGTTCGTTCAAGTGCCAGATTTCATTTTCTTCTACGACGAGTTCCCACAGGTCGCAGAGGTCAATGTCGGCGCTTGTGGTTTCTGCACGGTTGAGCCACGCCACGCCAGCGGATTTGTCATTTCCGATGTGTCCAGTTGTTTGAAGAATATTTTCGAGGGGTACATTGTGAGACGTACGCGCCGAGACCGCAAATCTGGCTCTGGTATGTGAGATGTTGACACACACACCCGCCATGAGCCGGTTTCTGTAGCGGAATAAGGCTATTTCGTTTTCTTTGGGTAAGGTGTTCATAGACGATTTGTGTGCGTCAAGTAAAACGGCAGACGAATACAATCCGTCTGCCGCGAGTCGATGCATCCCTATATTGAGGGCAATAATGCCTCGGGATGCTTGCGCGCATCCACATTGGTATGGATTTGCGCGATTGTCCCATCGGGTGCAATGAGGTATGTCATGCGTTTGGCCGCACGGTCCGATGCCGATTGACAAGCCCCATAAGATAAACAGATTTCGCGTTCTGTGTCGCACAACAGGGGATATTCAAATTCCTGTGTTTTTGCAAATTTGGCGTTGGCGGCAACGCTGTCTGTGCTCACGCCCAGAATTTGCACATTTCTATCTGCATAGTCCTGGATTCGCTCCTGGAATCCTATACCTTCAGCCGTTCAGCCACCCGTGCTTGCTCTGGGATAAAACCAGAGTACGACGGTTTTGCCTCGATAATCACTGAGTTTTACTTCACTGCCTGTGTGGTCTTTGACCAGAAAATCAGGCGCAATATCGCCAACATCGAGCATTATGACCTCCTGAGAAAAATTGAAGTGTTGACAGACGGTGGCAATATAGGCAAACAGGACATGCAAATCCAGTGGGAAAAAGGACGAGAAACAAATCTTTACCGCATTCCTTGTTCTGTGTATCTTGGGATTGACAACTGATAACTGAGGATTATATATGAAAATTGCACATATTTCCGATTTCCATCTTCGCCACCATCTCGCTGGCGAGAATATCAGGTGCGGGCCTGATCTCATAGCCGAAGGTGCGCGTCTTATGGCCGCGCATTCTCCCGATCTGGTCGCTATTACGGGTGATCTGGTCGATTATCCGCTCGATGCATTGGATGATCCCGATACGGTTGCGCTGGGGGAGAAAGATCTCCATCTCGTGCGCGAATGTTTTGACTGTCTTCCCTGTCCTGTTGCGTATGTGCATGGCAATCACGATCATCCCACGTCTTTTCGCCGCGTTTTTTCCGATCAGCCTTTTGATTTTGATGTGCAGGGTTTTCGCGTGGTTATTTTTTTTGATGAGGAGGGGGATCATCATGTGCCGCAGCGCGTTGGGGCGGAACGCGCGCGGTTTTACTCTGTGTTGGCAGATGACGACCCGCGTCCGCAAATTCATTTGCAACACTATATGATATTTCCCGAG
>JAJEAX010000170.1 GCA_022822565.1 Candidatus Latescibacterota bacterium
GTTGTTGCGCGTGGAAGATACGGATCGAGAGCGTTTTACAGAGTCGTCGCTTCAGACGATTCTGGACGGTTTGAACTGGCTCGGTGTTGATTTTGACGCCGAGCCAGTGTTTCAGTCGCGCAATGCCGAGGCGCATAAGCAGGCCGCGGCGCGTCTGGTGGAGACCGGGCATGCGTATTACGGCTATGAGACTGCCGAGGAGCTTGACGCGATGCGCCGGCAGGCGCAGGTCGAGAAGCGGCGCGTGCGCTACAATCGGGATTTGACGCCCGAACAGCAGGCGGCTTATGAAGCCGAGGGACGGCCAAAGGTTGTGCGGTTTAAGGTGCCTGCGGGTGAGACGGTTTGGCACGATCGCATTCGGGGTGTGCAGCGGTGGGATAATGCCGAGGTTGAGGATTTTGTTTTGTTGCGGCCCGATGGGTCCCCTGTTTACAATCTTGCGGTGGTGGTGGATGATCACACTATGGGTGTGAATCTGGTGTTGCGGTCTGCGGATCATTTGTCGAATACACCGAAGCAGATTATGCTGTTTGAGGCGCTTTCGTGGATGGTGCCAGAGTATGGGCATTCGACGCTGATTTTGGGTCCCGATGGCAGTAAGTTGTCAAAGCGCCACGGCGCGACGACGATTTCGGAGTATCGGGAGCGGGGGGTTTTGTCGGATGCGATGTTTAATTATCTCGCTTTGCTGGGTTGGGCACCCGGGGATGAGCGCGAGGTGTTTGCGCGAGATGAGTTGACAGAGGCGTTTTCTGTTGAGGGGTTGCTCAAGCGAGACGCGATTTTCGATGAGAAGAAGCTGGTCTGGCTCAATGGCGAGCAGATGCGTCTTCGTCCGGTGAGCGCGGTTCTGGATGATGCGATACCGATTTGGATTGCGGAGGGGTGGCTTACAGAGGCAGAGGCTTCTGAGCGGCGGGATGAGTTGATGCGGATTGCCGAGTTGTTGCAGCCGCGCTTGCATACGCTTGAGGATTTGAAGCATACGGGTTATTTTTTTGTGGATCCGGTGTCGTATGATGCAAAGACGGCTAAGAAGAACTGGAAGACGGATACACCCGAGCGCGTTGGGATGATGATTGAGCGTTTGCAGGATTTGGATTCGTTTGGCGAAGGCGATATCGAGGGTGTGACGCGCACACTATCTGGTGAACTGGGGATTTCGGCTTCCAGGCTTATTCACCCGACGCGGCTCGCGCTGTGCGGCGTTGGGTTTGGGCCGGGGTTGTTTGAACTGATGGCTGTGCTTGGCAGAGATACGTGTATTCGTCGGCTGAATAAGGCGCTGGAGTTTTTGGGGTCGTGATGGTGCGTGCCTTTTTAATTATATATTTTTGCCCCCTCGTCTAATGGCAAGACATGCGGCTCTGGACCGTAGAATCGGGGTTCGAATCCCTGGGGGGCAACCAACTGTATCTTCAAAGGCCGTAAGTTTTTGCTGTAAATGTACAGCGCTTACGGTCTTTTCATATAGGGCGGATTATCTCGCAGGCATGGTGGCATTGAGTGAGTTGGTATATGAGTCTGAAATCATTTCTGCGATCATTTTTAAGGAGGGCATTATGGACCTCATCCGCGAATCATCACTTTTTCAATCCCTTACCCAACAAAGCAGGGAGGAAAGCTTTGAGCAGGGGGTTAGAGAACGCGCTATTGAAGACATACTTGACGTATTGGAGATTCGATTTGATCTCCGCGAGACGCATCCCCTATCTGCTCGCATTTCGGCCATTGAAGATTTGCAACGCCTCAAGCAGTTGCATCGCGCGGCGGTCCAGGTGTCCAGTCTTGAAGCATTTCAGCATCTGTTAGATGAGTGACACGATTTCCAAAAGACCTGGCGTGTCCGTTGCCCAATGGATAATGTGGGCGTTGTTGGAGGTATTCCTGACAAAACACGGAAATTGTCTCCATTGAGATAGACAATTGTGGAAGATTACCTCTTTTAAGACTGACAATTGCAGGATTATGTCTATAACTTCTGACACTTGAAATGCCCCCTATCTCACGTCGGTCCCTGGGGACAAAAAAATGCCTGTGCGATTTTTGCACAGGCATTTTCTTATTGGAGTTACCCCGTTTGAGTAGATAGTGTACAAGGGTCATCCCAATCATCCTGTGCTATCAGTTTTTCATAGGTTATGGGTGAGTTATAATGTTATACACCAAAGCGGGGTAACTCCAAAAATTCTTGACTTTTTGAAAGGGGGTTCCGTTATATATGGTAATAGGTGAAGATGCCCAAGAGGTTAAACAGTAACAACAAAGGAAGGTGGGTATGAGTGACTGGACACTTAAAAAAGAAATTGCCGCATACAGAAAAATGTGTAAAGACGGTCTTGAGCTTGAGCACTTTGGTAAATGGATTATTGTTTACGAAGGCAAGCTCAGGGGTGTCTTTGACACACAGAATGAAGCGGTAATTAGTGCTGTCAAGAAATTCAGAGACAACGCTTTCTTGATAAAACAAGTGGGAGCAACAGAAAGCCTATACAGAAGTGGATTACCCACAGTTTTTGGGGCTGTTTCCTCTATTAACTTTGAGGGAGCACAATGCCTGCAAAATCTACCAAAGTAGGATTCGTAAACCCGGAAAGTCTAATTAGTCAAGGTCCAACCATTATGGTTCGGGTAGGGCTTGATTATGACACATACCCAGATCCCAATCTGGATACAATGACATCACCAGTATATGCACTAATAGACACAGGAGCCTCCAATACATGTATTGATAAAACCTTTGCTATGCAGATGGGATTACCAATTCACGGAGAGCCTTTTCTTATTGCTGGTATTTCGGGCCCAGAGACGGTCAATGTACATTTGGGACAGATTTATATTCCAGCACTGGGAGAAACGCTCTCTGGGCTGTTTCCTGTTGTCGATCTGGCTGGTGGTAGTCAGCATCACAAGGTCTTGATGGGTAGGGACTTCCTGAAGTCCTGTCAAATGTTCTATGATGGCATAACAGGAGATGTGCAAATAGATTTATTGCAAACCACCTAAAGACGTTCTAAAACATAGTCGATTGAACATACCTGAGGAGATACCTAAAAACGCTGTCGCTGGTAGGGTAACGTGACAATGTATTTTCCAGTGGCACTTTCGTATATAATCCCCATTCTCGGGTTATTGCACCATCCGCTGTAATAGATGAAATTCTGGCCGGAGGCGAAAATGCCTCTGGCCTTAACTTTTTAGATCGCGCTTCATGGCTTGAGCAAATGAGGGGACGGCAGGGAGGGATACCATTTACCTTGCCGCCCCCAAAGACCGGGCATGGAGTGAAGGGATATCTCGGCCCGGTCGTTGTTTTCATGGGGTTCCTTATTAACACTGATCGAACACTTAGACGGGCTACAAGCACATTTGGTGTCAGATTTGGAGGGGAAAATGGATCCCGGTACAAAAATTCTGTTTTGTACCGTCAGATGTGAGTGAATCATTCATGGAGAGGTGTAAAAAAGCCGAGTATTTGTGGGATTTTTCCACTAAATTATACTGCCAGCAATTCTCGTGTGATATGTGGCATGAATGATTCCTTTTCCATCCTTTTTGGAGATTTCCTATGATTTACGACATGCGGACCTACGATCTGAATCCCGGTGCTTTGCAAGCCTATATGGATGCGGTGCGCGAGGTGGCACTTCCTCTGCGCGAGGATTATGGGATTAAACTTGCCGGGTGGTATTATACCGATATTGGGAAGTTAAATCGCGTGGTTCACATCTGGGCGTATCGCGATTATACCCATTTTGATCAGGCGCGGCAGGCTGTCCGCAGCGATCCCCGATGGGTTAATGACTATCTGCCCCGCGTCAAAGGGCTTGTGGCTCGCCAGCAAGATCAAATTATGCTCGCGTCTGATTTTTTCGAGTCCCGGGTTCCGGCTCTGTCGGAAGATGCATGATCCCATTTTATTTCGTCATAAAAAAAGAACGGGTAGAGAGTATTGCAATTCTCTACCCGTTTCCTTTTTGCCTAGGAGATTAATTAGATCAGGCAATGTCAGTCGTCATCCTGGCTCGGGATGTTCAGGCGGAATAGCACGGGGTGGTGATCTGAGTAGTGCTGTGCAAATAGATTCCCATTGTACGGGTCGCCAGGATAGGTTTCGGAGCCTCGCCAGGTATCGCGCATCTGGTCGATGAGGTTGATGACTTGAAAGTCAAATTTTTCATCTATTTCGTCGAACTTAGCCGGGCGGTACATGACGTGGTCATAGGGTTTGCTGCTTTTAACAGCTGTGTTCGTTTTTCGGCATTCGTCGTTGAGCGAGATAAATCCTCGCGGTGTTGCTGCTTTAAGTTCCGCGGCGTTTTCGATGTTCATATCCCCTACGATGTAGAAGTCCTGCTCTTGCGCGTCATTGAGATTGATCCACCGGGCGATGCTCAAAAGTTCGGTTTTGCGTTCTTTTTTCTTGTTTTTGCCGGGGGATAAGTGGACGTTGATGACGACGAAGTCCATTTTGCCATCTATAGTGCGGAAGCTGTGGGCGTGTGGTACGCGGGGATATACGGGATGGGCAGAGCGGTCTTCTGCGAGGAATCCATTGGGGAGGTCATTGGCGATGGTTAGTTTTTCGGGTTTGTAAAAGACTGCGGACCATTCGGTGCTCGATCCTCTGTTGTGGATGTTTTCGCCTCTTCCCGTGTCTTCACAAGATAGGGAGAATTCAAAGCCCTGTGCGCTCATGGCATCGAAGAATGCATCGGCTTCGGGGTCTTCGCGATAGGATGTGCCATCGCAGTATTGACCGTTATCAGGTGGGGCAACGAGTTCCTGGACGACGACCAGGTCGTATTTTCCGACCAATCGGGCAAGTGCTTCGTTGTCTTTCTTTTTGTACAGGCCGACGAATTTGATGTTGAAAGAACAGACTGTGATTTGTTGGTCAGAGACTCGTGGTTGGCAACCGAATAATAACAGTAGAATAAAAAATAAAAAATATCTTTTCATTTTAATCGTCTGGTCGGTCTCATTAACGTTCTGGCAGGTCGCGGTTTGCAATGGGGTTTTGCGTGTAAAGGTAATTATATCCAGCTAAGGGCGACTCGTCAAGCATGAGGGGTTAGAAAAATACTTGAAGAACGTCTGAATTTTATCGACCTTGAGTGCGTGTATATCTGAAAATTTTGGACAGGAGATTTATGATGAGCGATGGACAAATCATTTTTCAAGATACGTTTGACGGCGCGCTCGATAGCGGGTGGTCGTGGTTGCGGGAACATCCCGATGATTGGCGGATTCGGGATGGTGGTCTGGAGATTTGCGTGCGTCCCGGTGTGAAGGACACGGTGCAGAATGCTTTGCTCAGATCCGCGCCAGATCGCGGTGAGGGGGCTTATGCGGTTGAGGTTACGATTACAAATCACAGCCAGCCGACGCAGCAATACGAACAGGCGGGTATTACGTGGTATCACGATGGGGAGCCGGTGTTCAAAGAGGTGAAGGAACTCATTGACGGCGATTTGTACATTATTCCCGGGAAGCAGCCGATGCCAACGCAGAGTGTTCGTTTGCGTCTTGTTGTTACCGCGAGTACATGGGAGGCGCAGTTTCGCGCTGAGGGTGAGACCGCATTCCAGACTGCGGCTTCGGGCGAACTGCCTCCGCCGGGCGATGATCAGGTGAGTATCCAGTGTTATAATGGCCCGGAAGAAGGCGATCATTGGATACGGTTTTCGGATTTTCTTCTTAGGCGCGTATAAAAAAAGCACCATCTCGAAAGAGGTGGTGCTTTTTGGTTAACTCTGAATTAATTTCAGATTATTGCTTGGTGACATTCGCAGCCTGGAGCCCTTTGGGGCCCTGGGTAATGTCGAATTCGACCAGGTCACCTTCGGACAAAGACTTAAAGCCTTCGGCCTGGATCGCTGAGAAATGGACGAAAACGTCTTCGCCACCTTCTTGCTCGATAAAGCCGAATCCTTTGGCGTCGTTAAACCATTTAACTCTTCCTTCTGCCAACGTACTTCACCACCTTTCTACATCGAAAATTGCACATCAGATCGAAAAAAAGGCAAGAATCGGAAGTTTCGATTCTTGCCATACCGTCTTTTCAGGCCGATTGTACAGGAAACAAAACAACACATTCTTAATACCTGGGCACAAATACCCATTATACAAAGGCAAAGATACCCTTTATCATCTCAGAAGTCAACGTTTTTTCAGAAAAAAAGTTCCATCTTAAACTGTAGCTCCGGCGAGCATCATCTGTCCTTTTTCCGTGTACTGCGCCTTATCTTCTGGTGCTACGGTGCGCCAGATCAGGAATTGTTTGCGCAACGCGTTCATAAAATTCTTGTTGACCCGCCGCCATGACGAGGCATCGCCCGATAGCCGATCTATGGTCAATGTCATGGCAAAAATATTGTGTTCACCTGTGGGTACCGCTTCAAAATGCACCTGCTGGCTCACGCCGAGATCATAAGGTGCCAACCAGATTGTTGTGTCAATTGTGTGTCCCTGTCCGGTTGCGGTCTCAACTGAGCCGAGCCGCGCGCCATCTGTGTAAAATGTGCCCAGGCTCTCACCTGCATGCGCCTGGAAATAATCGACGAGGAACACGGACAGGCCAAATACGTCTTTGCCGCCTACGGTAAATGGAAATTCAAAATGCCAGCGGTCGCCATCTGGATCGGGGAATTTCCATCGGCGCGTCACGTCGGGCACGGCCATCAGGGATGCCTGGCGTGCGGGATAGATTGACGAGAGCAAGACCACCAGCATGACCAGCATTGAGGATGTTACGGTCGAGAGTGCCGAATAATTTACGGTAAGCCCTTGTAAGGCATCTTGCCACAGTAAAATTTTGACGACACTCTGTCCCAAAAGATACCCGCCAACGGTTCCCAAAACAGCGTAAACACATGCCTCGGCAATAAACAAAAAGGCGATGTGTACAGGTGCTAATCCCACGGAAGAATAGATGCTGATTTCGCGGAAGCGTTCATACACCGATCCCATCATGGTATTGAGCACGATCAGCGCGGCGACCAAAATGGGGATAAACAAATTGGCCATGCCCTGCAAAGATGTATTGCCCAGGGAACTGTAAACCGCGACGCGTATGCCGCCATCTGCTGTTGGAATGCCTGCAAATAATACCACGGATAACCGGGATAAAAAGGACTTGATCTCGGCTTCGACATCGACCTCTTCGTGAAATCGCACGGCTACGGACTGCAGTGGACTGCCCACATCGCGCAACAGGGCATAGGGTACGATCAAAATATCATCGGGATCCAGATGTTCAAATGGCATGGTCTCGACTTCGGGGCGTTCCAATCCCTGCCGCTCACGGGTCTCGGTTTGTGACATGACGGTAATAAATTCATCTTCGGTAACCTGAAAATCTGCCGGTGTCAGCGGTTCCTCATCCAGATCGACAAACAGGCGCATTTTCTCAGAATTGATCAGTCCAATTACTGTGAGTCTTTTGCCAAAAAGGCGGATGTACGCCTTGCCGATATCTCGTTCTGTTATACCCAGGGTCTCCGCTACTCGATCGGGCAAAATACAGGCAGACTCACCCGGTTGAAACCAGCGTCCGATTCGCAGCAGGGTATCGATCTGCGTCACCTGGGCTTCTTCGGGTGACGCCCCCAGGATTCCCTGAACGCGCGAATTTTTCTCCCCATAACGCAATACGGCTTTTGATTTTTTGTCTTCTCTTGTGGCAACATACCAGCTTCGGGGGGTTACGGTGCCTCTGTCTTTGAAATTTATTCGCGCATAATCATAAGCCGTGTCTTCCAGTGGTCCCCAGAATTTGCTTCTGATCAGTATGCCGGGATACGCGCCTTCTGTATCGCGTTGTAGTTGGTGAAATTCCAATGCGGATTTGATAGAGGTAAAGGATAGCACGGTAAATGTCAGCAATACCAGGGTTGCAAATGTCAACCAGGTGCGTAGTTTGCGCTTTTTCATATTGGCAATGCCCAGTTGAAATGCCGCCACTGATGCGCTGACCCGTCCTACATCGGTTTCGTGCAATAATACTTCGGCGCTGCGGAGTCGCCGGATGTTCTCGTTGAATCGGCCCGATAAAATCGAGATCACAAAAATCGCCAGTGCCAGAATTACAAAAGCCAGCAAAATGACAAAGGGATTGGAGAGGTCAAATGCGGGGTGTACCTGGGAGAGAAATATCCAGATGATGACAAAGACCAGGCCGATTCCGCCGATTTGCATTCGAATATCGGAAAATGTAAAGATCAACCGCTCGAGGAAAAATGCACAGGGGATGACGAGTAGCATGAAGAAAATCACGCCGCGGATCACATCGTTTTGCGTTGTTTTTACGTCTGGATATGCCCGCGATTCAATGCCCATGCCCGCGCGCGTGTGTTTTACAAAAGCATCCCATTGCTTTTCCTGCAGTGCGGTTTCTGCTTCGTCCAGATGTTGTTTTGCCTGCGCGTGCAATACTTCCAGTCGCTGGTTTTCGATTGAGTACTGGCGCAGTTTTCGCATGCGCGACTCGTTCAACATCCACATATCTCGCGCTGCCTGATAGGGCGTGCGGATTAAGGATCCCGATGACAGGGTTTGAAATCCCTCGCCCCGGGCATCCCACTCGGTGTCTGCGCTTTTTGCGTTGAGCAACAAATAGCGCACGCCAATAGCGCCTGCGCGCATGGCTATTTTCACTTTTTCACCCGGGGATGTATAGACTACGCCGACGGGTTCATCCGGCCCAAATCCGATGTCATAACCGTATTCTTGCGGTGCGGTATTGCCCACGCCATAGACGCTGATATTGGATAGTGTGTTCAAATATCGAGGATCGACTGTGCCGTAAAAATCGGTTGCCACGCAGGGGAATAGGATGACGGTTTGCTTTGTGATCCACCAGTTCATATTGAAATGACCGCTGTAAATTTTACCCTGCCGTCCCTGGTTGGGCGCGTACGTGATTTCACCGCTGTGCGGATCGATATAGTACGCCCGTACGTGTACGCGGCGTTCAGCTACGCCCGGGATATAGTATTCGCCGTTTTCATCTGCGAGGTCGTAGTAAATGCGCCGCACGCCTTTGATTGATTTTTCCAGGCCCATGCGCATGGCGGCTATTGCACCTGGTCGCGATTTGTCGGGTGTGATACTGCGCCGAGGGAAGGTGCGTACATATCCTTTGAGGCCGCGCATGCGGTCGGTGGGGTCCAATTTGTAATCGGGCAAAAATTCTTCGCTATTGAAGGACAGATCCAGCATGCCCGCGAGTACGCGAATCTGTTTGGTCAGGTTGGCGTAGTTCACATACTCGGCCCGATCCAGAGGGGTATCCACGCGGAATCGCGCGTCGTTCACGGTTGTCAATGACAGTGCCGGGGTGCCGGCATAGAGTGCGACTTCGCTGTCGCTTTTGATATTTTCGCCGGGAATGTACATGTCCCAGGTCATGCCGCCTTTGGGGTTGATGCCATCGACCATGACGTCTTTTGATGGCACGCCCATGCCTTCGGCAATGGCGGTTGCATAGCGTACAAAGGATTTGCTAAATGTGGCAAAAAATCGCGTGGAGAAGTAATTGACCGCGGTATTGACGCCAAATCCCGCTGTTTGGGTCGATACGCCTATTTCGTCTGTTTGGCTCGAGAGATCCAATCCGATGAACAGGTCGATGTCAATGGGTTCGGTCATGAGCGCGGCAAAGTGCTCTTCTTTGCGCGAGTGCCGGTTCAGGAAGTCGCATATACCCCGGAATCCCAGGTGGTGTGCGGAGGATGCGAGGAAGAGGACGGTGTATTTGGGACGATGTGCTTGAAAATATTCAGCGAGGCGCATGAGTGCGACGATGCCACACGCCATTTCAGCGCCGGGTGCCTGTGCGGGTACGACAGACATGGCGTCGTAGTAGGCGTTGATGACTACGATTTTTTTCTTCATTACTGGATCCGATCCTTCGATCCAGCCCAATACGTTGGCTGCGTCGTCTTTCTTCCAGGGCATTCGAGATTCGAGTTGTACTTCTATTTCGCCCTGGTCTGCCAACAGAGTGCGTAACTTCTCACCGCGCTCGCGGTCGATCCAGAATCGCTCTACAGTGTTGGGTACTTGCAAAAATTTTGTTTCGGCCTGTGTATAAGATGTGGTGTCTGGCGCGATGAAAATGATTTGTTGCGCGCCCAGAACAGCGGCGTTGAGCCATTTGTTCCAGGTGTTAAAGTTCAGGAGGACGACTGTGTTTTCCACATTTTTGCCGTCGTACGCCTTAAATTCGCCGTCGCCGCCGTCGATCAGGCGCGTTCGCACACCGCCCGGTGGCAAGGTGGAGGTTTTCACGAGGTTGGGCCATAGTCCGGAGAGCGGATATACTTCGCCGGAGGAGAGGATGGTTAATTGGCTGCCTTCATCTACGGGTGAGGTTACGCCATAGGTTTCTGTTTCTACGTTTTTTAGATCCAGCGCGCGGAAGCGCTGTTCGATAAATTTCGCGGCGGCATCGTGTCCCGGATAGCCCGGTACGCGGGATTTATATTGGGTAAAGGTCGCCATTAATGCGCGTACTTCGGCTTCTGTGATTTCGCGTTTGACGCGATCAGCTACGACTTCAGCTCCCGGTACAGGGGCAGGTTCTACGGGTTCGGGGGGTTGTAATCCCAGCATATTACGTAGCAAAGGGTCAACCGTACCGGGTCCTGAGATGACCGCGCCAAACCCAAGTACAGCAACCCCGATTATTGCCAACCAACCGATGCGACGAGACATGGTGTTCCTTTCAAAAAGGAATTTTAGCGATTCGAACCAAAGCGCGTTCGCGCATTGGGCAGTGTAATACCAACAAGACGTTTGTTGCGATAGTGGTAAATATTTCCGTCATCTTCCATCACACTGTCATTGGCACACTGGGGCTTTTCAAAGCTGAGATACAGGACATCAGCCCCTTCATCATAATCACTCCAAACTTGCGGATATGGCAAACGCAACAGTTCTGTAGCAAATGTCAGGTCAATTGTGGACGTGTCCATATCGTAGTTCTCCTGCGCATAATTTTATCCGGCCTTGAAGTTAAAAATGCTGTAATAATGAATCCATCTTCTTCGTCGCGATATATGGCACTACAGGTCTTCTCTGTAATATTAGTTGCTGCATAATGCCGCAATGCAATTGTTGCTCCTAATTCTCCTGTGACCAGGTAATCAGGATCGGCAACTGTTTCGAGCACCTTTTCCCGGTTTCCGACCATATAATCATGAGACTCAGTGATATGAACCCATTGCCTGTGGGTTAATCTTACCGTATGCCCGTTGACAGAGGGCACTGTTGATAAAACAATATCTTCAAGTGACATAAAGTAAAAATATATAGTATATAGTGCAGGGAATCAATCTTCTAATCAGTGGGTTTCTTTCACTGCCCTGCCGCCATCGCGACCTGATTTTGAGTCGCGATCCAGATTTTTTTTGCCATTATCCGCAGTTCATCAAGTCCCTGGTAAAACGATTCCGCACTCGCGCTGTGTAAGCCTCTACTGTTCCATAATTCTTTCTATGGCCTTTTGGTTTCTATCTGAAAGAGTTTCTTCATCCCGCTTTGTTACGCGTTCATTGATTTCATTTTTGTTTAAAATAAAAAGGGCTTCTTGAGAGCTTGTTTGCTGGCTGATCAAATCATGAACCTCGACTTCAAGCTGATATAGACCCGGTTTTAATTTTTCGGTATCCAATTCAATATATACCGGCTCTGTGGTGCTTTTCCCATTATAGTCATAACTAATCGAGATCTCTGGCTTTTGGTCGGTAACCAATTTGCCCATAAAAGATGATATGCTGCCCAATAGACTGGCATTTTTTCTTTTATCTTCCCAGATTGTGTATTTAATGCGGAATTTCGTTTGACCAAATGCATCTTTTTGCAAATTGTAAATTTCATAATAGATATTGACTGCCTGATCTCTGAGATAATTACGTGTGGGCATGGGAATGACCCAAACATCGCCCTTTTGAAACTTGTATGATTGGGGTTCAGTGAAGATGTGCCAGGCCATTTCAATATCGCTTATGCTCAGTGAATCAACAGCATAATTTGGGATGTGAATTTGCTGTTGATAGAACCCCCATTTTCCAGAATTTTGGTCCGTGAGATGAATGATGAGCCGATAGTTTCCCGGTAGCGTGTTAAGAGATATCGCATCAATAGCGATACCAGTTTGCATACTTGGCAAAGACACCGTCTGTTGAGTACTGTTGATGACAGTGCCTTCGTCATTTAGGAGAGATGCTGTCCAGTTAATAAGTGCAGCGGTTGTTGAGGTATCATTTTGGGCAAAAATATCTTTTGGCAATAGTCCAAGATAAATATTCTGATCTGTTTCGAGGTTCTTGCCCCGGAATGTCGCCAGGTCATAGTAAAAGTTCAAAATATCAGTGCCGGGTATTCCATTATAAAAATCAGGAGCCTCTTTGGCATGGTGCCCAATAATAACTTGAGGATGGAAATTTTGTGACGCTACTGCTAAAAGAGTATTTTTGGGAGGAAGCGGATAATCCCAACCGCCATTCATGAATCGATCCGTAAATACAATTTCTATGCCTTTGCCAATACCGAGATAAATCCACGACTCCCAGGGGAATATGGGCGAACCATCTGGATGGCGATCTATGGGATATGTAGGATCTGTCAGAGCACCTTTTCTCTGCTTGCGCTTCAGGGTGTTCCATTCGGGAACTTGCTCTCTGCGGTCAGCCCTTTCCATATTTAAAGCAAGTTCGTAAGCTAATTGTTCCTTCAAAAATTCAACTGATAGGGGAGGGACTGTGCCTCCATGATTCCCGCCAAATTTGTGATCCGGTTCACCAAATTTGATATACACCTCGCCACGCCGATCATAGGGTTGTTTGCCATTAAAAAACTGGCGCGCATACCATACTCTTCTATAGTGTTCTACTTTCCTGATATTGGCCCCTGCACTCAATAAGGGGTCTCGCTTCTTCCAAAACGCATTTATGAACTGTCCTCTTTCTTCTTCTTTTAAGCTGCTAAAGGTATTTTGTTCTTCGGGCGACATCATCAATGTGATATTATCGTAATATCTGCGCTCATCTTCTGGAATCAGATGTAGGAACCGTTGAAATAAATAATCAGCCACCTTTACTTCACCTATGGCTGCATAGGCTTGCGCCTGAAGCGGTAACCAATTGTCCTTGTCCGCGTGGCTTGCTGGTAATTGTTCAATAATCTCCAAAATTGGCTTGTATCGATAGTCCTTTGCGTAATTCAGTGCCATTTGATACAGAAAGTCCGCATCTTGCGGAACTAACTGAAGATATGACTTAAAATATGCCAGCATTTTCTCTTCGTTTTTTTCTTCGGCGTACCATTCGGCAAGTGCTATATGAGCAGGTGCGTATGAAGAATCATCTTTGACAATGCCTTTTAGAGTTGATACGGCATCGGTACTCTTGTCCTTCAGTTGAAGACGTGCAATATCCATTTTTACTTCTGTTATATTTGGATCTATGGCAAGTGCGCGACGAAGATTATAAAAGGCTTTTTGAAGTTTGCCTTTTTGATTGGCGTATGTTAAGCCCAATCCGCGATACGCCTGTGCTGATTTTTTGTAACGAATAGCTTTTTTAAATGCTTCTTCAGCCTGCTTAAGGTCTTCTCGCTTCAATGCAAGCCAACCCAATTGTATATAGGCATCACCGTCTTTGGGATTATCCTGTAAATGGGATGTAAGTACCTCAATGGAGTCTGTTACCGACTCGGTATTCGATTGGTCATGCGCCTCAAGTGCCCACAAGAGTTGTGGGATCAGGAAGATCCAGAGCACCAACCAATGGTTCTTGACAGTCATGCCATCCGCCTAAAAAATGATAAACAGTCAAATTCAAGTCAGTGTAAAAGTCAGAGAAGATCATTTACTCTACAACGCGAAAATAAACGTATTTTCTATCCGTCTGATCCGTCCGCTTGTCCTTCGCCAATACGGTCAATTGGTAAATTCCTTCAGGCACCTGATTCACATCGATCTGCAAATACGTGAAGTCATCTTCTCGATTGCCTTCGTAATTCGCTGTTACGGTGCGCGTTAAATCGCCATGGCGTGACCGCTCGATCTTCAAGCTCTCAGCAGCGATGTGGTGGACTTGACCTCCACTCGTATAAACCTTCGTCTCACCCCATATATCGCTATCTGCAAAGCCCTCCTCGATATCCTCTGATCGATCTGTCTGCAAACCTTGAGCGTCTGTATAATCTGTTTGCCCACTCCGCATATCAATCTCTGTTTTACCCATTGTCTCAATTAGACTTTGAGAGGTAAACAAGGTCGGAGACAGGGTATCTACCTCTGGCTTGCCGATGGTGTAGGAGATCTCATATTGCGTGCTGCCAAAAGCGTCGCGTTGAAGATCGTACAGTTCCAGATAGATAAAGACCGATTCAGACGGTGAAAATGTACGGACGGGATTGGGGGTGATGTGCAGATCGTCACGGCTTTCTGGCAATGCTTTCTTCGCTTGAATATCGCTGCCGACGAGCAGATCGCTCAGACGAAAGGTCTCCTTGTCATACACGAAGGGTTTTTCATCGCGTGCTATACCAATGAGGCCGGATGTTTGATCCAGCAATTCTATCGAAAGATGATAGCTGTCCTGGCGTAGAGATACCGTGCGCGAGATCAACAGGTGATCGTTGCGATGTTGTGCAGCGGCGTTTGAGGCTGGCTTTTGCGGCGGCAGAGTGAGGGTTTTGGATTTGCGGTCATTATACATATCATTCCACTGCTGATCAAAAAAGAAGACGCCATACCAAAAACGCACCTTGCCCGTTCCAGGAATTTCTTTTAATCGGTCTTTTGGAATCATATAGCTTAGTTCGACGCGCATCCTGTTTTGTTCTTCAAAGGTGGCGATCTGATGGGGGAGGGTGTATTTTCGATTGAGATAGGGATCGACAAAGCGTTGGACTGTTTTTCGGAAGGTGTGATGTGAGGCTTCGACGAAGTTCCCCGAGTAATAACGGTAACCTTGTCCTACCTCAAAACCACCACAGAAGCTCCAGCGATCACTGCCATTCCCGCAATATTCGATCTTGAATGTTTCGTAGTGCCAGGTCTCCATCATTCTATGAAATGCCCTATACGGGTCCCCCCCTACAGAAAAGAAAAAGGTTTTTCTTCTCCTATATCTTCCAAATTTAATATAGGTCTTTCCCATATCCGTCTGCCAGCCCTCGACATTATCTGAAAATCGCCTGAACCGCAAATTCGAGTATGCCATGCGCCCAAAGTGCGCCATCTTTCTTTCGTTAAATTCTGACAAATAGAGTGGGTCCTGGTGCTTCCAGAACATCTCGCGTTCTAATAATTCATCAATTGTCTGTGTTGTGTCGCGGGATGCATGCTCTTCTTCGGTCACAAGCAAGTCGATAGATTCGAGCAACTCGCGTTCTTCAATACTCATCAAGTCAAGGGCGCGTTGATAGTATTCATGTGATTCATCGAACTCGCCAATCTGATAGGCGGCAAGTCCACAGAATAACAGCGCATTTTTGTCATCTGGATGTTGCGCGCGCAGGGCTTGCATCAAGGCGTGAAAGGCATCCCAATATTTATCTTCAAAGTAGAGTATGCCCAACAAATAATAAGGTTGCTGATTGGTCCCATCTAGCCGAATGCTTTTTCGCAAGATCTGAATTGCTTCTCGTTTGGCTTCCTGGGCAAATCCCTTAAAATCCCGGGTTTGGGAATTATCTTTTGCGCTGAGAAACTCATACACCCAGAACATACCCAGCCTATTGAGAACATCTGTATTGTTGGAATCCTTTTTGATCACGTTCTCGAATTGGTGGAATGCGCGAGATCGAAAGCCTTGATGCCACAAAATCTTTCCGCGTGTCAGCCGATATGCAATATTGTCGGGGTCAATTGCGATTGCCTGCTGTATCATTCGCATTGCGCGCTGTCGGCCATTTACGCTGTGGTCCAGCAGATGCAGTTTGGCCAATTCATTATATGCAGGGGCATAATTTTTGTCTTTGGAAATAATCTCCTCGAAAGCTTTGATACTTTCCTTTTGACTCACCTGACCAATTTGCTCCATTGCATTCTGAAACAGCGCGTCTATTGCGGTTTCCCCTCTGGACGAGCCAGATCCCAAAAGGCAAGCCAACGCGATCAATCCCATGCGAATTGTAAATCGCTTCGTCATAGCACATCTCTTTCTTTCTCAGTCTCGAATAATTCTTTGATTATCTGGCGGCACCTCGACATTGAACACAGCCCGTCGGCTCACACGTTGTCCTGAATTTAAATCATCAATGGCTACTTCTACCATTTTGAGACCAGGCTTTAGGGACTCTGTCTCCAATGCGAAGAAAACGGGCTCTTCTGTCGCATTCACAACCCGTTCATAGCCAATAGTAAATTCCGGTTCTTTCGCGCCAGCAAACAACCGTCTCAATCCACCGATTACCACACCTGCTACCGTTGGGCTACCAGTCACATTTGGGTGAATTGTATATGTC
>JAJEAX010000364.1 GCA_022822565.1 Candidatus Latescibacterota bacterium
CGATCTGGAACTTAAGTTTAGCGGGGTAGGACTTCTTGGATCTCTTCGACATGGTATCTCCTCCTGTTGGTGAGAAAATACCACGCTGATACCCAATGTCAATTAGCCTTTATACCGGGTCAACTATTGGGGCGCACTTCAGATTGATGCGAAATGACCTCTTTGCTATCGAAGTCGCAGCAGGCGTTGAAGATACATTTTCCACACTGTTCGACGCACGGAATGTACCCGATGATTTATTTAAGGCGTACGAGGACGCGTTTCCAAATATATCAAATGATCATTCTCTATATGAGCGATATTTAGAAATGGTTAATCGAGGAGAGAGAAGCGCCGATGGATTCACAAATAATATTAAGGGAAAGCTGGGCGAAATTCGAACGAAAGAGCATTTGGAACAGGAATTTCCTGGCTATTCTTTTCAGATTGCCGACGCCCAGAACCAACCGGATTGGGATATTCTTGCTACAGGTCCTGACGGGACAGAAGTGCCTATTCAGGTGAAAATTGGAGATGAGGAATACGCCGGTGAGGTGCTGTCCCGAATGCAGGAAGATCCGGATGTGCTATTCGCTGTTAGCAATGAAATTCGGTCAACGGTCTTGTCCGAGCATCCCGAGTTATCCGGTCAATTTATCGACCTCAACCTTTCCAACTATGAGATCACCTCCGAAGTAGAGGGAAATTTAGACCTCCTCGCGGAGAACCAAGGAATTGACGTTCCTGACGAAGTAGGTGGCTTCCTACCTTATGTGACGGAGATTGTTCTGGGCATCCGTCTCTTATGTGACATTGTAAAGACAGAACGAGATTTTGAGGCTGTGGCGATGGACGACAAGGCGCGTATCAACGCAATGAAGGCACTGGTACTCTTTCAGCGATTCGGTATATCTGCTGTTTTAACGACAGCCGGAGGCGCATTAGGTTCATTTGTGCCAATTCTTGGGAACTTGATTGGTGCGGGAGTAGGTGCTGGCCTCGCTGCATATCTAAACAGCAAGTTGCGTCCTCACATGCTGGAAATCGGTATGGAGTTGGCAGGCATAACAGAGGATGACTTCTTTTATTTTCGCAATAAGGTAGCAATTGACCGAATCGGCGAATCGTTCGCCAAGACCGCGGCATCAATGTAATTGCCAATTGATTGATTTCTTGATTCCGCTTCATGATCTCGGAAAGTGCGTCATACATCATCTAACATACGTTCAAATGCTTCGAGACTGGTGGCTTGAATTGCCGCACGAAGCAACTGCTTCAGACGTTGCAAATCTTCGATGGCGGCAATGCGATCAGATATGGGATGCGCTTCGTCCAGACCAAATCGAATCTCCAATACATCGAGAATATCTTCAATGGCGCGTTCTCTTTCTCCCTGCTGAATCCATTGTTCTTTGTTTTCCTCAATCTCTTGCTCAATGAGGTATTGGGCAAATGAGGATTCGCGGATGAGATCCATCAATCCCTCCTTTGAAATAAGGTTCGCAATCATTTCTCGATCATGGACCAACCCACCCAAAACTGATAGACCTGCGAGAAAATCGCCCTTGGCAGATTCATCCAGCGGCAGGTCAGTCGCACAGTCAACACACGCACCAAACCACGCCTCAGAACCCATCCCTTCTGGCGGCTTCATCAATGATGCAAAGGGTATCAAGCCCGAATGGTCTGTATCAAGAACGCGCTGTCCTTCTACCTCTATCAGTCTGATCACCTGATACTGGATAATGAACTGACAGCCAAAAAGCGCCTGGATGTGGTATCCCGGATCGTTCTGTCCGGCATCGGGACGCAAGTAAATGACAGCAGAATGGATGGGCAGATCATATTGCTCAATGGCGCGACCGATGTACCCGGCCATACGACGCGGCATGGGCGGATTCGTGCTGTCGGTAGTTTGAAATTCATAGTGAAGCAATACTTCTTCTTCGCCGATTCGAGCACTGATCAAGCTATCCGTGCGGTGTGCATCAATATTGGGTTGCTCTGTGTCGAGGAGTGCGAGAAATTCGACATCGTCCCTTTCGAGTGTGAAGCGTATAAAATCCTGCGGATAGGTCTGGATGAGACGTTTGGAGATGGTATCGTATTTTCCCATGCTGGTTGCCCTGGACTGAAGGTTGATCTGTTTTAGAACATGCAACAGTCAGACCTTAAGCAAAAAGCGAGCCAGAAAACGCCATCATCCAAAAATTGAGCCACATATTATCAAAAAAGAAGCTCAAACATCTCATTTTTTTTGAAATATGCAGTATTGCGCTCGTATCTACAACCCAAATTTAAGCCTCATCTCGAAAAATAAAGGCGGATTGGAACGCGCTGCGTATGCAACGATGAACATTTTGATCCATTATCCATTAGAAATTGAAACCATTGCGCCCTACAAAGGGGATTGCGCGAGAGGCAATTCTGAGATACATTTGAAAAATAAAATTCCAAACGCACAAATCCAGGAGACCCACCATGATCCAGAGCGGCGTTGCAAGCGGAGACATCACACCAGAACCCGGTCCAGTGCTTCAGGGGCATTGGAACACCAATCCCTCTCATTCCGTACTATATCCTCTGGAAGTACGTGCTGTTGTATTCGCCGACGGAGACGCGCAAATAGCCATCGCCACACTCGACGTCATCGGCATAACCAGAGCCACCACTGACCGAATCCGAGCGCAGGTGGCAAATGTCATTCCTGGAGACAGCGTAATGGTAGCGTGCAGCCACACGCACTGCGCCCTCCCCACACTGCCGTGTTTGGGCATGACTCCCGACCCCGAATATATGGATCGCATAGTCGATACCACCGCCGCGTGCATTGCCGAAGCAGCCGCAAACCTCCAGCCCGTAACCCTTGGCCTGGGATGTGGATCGGCGCATTTCAACATCAACCGCCGCCCGCTCCCCGGAGCCTCGAGCATGACCTTGAACTACGGCGGAATCGTCGATCGCCGCGTGCGGGTCTTACACGTAACAGGAGAAAACAGCGCACCCCTCGCCACATTATTCCACTACGCCTGTCACCCGACCACATTGAGCGGCGCCAACGGCATCATCTCGCCCGATTACCCCGGCATAGCCCGCAACCGAATTGAACAAACCCTCGGTAGCAAAGCACTCTTCTTACCCGGATGCTTTGGCAACATCCGCCCCGCCATCCTGAGCGAAACCGGAGGATTTGCCTCCGCCACCAGAGAACAATTGGACGCTTGTGGTCACGAACTCGGCGATGAGGTCTGCCGCGTAGCTACAGGACTGAACACCAGAAGCGCAGAAGGCATATCTGCCCGCCGCACCGACATCGCAATACCTTATGGCGACCTGATGCCCGAAGAAGAACTAAAAAAAATGGCAACAGACGAAAGCGAACGCGGACAATTATTAACGGGTCCCTGGGCAAGAAAATTACTGGACATGGCAGCATCGGGCACCGTCCCATCCGAAAAACCCACCGAAATGCAACTGATGCAGGTAGGACCTTTGGCACTGGTCACCATACCGGGCGAACCAGTACAGGAAATTGGACATGCAATGGAAAAAAGGCTGCGGGATATCAGCGAAGACCTGTGGCCCGTGGGATATGCCAATGACGAGGTGGGATATTTGTGTACAGAGCGGCAATACGAAGAAGGCGGATACGAACCCAATGCCTATCCGTATTACGGAGAACCCGCGCCATATCGGGGCGAAGAAGAAATCATCTTGCAAACAGCGGACGCTTTAGCACGGAATTAAAAATGAAACACATCGATATACCTTATGGCCGAGGGGCCGTATCTGTTCAAACAGATCCCAAACTCGCGCAATGGGATGTAATTCGCCCCTCTTATGAACCCGCGCTTGAAGACCCCAAACGGCTCTTTCACAAAGCCGTGCGCCACCCTCTCGGCACAAAACCGCTCAGAGAAATAGTCAAGCCTTCAGACCGGGTCGTAATCGCAACATCCGACGGCACTCGCCCCGTCCCCAACAAACAACTCATCCCATGGCTACTCGAAGAACTGCCCGTATCCCTCGAACAGGTAACCGTATTGATCGGCACGGGCACGCACAGACCAAATACAGAGCGCGAAATTGTCGAAATGTTTGGAGAAGAGATGGTTCGCCGCGTACGCATTGTCAACCACGACGCCTTTGACGAAACGCAAAACGAACAGGTGGGCAAAACTGCGGACGGAACAACCGTATTTTTGAACCGGGAATACATCAATACAGATGTGCGCATTGCCCTCGGATTTATCGAACCGCACTTCTTCGCGGGATTCTCAGGCGGACCAAAAGCCGTCGCACCCGGTGTGGCGAGTATTGAAACTATTTTCCGACTTCATCGCGCCGAACTAATCGCCAACCCAAACAGTACCTGGGGCGTACTCCAGGAAAACCCACTACACAGTGAAATCCGCGAATGCGTCGCACTATGTCCCCCGGACTTTTTGCTCAACGTGACACTCAATGCAAAAAAGAAAATCTCGGGATATTACGCGGGCGATCTCTCTCAAGCCCATGCAAAAGGGTGCGCCGATGTAAAAGCCTCGGCAATGGTCCCTGTCGAAACACCCTTCCCACTGATCGTCACATCCAACAGCGGCTTTCCCCTGGATCAAAACCTGTATCAAACCGTAAAAGGCATCTCAGCCGCAGCGCGTATTGTAAATGACGGCGGAACAATTCTCGTAGCCAGTGCGTGCAACGATGGCGTCCCCGATCACGGCAATTTTGCAGCATTGATGCGCGAAGGCCATACACCTGCAGACGTGATAGAATCGGTTTATGCACGCGAACCGATCCTCGACCAGTGGCAAGCGCAAATTCTATCGGGCATATTAGACCGCGTAAATGTAAAAGTCTATACGGAAATGGATAAGGATGAAGTCCGCGACTGCAAACTACAGGTCATACCCGATCTCAACGAATCCATACGCGACCACTTAAAAGCCGAAGATGCCCGCGTCGCCCTCTTGCCCGATGGCCCACTGGTCATCCCCTACCTGAAGAACTGATCCCTGGGACACCACCCTGCACTCTGCCATCTGCGTCCATCTGCGTCCATCTGCGGATACGCTCCTCAAACGGGACCCGCCTTCAGAATCTCATCGCTGACCCCATCTTCAAACTGCTTAAAATTCTCCTTAAACAACCGCGCCAGATGCGTAGCCCTCGCATCGTATTCAGACGGATTAGACCATGTCGCCCGCGGAGACAAAATACTACCCGTAACATCTGGACAGGTTTTTGGAACCTCGAAACCAAAGCGCGGGTCTGTTTCGCACGCCACATCTGTCAAAGCACCAGTGTGTATCGCCCGAATAATTGAGCGGGTATTCGTCAACGTAATGCGCTTGCCAACGCCGTAGCCACCACCCGACCAGCCCGTATTGACCAGCCACACATCCGAATTGTGTTGCTGGATTTTTTCTGCCAGTTGCTCGGCGTATTTCCCCGGATGCCACACGAGAAAAGGCGCGCCAAAACAGGCCGAAAAAGAAGCCTGCGGTTCGGTAACACCCATTTCTGTACCCGCGACCTTGGCCGTATAACCGCTGATAAAATGGTACATCGCCTGTGCGGGCGTGAGCTTGCTCACCGGAGGCAAAACACCAAACGCATCGCAAGTCAAAAAAATGACATTCCTGGGATGACCACTCACACATGGAATTTGTGCATTGGGAATATACTCGATGGGATAAGCCGCGCGCGTATTTTCCGTAATAGAATCATCGTCGTAATTAACCACGCGCGTATTCTCGTCAAAAACGACATTTTCAAGCACCGTCCCAAAACGGATGGCATTGTAAATCTCCGGCTCGCGCGCTTGCGAAAGACCGATACACTTGGCGTAACAACCGCCCTCAAAATTGAAAATACCGCGATCGCTCCACCCGTGTTCATCATCGCCAATAAGACGGCGCCGTGGCTCGGCTGAAAGCGTCGTTTTTCCCGTACCAGACAGACCAAAAAAGAGTGCCGTATCACCCGCTGCACCCACATTGGCCGAACAGTGCATCGACAAAATATCCTGCTTGGGCAAAACATAGTTCAGAACCGTAAAAATACCCTTTTTCATCTCACCCGCATATTCCGTCCCCAAAATAACCATCTCTCGCATTTCAAAACTCACATCCACACTCGTCGTCGAGGTCATCTCAGCCGTATATCGGTTCGCGGGAAATCTGCCTGCATTAAAAATGACATAATCCGGCTCGCCAAAATTTTCGAGTTCCGTACGCGAGGGACGCATAAGCATATTGTGCAT
>JAJEAX010000118.1 GCA_022822565.1 Candidatus Latescibacterota bacterium
TTTTTGGGATGTTGGGTTGGATCGGTGTCAATTTCAACGGTGTCGCCCCAGGTAAGTTTGGAGAACGGATAAGCCCGCGCGCCGTTGATGCGACCTCCTTTGCATTGCAAGCCGAGGTCGGTATGTACGGCAAAGGCAAAATCGGCAAGGGTCGCATCTTCGGGCAAAATAAAGGGATCTCCTCTGGGTGTGAGTGTGACTATTTCTCGGGTAAAGAGGATGCGTTTGAGTTCGGACATCAGGTGATGGGAGGCGTCAGCGCGGTCGTACCAATCGACAAAATCGTGCAACCAGCGCGTGCGCCGCTCTTCGTGCTCTGCATCTCCGCGCAATGCGGCAATGCCAAATTCGCCCAGGCGATGCATTGCGGGGGTTTGAATGTGGAGTTCGTAGCGTTGGTCTCTGTGGTGGACACAGGTATGCAGGGCCTGGTAGCCATTGCGTTTGGGCAGGGCAATAAAGTCTTTGAAACGCTCCATAACGGGCAGGAAGTGCTCGTGTAAAATGCCCAAAGCCGAATAACACAATCGGCGACGCGAGACAATGACTTCGATAGCGTAGCGATCCTGAATTTGACTGAGGGGACGATGTTGCATTTTGCGGTAAATGCTGCTCAAACTCTTCTCTTGCACGCGCACACTTGTCCGCACGCCGTTTGCGTTGAGCAGGTTGCGAACTGTGTCCTGGAATGTTACGAGGTGCTCGGTCGGTGCTGTTCTAAATGTCGTCTGTATCTGATTTGTAATGCGCGGTTCGAGACAAAAAAGACTGCGGTCTTCGAGCTCTCGGCGGATGCGGGCCATGCCCAACAAGTGCGATAGGGGTGCGTATATTTCAATGGTTTCTCGCGCAATGCGTTGCCGCCTGTCGAGTTCTGCAATGCCATCGAGGCTGCGCATGTTATACATGCGGTCAGCCAATTTGAGAATGAGAACGCGCGGGTCTCGGCTGGCATGGGTGAACAGGTGTTGCAAGGTGGCAATGCGCCGCGCAGTGCGTCCAGCTTTTAAGCCTTCAACTTTTGTAACGCCGCTGACGAGGGTAGCAATATTTTTTCCAAAGGTGGGTTCAATGTCGCCAAGGGTCAGGGCAGAGTCTTCAACGGCGTCGTGTAATAGTGCCGCCGCCATCATTTCTGCGTCGCGTGCAAAGCCCAATTCAGAAGCCAGAATGAGAGCCACGCCAATGGGATGGGTGATATACGGTTGCCCGGCGTCGCGGTCCTGGCCTTCGTGGCTGGCATTGGCGAAGTGATAGGCATGCCCGACGAGCGGATGATTGCGCTGAGGAATTTTTACCAGTAATTCCCGAAGGGGTTCGCGTATGGCAATTTGGTATTTGGTATTCACGCCGCGCTCACTTTGTCGAACCAGCTTTTGATGGTTTGTAATAAATGGTCTGGTGCCCGAAACGCCCGATGCTGAACTGGGAGTGCTTCGAGAAAGGCCCGCCCGTAAAAGGTAGATAAAACCCGACTGTCGAAGACGATGACAATACCTCTGTCGGATTTGTTGCGTATCAAGCGACCAAAACCCTGGCGGAATTTGAGAATGGCTTCGGGGACAGAATAGTGTAAAAATGGATTTTTGCCCTGTTTTTCGAGTTCTTCCATGTGCGCTGCAACAAGGGGGTCAGATGGCACGGCAAAAGGCAGGCGAATAATGCCCAGTATTTCGAGGGCTTCGCCGGGTATATCTACCCCTTCCCAGAAACTGTCGGTGCCAAGCAACATTGCGCGGCGGTGGGTCTTAAAGCGATCGGTAATGCTGCCGCGCGCACCGTCTATCCCCTGTCCCAGGAGTAAGATGCCATCAGACGATAGATCGTTTTTGAGGGCGTCATAAGATTGGTTGAGCATGCTATAGGACGTAAATAATGCCAGCGTGCCCCGTCCGATTTCGCGTGCGAGATGGCGTAATAAATCGTCAACGGCGCGTTGAAAATGAGGAGATTTAGGTGATGGTATAAATTGCGGCACACAGACAAGGGCCTGTAAATCGTAGTCAAAGGGAGAACCCAGGCAACTCGTTTGCACGCGCTCATCGGGCATGGTATCGAGCCCCATGCGCTGAAGAAAGTAGATGAGTTTGCCGCGAATGCCCAGAGTAGCCGATGTGAAGACGATGGTGCGCATTTTGTCGTAGAGTGCGTCGCGCAATACATCGGCGACATGCAAGGGCGCGGAAAACAGGCGCGTGTCACTGCTGTTTTCTCGGGTTGGCAATTCAAACCAGTAAACGCATTGTTCGTCTTCGGGATTGGTCAAGTGATTGAGGGTTGCGAGCAGGTCGCTGCATTCTTGTGCGCGTCCGTCGAGTTCACTGACGAGTTCGTCCTGGTTGGGAAAGGTGTCGTCGGGCAAGTCTTTGAGCCAATCGCACAGATTTTTTAAGCTGTTATTGAGTTCTGCGCCCGCTTCGGCAAAGTCTTCAAGGCTTTCTTTGACTGTTTCAAACGTATTTTCACCCGGGCGATAGCGCTCTTTTGGCGTGTAGTTAAATTTGCGGCTGCCCTGTTTGCCGTACAAAAATTCCGTGAGGTCTTGAAAAAAGGTCTGCGCTTTGAGATAGATGTCTTCGGCGGCGTTCACAGCCCGTCCAATGCCTTTGTCAAAGGTGGCGAAGATATTGTCTTTGAGATCGGCTACACCGATCCAGTGGCGCAATGCAGGCAGGGTGCCGGTGCTTTGAAAGCCCGGACTGCGCAGTTGATCAGAAAAATTTTTGATGTGCCATATATTGAGTTCGCGTCCCAAATATTGTGCGGCAATTTTTTCGATGTTGTGGGCTTCGTCCAGGATGAGGTCTTCGTATTCGCCCAGCACGGCATTTTCCGAGACGATGTCGGAAAAGAGCAGGGAGTGATTGACGACCACGATATGTGCTTTTTGGGCAGAGCGGCGCACGGTGTTGGCAAAACACTGCCCGTTGGTGCGGCACTTTTGCGAGCGGCAATATCCCGAGTCGGAACACACTTTTGCCCACAGGCCAGCATGGCGACGCATATCAAAGCCATTGTTTTCCGAAATGTCGCCCGTTTGCGTTTGCTCTGCCCATATAACGAGAGATAAAGCTCCTTCGCGCTCGTCTTCGGTAAAGAAGGTATCGACATTGGCGAGTGCTGCGTGCCACCGATTGCGGCATATATAGTTGCTGCGACCTTTGAGCAGGACATAGCTGAAGGGTATATTCAGGGTGCGTTCGAGGTGGGGCAGGTCTTTGAAGAACAATTGTTCCTGAAGATTTTTGGTATTGGTGGAAACAATGATGCGGCGGCCATTTTGTGCGGCGTGGTGAATGGCCGGGGTGAGATAGGCCATGGATTTGCCCACGCCTGTGCCCGCTTCGGCGACGAGGAGGTGGTTGTTGTTGAAGGCGTCGGCAATGGCGCGCACCATTTCGATCTGTTCGGCGCGGACTTCATATCCTTCGGTTTGGCGGTCAAAGGTGCCGCCGGATTCAAACAGGGTGCAGAGCATGTCGATGTCGAGAGGCGCGTGGTCCTCTGTTTCCGTTCGGGGTTCGTCGCCGCCCACATTGGAGAGGGGGAGGTCATCTGCCCCGCCACCGCGAATGCGATTCATAAATTCGCTTTTGACCGCTTCGTTGCCCAGATCGACAAAGATGTTGAGCAAGGGGCTATTTGTGCCTTGTAAAAGCTGGAGTATTTGTTGTTTGGTGCGGAATGCGGTTTCGCGCAAGATCTCGACGACGCCCGAGTATGTGCCCGCGAGTTGCTCGGCATCGCCAAGTGCTTTGTGCGCCGATTGGGATTTGACTTCAAAATAGTCTGCAAGTGTGTTCGCCCGATGATCGGGTAAACTGGGCAGGGCAATCCGGGCGAGGTCGCGCACGCTGTGTATGTTGTTGCCAAAGGGCAGGCCCGAGGCTTCAGATAAAAAGCGAGTTTCAAATCGACCCTGGTGTACGATGAGGGGCTGGTCGCCCACAAAGGTCATAAAGTTTTCGATTGCCGCGTTGATACGGGGGGCGTTTTTTACATCTTTGAATGCTATGCCCGTCAGGCGCGTTGTTTCTTCGGGCACCCCCATTTTTGGGCGCACATAAGTCTGAAAGTGGTCGGCAATTTCGCCATCTTTGACTTTGACAGCACCGATTTCGATTATTTCGGCTTCTTTCGGGTTCAGACCCGTGGTTTCGAGGTCGAGGGTTATGAAGGTGTGGAGAATGGACATAAAAAATAAAAAAATCCTGGATGCTTTAAGTTGACTGTTTGAGTTCTGTGCAGTATCATAAATGCCGACCGGTTTTGATTTTCCGATCGGCTCTTGCATGGCGGCGATTTGATATGGTGTAACATACATTACAAAGCCCTGAATTTCAAGGGTTATTGTGGAGGTGATATGAAAGCGTCTGTTTATCTGGGTCCCGGGCGGGTTGAATTGCGCGATATTGCGGAACCCAAACCGGGCGATGGTGAGGTGCTCATCAAGGTGGCGCGGGCGGGTTTGTGCGGTACGGATTTACATATTTATCAAGGTCACATGGATCAGCGGGTGCAAATTCCTCTGGTGATGGGACACGAAATGTGCGGTGAAATTGTAGAGGTTCCGAATGATGCCGGGTTCAAAGTGGGGGAGCGCGTGGTGGTTGAACCCACGGTGGCATGTGGCGTGTGTGCAGCTTGCCGACGGGGTCATCGACATGTTTGTCAGAATCTGAATTTTTTGGGTATTGACTCTGCGGGGGCATTTCAGGCTTTTTGGAATGCACCACTCGATCGTCTGCATCGCGTACCCGATGCACTGGACGACGATGCTGGCGCGCTTATCGAACCGCTTGCAGTCGCTGTCCACGATGTTCGACGTGCAAAAGTGGAATTGGGCGATCGCGCGGTTGTCATTGGCGGTGGTCCAATTGGGATGCTGGTTGCAATGGCGGCGCGATTGGATGGGGCCGAGGTGGTGATTTCCGAAGTGAATCCCTTTCGTTTGGCAAAGGCGCGGGCATTGGGCTTTGAGATTGTGAATCCATTGGAAACAGATCTTATCGCTTATGTAGAAGATTGGACCGAGGGTGCAGGTGCAGATCTGGTGTTTGAAGTTAGTGGCAGTGCGCCCGGTGCAAAGGTCATGACGGAGTTGGCACGGGTTCGCGGAACTATTGTGCTGGTTGGGGTACACGCTGAACCGCCGCCTGTGGATTTACAGCGGTTTTTTTGGCGGGAATTGCATCTGGTGGGGTGTCGCGTGTACGAACCCGTGGATTTTGAGCGGGCAATTCGATTGGCGGCATCTGGCGAGGTTGATGTAAAAGCTCTGATTACGGATACGCTGCCGCTGGATGATGCGGCAAAGGGATTTGAACAGATGGTGGCGGGTGGCGAGGTGATGAAGGTGCTTTTGGACTGTCAGGCGTAACAGGGGTTATTATGGGAATTTTGGATAAGTTTGATTTGAGCGGTAAGACTGCACTGGTGACGGGGTGTCGGCGCGGTATTGGTCGCGCTTTTGCCCAGGGGTTGGCCGAGGCAGGTGCCGATATTGTGGGGGTGAGTGCATCGCTGGCGTCGGGTAGTGAGGTGGAGGGGGATGTTACCGGATTGGGCCGTAGTTTTCGCCCTTATGCATGTGATTTTTCCGACCGAGATGCTTTGCGGGCTTTTATAGCACAGGTGAAAGCAGATGTCGCTCAGGTCGATATATTGGTGAATAATGCGGGCACAATTTTGCGGGAACCCGCGGCGGATCATCCAGATGAATACTGGGACAAAGTAATTGAGGTAAATTTAAATGCACAATTTATTCTCGCGCGCGAGTTTGGCAAAGAAATGGTGGCGCGTGGGCGAGGTAAAATTGTTTTTACAGCGTCTTTGCTGAGTTTTCAGGGGGGTATTACCGTGCCGGGTTATGCTGCGGCTAAAGGCGGTATTGCGACTTTGACGATGGCACTGTCAAATGAGTGGGCAGGCAAGGGTGTGAATGTAAATGCTATTGCACCGGGGTATATTGCAACGGATAATACCGAAGCTCTGCGCAGTGATTCTGTCCGTTCCGAGCAAATTTTGACGCGCATTCCCCAGGGGCGATGGGGGCAGCCGGATGATCTGAAAGGCGCGTGTGTATTTTTGTGTTCAGATGCAGCCAATTATGTCAATGGTGCGATTTTGACTGTGGATGGCGGATGGATGGGGCGGTGATTAAACAATATTTTAAATCGGAGGTTCGATATGGAATACAGGCCGTTTGGAAAGACCGGATTGGATGTTTCGGCGATTGGATTTGGGTGCTGGGAACTCGGTGGGAATTATGGTTATTTTGATGAGGGCGAAGTGATTGCGGGTATTCACAAGGCATTGGATTTGGGGATTAATTGCTTTGATACAGCCGAAGGCTATGGGAAGGGAAAATCAGAGGCTCTGCTCGCGCGTGGCCTGGGGAATCGACGCAAGGATGTGATTGTGGTGACAAAGGTCGGTATTGGATATGCGGATTCGGGACGGGAGAAGGGGCGCGACAGCCGCAGGGAGCGGATTATGGCGTCGGTGGAGAATAGTTTGCGGTTTTTGAATACGGATTATATCGATGTCTATTTGATTCACTGGCCAGATCGGCACACGCCTTTTGAAGAGCCAATGCAGGTGCTGGACGATTTGATTCAGCAGGGTAAGGTGCGCTTTGGAGGGGTGTCGAATTTCAAGGCAGAGGAGATCGATGCGTGCATGAAGACGCGGCGGGTAGATGTGGGGCAATACGGCTATCACATGTTTGATCGACGTATGGAGAGGGATGTTTTTCCATATTGCGAGACGCACGGCATTGGGATGATGGGATATGGATCTCTGGCGCATGGGCTGCTCGCCGGGGCATTTGATGAGAATACGACATTTGATGCAGAAGATTGGCGCTCTAAGGGCGGGTTGTTTAATATGCCTTTGTTTACAGAGGAGAATTTTCCGCGCAATTTGAAGGTGGTGGAGGCGTTAAAACAGATGGCTGCGGATCGCGGTACAGCTATATATCACCTCGCGCTGGCTTGGGTGTTGTCCAATCCTGTTATTAGCACCGCACTTGTTGGCGTGCGTAAACCCGAGGAGGTGGTGTCGAATATGGGAGCATTAGAGTTGACGTTGTCCGAAGACGACAAGTGCGCTATCGATGCGATATTTGGGAAATACGGGGTGGATACGCGCCCGGATATTTGGGTGGAGTAGGCTAAAAGACACAAAGAATGAGGAATTGGGAATCTATACTTGACAAATCAAAGCATGCTGGACTATAATTGGGGCATAGCCTTTGACCTATTTGCCTGAGGGCATTGGGTTTGAGATTATAACCATTTTCACAAAGGGAGAGAATTATGTCGCAAGCTGTAACAAAACGATGGAGCAAAGCCCAGATTGTAAGCGCGATCGCAGAAAGCACTGGTCTGAGCAAAAAGGATGTGGGTAGCGTTCTCGATGGGTTGGACAGTGCCATTGAAAGCCATGTCACAGCAGGTTCTGTCGGTGAGTTTGTGTTGCCCGGTCTGCTCAAAATCAAAAGGGTCGAAAAACCGGCCCGCGCAGAACGAGAGGGCGTCAATCCTTTCACTGGCGAAAAAATAACAATTGCAGCCAAGCCCGCTTCGCAGGGTATAAGAATTTCAGCCTTGAAAAAACTGAAAGACATGGTTTAGCAATTTCCGCATTGTAGGGAACTATCGCAAAGCCCAACCTTTTAAGGTTGGGCTTTTTATTTTTATAATCACTTTGGGTATATTTTGTGGGACTGGACAAAATACCGCGAAATGATTACTTTCAAAGTTGGAACTAAAAAGCGATAATCCAATCGCCAAGGAGGCAAAATGCGGCGGTATATTATGGGCGTATGCTTGATCGTATTTGGGATTTTATCTTGCCTGGTCGATACAACTGAGGCTGTTGAGGTCGTTCTCAAATCGGGTCGCGTTGTGCGAGGCGAACTGATTCGAGAGACTGCGACTTCTATTACGCTTCAGCTGTCTTCCAGCCGGATCGAAATTTCCAAGTTGAGTATCAAAACAATTGATGGACGTTCTCCTTTTGAACGGCGCAGATCCCGTGCGGCAGTATCTTCCGATAGTACAGGTCAAATGGAGGTACAAATTCCCGCAGGCCATTTTCTCATGGGAGATACCCGAGATAAAAACGCACCTGTACACAAGGTTTATCTCGATACCTACTGGGTTGATACACGCGAAGTCACCAATGCCCAGTACCGCGAATTTGTGACGAGTACAGGACATGCGGCCCCGCGGTATTGGGGCGAGGTCAAATACAATGGTCCCAACCAACCCGTTGTGGGTGTTTCCTGGAATGACGCCAATGCCTATTGTTCATGGAAGGGCAAACGCCTGCCCACTGAAGCAGAGTGGGAACGCGCTGCACGGGGGGTACAAAGCCGTCTTTATCCCTGGGGCGACCGTTTTGATGTCACGCGAACAAATACCAGGGAAACCCGAAACCGACGTCCGCTGCCTGTGGGAACTTTCCCCGAAGGTGCTACCAGTGAGGGCTTGCTCGATATGTCGGGCAATGTGTGGGAGTGGTGTTGGGATTGGTTCGATGCAGGATATTACCGCGTATCTCCCCTCAATAATCCCACGGGTCCAGAGGCCGGGAAAAAGCGCGTCATAAGGGGCGGGGGTTGGAGTGCGCCACATATCCACATGGCTCGACGACGGGGTGAAAAGCCCGATAAAACCTATCCTTCTCTGGGTTTTCGGTGCGCCAGATCGGATACTGAGGCACAGGTGAAACAAGAATAATAAGGTGAATAAAAAAAGCCGCTGATCAGCGGCTTTTTTGGAAATGACCATTTGGGAAATCACTACAGGTCGAGGTCGTCCAGACCCTCCAATTCATCCAATACCTCGTCTTCGCCCACCACGGTATTCGACTCTCGAATGACAACGAGAATCGAAGCCTGGGGTACAATGAGATATTTTTCTCCTTCAAAAGAGATCTCCATCGCGGCTTTTTGTAAAAATAAGGCAAAATCTCCTTCCTCAACCTGGAGGGGCAAATATCGCGTTTCTTTTGGCGTATTGCGCCAGGGTTCATCGTCTTCGGGCGTTTCTGGCAGCGGGAGGCCAGGCCCTGTGGCCATAATGCGACCACTCTGTACTTCCTCTTTTTCGACCACGGTTTGAGGCAAATAAAGCCCCACTTTGGTTCGCTCTTCCAAATCTTCCCGTTTGACCAAAACGCGGTCGCCAATAACGACGAGTTCTTTGTTTCCTATTTGCATTGCAATTTCTCGCTCAATGAGTCTCGTACACATCCAAACAATTGTTGGTCAAACTTAAAAAATTGTATCGAAAGTGTCAATAGTTTAGAGAAAGAGCAAATTGAATAATAAAATCTTGACAAATGGATGGATAAGGCATATTATTTTTCACCGCGTTGTGATATACTTTTGATTATGGAGCCGTTCCATGTTGTTTTTTGTGCCAACAATGCAAATGCCGATGCCCGTCGTTGTACGGGCTACACATGTTGTACATTCCCATTGCGAGCAGGAGCATGGATAGCGGATCATTTTAGTCGTTTGAATTAGAAAAAAAGCCGTTGGAATGTTCTGTTCCAGCGGCTTTTCATATAAGAGGCGATATTGAAACGGGTGATTGGACAGGCGCGCGCGGTTCGGTTTTTGACCGAATTGATTGAAAGAGATCGCGTCCCGCACGCGCTGTTGTTTTTGGGCACTTCTGGCACGGGTGCAGTGGCGGCGGCATTGGATTTTGTGCAGGCGTTGCATTGTCGGGAAGATGGTGCTGTGGCCTGTGGCGATTGTGCCGAATGTCACAAGGTGACCAATCTCAATCATCCGGATAGTACGCTGCTCTTTCCTTTTTCTCGGAGCGTGAAGGAGGAAGATAGGCAGACCGCACTGCTGCAGGTGTGGCAATCGCCTTATCACTATCCGTTGCCCGACAAGAATGTGGGGATTCTCATCGATGATGTCAGGGAGATGCAGCGGCAGTTTACGCACAGTGCTTTTGCGGGGGGCTGGCGCACGACTCTTATTTTTCATGCGGATCAAATGCGCGCAGAGGCGGCTAACGCCATGTTGAAAACTCTGGAAGAACCGCCTGTTCGGTCGCTGATGATCCTGGTTGCAGCCCAGGGCGATGCGTTGTTGCCCACCATTGTGTCGCGGTGTCAGTTTGTGAAATTTCCCGCGCTTTCGCCTCGGGATATCAGTGCCAGCCTGGCGGCGAGGAGCGTTGATAAAACAATGGCAGATTTTATTGGACGCACGTGTGGCGGCGACTTTCGCAGGGCGTTGGATATGACCGATGGCCATATCGCAGATAGGCAAGATCGATCTTTTAAGTTTTTGGAAGCCTTGCTGTGGGAGCAGGATGAGCGCACGTTTGAAGCACTTGTAAAACTCGACCGACAAGAGGCATTGGATATTTTGGCAGGTGCTGAAATTTGGCTCAGGGATGTGCTGTTGTTGCAATGTGGTCGGGGCGATAATATAGCCAATGCCGATCTGGAGGACAATGTCGGGCGATTGGCTGAGGTTTTTGATCTGGACCAACTGACCGCAATAGTAAAAAAGATTGAATCACTGCGGGAGATGAATCACCGCAATGTAAATATGAATCTGGGCTTGATCTCGCTCTGGCGACAGATCAGGTCCTTTTGAGTAGGTGTAGAAAAATGGGCACATTTTATATTACAACACCGATTTATTACGTCAATGATGAACCCCATATCGGGCATGCGTACACGACGATTATGGCCGATGTGCTGTCGCGTTTTCATCGCCTAACTGGCGATGATGTGTTGTTTTTGACGGGTACGGATGAGCACGGTCAGAAAGTGGATGAGGCGGCGAAAGAACGCAATCTGTCGCCGCAGGCACAGGCCGATGAAATGGTGGTGCGATTTCAGGCGTTGTGGGAGGATTTAAATATTTCTAACGATGATTTTATTCGCACAACCGAAGCGCGGCACAAGCGCGTCGTCTCCGAGATTTTGCAACGCATTTACGATGCGGGCGAGGTTTATGCCGACAATTACGAGGGCTGGTATTGTATCCCGGACGAGCGGTTCTGGACGGAGAAGGATCTGATTGATGGGAATTGTCCGGATTGCGGGCGGCCTGCGGTGAAGATTTCGGAGAAGAATTATTTTTTTAAAATGAGCAAATATCAGGACTGGCTCATTGAGTATATTGAGACACATCCCAATTTTATTCGTCCGGAAAAGCGGCGCAACGAGATCCTCGGATTTTTGCGCCAACCGCTGGGCGATCTGTGTATTTCTCGACCCAGGTCGCGTGTGGAATGGGGGATCCCGCTTCCTTTTGATAGAGATTATGTCTGTTATGTGTGGTTCGATGCGCTGATCAATTATATCACGGCACCGGGCTATCTCGCCGATGACGCGCGTTTTGAGCACTGGTGGCCCGCGTCTTGCCATCTGATTGGTAAGGATATTTTGACTACGCACTGCGTGTATTGGCCCACGATGCTCAAGGCGATGGGTGTGCCATTGCCCAAAACGGTTATGGGGCATGGCTTTTGGCTCGTAGATGAGACAAAGATGGGGAAGTCGCTGGGCAATGCAATTCGGCCTCTGGATCTGGCGGATAAATACGGCGTGGATGCGCTTCGGTATTTTTTGGTGCGCGATATGACGCTGGGGCAAGATAGCGATTTTAGTGAAGAGGTTTTTGTGCAGCGCTATAATACCGAGTTGGCGAATGAGTTGGGAAATTTGCTGAATCGCTCGGTGGTGATGGCTGCGCGATATCTGGATGGGGTTGTGCCTGAGGTTGATGGCAACCATTCGGCGCTCAACGCTTTGAAATCGCAAACGGATGAGACGCTCAATGCGGTGGGCGAGGCTATTGATGCGATGAATCCCAATGCGGTGCTGGATGCGGTTTGGCGGTTGGTGCGGGAGGCCAATCGGTTTGTCGAAGTGCAGGCGCCGTGGCATTTGGTGAAGGATGCGAGCAAGAGGGCCGAGCTTGAGGTGACGATTTACGCGCTGTTGGAGACGATGCGACAACTATCTGTGTTGCTGTTTCCCGTGATTCCCTCAAAGGCGTGTGAGATTTGGCGGCAACTCGGCGCAAAGGGTTCGCCGGAAGATGTTCATTTGGATGACTTAAAAACATGGGGCGGTCTGGATGCCAATTTGCAAGTTGCACCTGGCGATCCGGTGTTCCCGCGTATTGAGGAGGTCGATGTGGCAGAAGAAAAACCAGAAGATTTGATTTCTTTTTCAGAATTTCAGAAGCTCAAATTGCGCGTGGCAAAAATTGACGCAGCCGAGCGCGTGAAGGGGGCAGATCGCCTGTTGCAGTTGCAAATTAGTTTGGGCGATGAGCAGCGCCAGATCGTCGCCGGGATTGCTGAATATTACGAGCCGGAGGCACTCGTTGGGCAGCAGATTGTGGTGGTTGCCAATCTGGAGCCTGCGACTATTCGCGGTGTCGAGTCCCAGGGTATGTTGCTGGCCGCTTCCGATGATAACGGCCTCACACTCGTAACGCCAGATAGCGAGATTAGTGATGGAGCCGAGGTTAGTTAAATAAGAAGGAACTGTAAGCATGCGCTTCTTCAATACGACCGGGCCGGTGGTCGCTGAGGATCACTACTGCATCCCGCCCCTGCAACGGCTCAATCTCAACGAGGTTTTGCGGCTCATCCGCGACAAACGCTACTTCGTCCTGCACGCACCCCGACAGACGGGCAAGACCTCGGCTCTGCTGGCTCTGCGCGACCTGCTCAATGCCGAGGACAACTACCGCTGCGTGTATGTCAATGTCGAGGCCGGGCAGGCCGGACGCGAAGATGTGGAACAGGTCATGCGTACCATTCTGGGTGCCCTGTCTTCTTGGGCACGCATGACGCTGGATGACGGGTTTTTGGACGAGGTTTGGCTGGACATTTTGGCGAAGTACGGCCCGCACGGCGCGCTGGACGAAGCATTGACGCGCTGGGCACAGGCCGACCCAAAGCCCCTGGTGTTGTTCTTTGACGAGATTGACGCACTGATCGGCGATTCTCTTCTATCCGTGTTGCGGCAGCTGCGGGCGGGATATGTCCGCCGCCCAGAGGGGTTTCCGCAAAGCGTGGTTTTATGTGGTGTGCGCGATGTGCGCGATTACCGCATCCATTCCAGTTCGGCCAATGCGATCATTGCCGGGGGCAGTGCGTTCAATATCAAGGCACGATCGCTGCGATTGGGCGACTTTTCACGGGATGAGGTGGTTGCCCTGATAGGCCAGCACACTGAGGAGACGGGACAGGTGTTCACGCCAGACGCACTGGAGACGATTTGGACGCAGACGCAAGGGCAGCCGTGGCTGGTGAACGCGCTGGCGGATGAGACCTGCTTTCGGGATGAGGCCGCAGAGAATGAGGACAGGCCAATTACTTCGGAGGACATTCGCGAAGCGCAAGAGCAACTCATTCTGCGTAGAGAGACGCATTTGGATCAGTTGGCCGACAAGTTGCAGGAAGAGCGCGTGCAGCGCGTGGTTGAGCCGTTGCTCAGTGGTGGAGAGGCCAGCGACTTTTCCACCCGCGATCTCGAGTACGTTCGCGATCTGGGCTTGGTCGCCTCAAACGAACCGCTCCGCATTGCCAATCCGATCTACGCGGAAATCGTTCCACGTGAACTGACCTACGCCGCCCAGGTGGGACTCGACGAGGATGCAGCCTGGTACGTCAATGCCGATGGTAGCCTGAATGTGGTTAAGCTGATGACCGCGTTCCAGACCTTTTTCCGCGAGCACTCAGAGCATTGGGTGACGCGGTTCCAATACCAGGAGGCGGGTCCACAGTTGCTATTGCAGGCGTTCCTGCAGCGCATTGTGAACAGCGGTGGACGCATTGAGCGAGAGTATGGTCTGGGACGGATGCGTACCGATTTGTTGATTGTCTGGACGCAGGGCGATCAGACGCGCAAAGTCGTGATTGAGTGCAAGATTCTCCACAAGAGCCTGGAGCAGACCATCGCCGATGGCTTGGAACAGACAGCGGAATACATGGATCGCTGCGATGCAGAGGCGGGGCATCTGGTAATTTTTGACCGTCGGGCAGGCAGGCGGTGGGAGGACAAGGTGTTCCACTGTCGCAGAGCAGCAGACAGCGGGGTAGAGATCGATATTTGGGGCATGTGATACAGGTGGGAGTGAGAGGTGAAATGCGAGAAGCACATAGAGGTTACAATTCGCCCATTGCGGCTCAGCGATGCAGCAGCAGTACAGCGCTATGCCTCTGATGAACGCGTTGCGCGTACTACTACTATACCTCAGCCATATCCGGAAAATGGCGGAGAAAATTTCGTCAGGAAAGGCATTAGCGCACACAGAAATCGAGAGGCTTTCTATTTTGCTATTGTCGCAGATGGCGATATGATTGGGGTGGTAGAACTCGGGGCGGTTGACTACGAAAAACGCAGCGTCCGGTGTGATTTCGGGATCGCATCGTCGCACTGGGGCAAGGGAATCACGACCAGGGCTGTTGCTCTCGCGCTACACTATGCGTTCTGTGAACTCGACATGGAGATCGTCCATTCGGCTTGTCTAAAGTGCAATCCGGCTTCTGCTCGTGTTCTGGAGAAGAATGGATTTCAGGAGACGGAAGGGTTTATATACAATAGTTCTAAGTTTAAGAACGAACCCGCACGGCGGTTTCAACTGACCCGACAGGCGTGGATAACGGCGCAGACCGAGGGGATCAGCTAATGCGATTTCCACACTGCCTCTAACCTTTGATACAGATTATCCATTACTATATAGACTTGCAACCGTCATTGCGGCATGATTTTAGCCGCAATCCAGGAATTTTGTTATTACTGTCGTTGTGGTGGGGCTACGCCTGTGAGAGGCATTAGTCTTAGCCGTATGAGCAGATTGTTGTACAAAGAGCAAGTGGAGAAACCCAATGGATAACGAGCAGTATTTGAAAGAGGTACAAAAGGCACTTGAAAAGGATACCACACGACTCGGTGATGTCTGGGGACTTGAAAAAAAAGAGAAGTCTCCTAATGAGATAGCAGAGGAACTGGACGTTTCTACATACACGTTTGTTTATGGATATCGGAGATTCATACAGGCCATTGAAGAGGAGAATCTACCTAATAGTCCTACGGTGGCTCGCGATTGTGGAAGAGCCTTGAGAGGTTTCATAAAACGTGGCTGGGAATATCTCTCTGAAGAGACCATCCAGATACTTAAGAAAAGGGCAGAGGAATGTGATCGTATAGCAACAGATCTCCAAGCCTTGGAAGAAGAGGATGCCAAGGTTGAAAAACAAACGAGCCAGGCCGAGGAGTCTTTTGAGAAATCTGGCATCGCGGGAATCTACGTGTATACCTATCCTCACTATTACCGCCATCCGGTCATGCGAGGAGAAGATGACGAGGCTGATGATCGGACATACCTAAAAATTGGAATGTCTGAGAAAGACGCCTCCGAGCGCGTTATGCAACAGACGACGGGAATGCCAGAGCCGCCAATGCTTCTGCAAATCTGGATCGGTGAAAACGATAGTGAATTAAAAAAAATAGAGAAGAAAATCCACGACCATTTACGTACTATTGGCCATGGCAACCACCAGAATAGTCGTTCCGGGAGTAAAGAATGGTTCCTGACAAATGAACAGTCCGTAGCATCAACCGCCAACCTCCTTGGCCTCAAGCTTCGCTTTGAACTCAACCTGGAAACTGACGATTAGCTCTCGCTTCGCACCTTGAAACTGATCACATGAACAAAGAATATCTGGATAAAATTACACAGGGCGATTGCCGGGACCATATTCCACACCTGACGGATAATAGCATTGAACTCTTCCTATCGGATATTCCTTATGGTATCAACCTGGATGATTGGGATGTTTTACACGACAATACGAACTCGGCACTGCTGGGACAGTCGCCTGCGCAGGTTGGAAAATCTGCCTTTAAGCGGCGGGGCAAGCCCATCAATGGTTGGTCGCTGGCTGATAGGAATATCGGAATAGAGTATCAGAAGTGGTGTCAAAGTTGGGCTGAATTGGTTTTTCCGAAATTGAAAAATGGAGCTTCTGTCTTTGTTTTTGGCGCACGGCGCACAATACACCGAGTTGTCAATGCGTTTGAAAATAGTGGTTTTCTTCTCAAGGACATGCTCGCCTGGAAAAAAGAATCGGCACACCATCGCGCTCAGAGGGTGAGTATTGTCTTTCAACGGCGCGGATTGGAGGCTGAGGCCGACGCTTGGCAGGGTTGGCGTTTGGGGAATATGGCACCTGTATATGAGCCGATAGCCTGGTTTGTGAAACCCTACAAAATTGGTGGAACCATCGCCGACAATGTCCTTGATCACGGCGTGGGCGCAATGAATATAGAAGCGTGTCAGATTCAGGGGACGAGTCCAACAAATCTCCTTGAGTTTGGTTTTCAAAAGGATGAACAAAAAATTCACGAGGCGCAAAAACCATTGAAGCTGATTGAGTTCCTTATCAAACTTACAACGCGGGAAGGCCAGGTAGTGTTAGATCCGTTTATGGGAAGCGGTACTACGGCTGTTGCCGCTAAGCGACTTGACAGGCATTTTATAGGCTTTGAAATCGTACCGGCGTTCCATCAAGGCGCACTTCAAAGGCTGGATTCAGAATGTGGTACGGAATATACAGAAGCCTCTGAGGCGTTCCAGCCAATGCTTTTTGAAAAAGCAGAAGATGAAGTGTGATGCTACACAGTACTTCATATTAAGACATCACTGGATTGCGGCTTTAAGCATGCCGCAATGACAACCGCTTGGGAGCCTGCCCCGTAATGCCCTTATACGGGGTCACTCCGGCGCAGGTCGGAGTCCAATGGGAACTTATTTGAAATACCATTGAGTGTTGGTAGTAGGAGGTTCACGACTTTATCTGCATTTATCTGCGTTCATCTGCGGATACTCGCCTTTACAGGATTTCAATATGCTTGTCGATTCACACGCGCATTTGATGTTTCCACAGTTCAGGAAGGATCTGGACGATCTGCTCGCTCGGGCGCGTGCCGCAGGGGTGGGGCAGATCGTGAATGTGGGTACTAATTTGGATACGAGCCGTGCGGCTATCGCCCTTGCTGAGGTAGAGGCTGATGTGTTTGCTTCGGCGGGATTTCATCCGTCGGATTCTGCAAAGGCGGATGAAGCGGCTTTGAAAAAGTTGCCCGATCTTTTGAAGCATCGCAGGATTGTCGCGGTTGGCGAGACAGGGCTGGATTTTTATCGCGATTACGCACCGCGCGAGGTTCAGGAACGGGCGTTTCGGGCACATATTCGTCTGGCGAAAGAGATGGACCTGCCGCTGATTATTCACAGTCGGGGTGCCGAGACGCGGGTGTTAGACGTGTTGGAGGAAGAAGGCGGATCGGAAGTGGGCGGTGTGATGCACTGTTTTGGCGGGGATGTCGAAGAAGCCAGGCGTGCGGTTGATCTCAATTTTTATCTGGGTTTTGGCGGTATTGTCACTTTTAAAAATTCGGGTGCGTTAGAGGTTGCATTGGATGTGCCCGCTGAGCGGTTGCTTTTGGAGACGGATTGTCCGTTTCTGGCACCGGCACCAAAACGCGGTAAGCGCAATGAGCCAGCTTATGTGCGCTATGTCGCCGAATGTCTGGCTGATGCTGGATGGGGAGATACTGGAGATGTGTGTCGGCAGACGACGCAAAATGCTCAGGCTTTATTTGGATTGGGATCAACGTGAAAACGAAGACGCGGCTGGGGCAGCATTTTCTCACAAATGGCGCATCTATCGAGCGTATCGTAGAGGCCGCACAGATTGATAAAGAGGATCTGGTCGTAGAAATTGGTCCTGGACGAGGTGCGTTGACTGGCCTTCTGGTTGAGCGAGCAGGACAGGTGGTTGCTATTGAGGTTGATGGGGCGTTGTGCGATCTGCTTTCTGATCGGTTTGGTTCGCGGTTAAAAATTGTATCAGATGATGTGCGGCGGGTCAATTTGCCTGCGCTTGTTGAAATGTCAAAAAGAGAAAAGGCGGTTCTGGTGGGCAATTTGCCCTACCATATTACGGGTGCGCTCATCAGGCAAATTACGGATGCTCGAAGGGTTTGGAAACGCGCTGTGATTACGGTGCAGCGCGAGGTGGGGCAACGCATGATCGCGCAGCCGGGCAGTAAAATATATGGCGTGCTGTCGGTTGTTACACAGGTGCGGTGTGTCGCAAAACGGTTGTTTGATCTGCCTCCCGCGCATTTTTTTCCGCCACCCAAAGTGCATTCTTCTGTGTTGATGCTGGATTTTGAAGCGAATTCTGCTTATGATATTGTAGATGAAAGGCGTTTGTTTGGCGTGGTGCGCGCCGCATTTCAGCAGCGGAGGAAAATGGTGCGCAACGCACTATCTGGTGTGGTAGATGATGAGATTTTGATGGAGGCGAATATCGATGGTCGCGCGCGTCCCGAAACCAT
>JAJEAX010000354.1 GCA_022822565.1 Candidatus Latescibacterota bacterium
AAACCATAGCGGATACCAGACGCGGACCAACCCCATCCCACATCCAGTACCCATAGTCCTGATGCCACAGCCAGACCGTGCCCTCAAACGCATCCTTGACATTGAGTTTCGAGTGCCAAACATACACATCGTCTTTGAGAACCTGCCGAACGGGATACAGAATTTTTGGATAGCTAATGAGTTCCTGAAACGCATCAATGCTCCGATGGGCGAGATAAACCTGACGCACAGCACCGCCGCGCTCGCGTTCCCGATGCAACCCGTCATTCTCCCCACTGAGCAAAAGCGGAACATCGCTATTGAGTACATCAACCTCATCAGATGAAAGCAAATCGGGCATAAAGAGATAACCCTGTTCATCGTATTGTGCGAGTTGTTCCTCTGTCCATTTCATGGGTAACTCCCGGGTATTGTTAATTCCCAACCACGTTTATCTGAAGCGTTTGAGACCCTTCCAAAAATAAATCGACATCTTTCTCCATAGAAACAGGTGCAGTCGTGTTCTGAATACCACGAGGACCACGCGGTGGGGGGTCTGTCAAACTGTCAGGCGACGCACTTTCCTCAAATGGCATAACAAATGTCAAACGCGCCTTTAAAATAACATTTTCATCAATTCCATTCACGCGGACAAAAAAATCTTCGAGCGTTTCATCACGCCCAAAAGGATCAAAAAATCCAAAAGGATCGCTACCTCCTCCACCGGAATCTGGCCCTAATGTCGCTGCAGAACCCACTTCGAGTTGATAAACACCCACAGGAAGCGTATCGGGTATGCTAAATGCCATCTCGATTTCCCGGTCTTCACGCCGTCCCACGCGCAGCGAAGTCGCAACAGATAACGTACTCCCGGCGCTGGCAACCGTATCCGCAGCAACGCCTACTATCTTTGCAAAACGAGATTCGGAGAATATATCAACATGAATCTCTGCCTCGCGCATCTGCACGGCATAATCATTTCTTGTCATGAGTTGCGAGAGTATCCTCCTCAGGTCAGCAGAGGCATTGTCAGCCAAAAACCAAAGCCGTCCTTCTGGCTCTACATAAAGCCGAGAGCGAGCCAGTATTGAATCTGTTTCCACAAAAGAAATATCCGTCCTGACGCGCACACTGTGATTCGGCTCATTTTCAACCCGGCTAACCAGAGGCCAAAACAAAGCCTCTGCAACGAGATCGGCTGTCTCGAAGGGGTCAAGACCAACCGACGCCACCCTGTGCGTAAGCTCAAGCACATGCCCCGAAGAAAATGTATATATGCTCTTGACAGGTATCAATTCTGGCCCCTCGCCAAGCACACCGCGAACCGCGGGCAAACGGTCCTCAGTCAGCGTCCCACGCACCGTTGGATTCAGCGTTGCAAACTTAAACGGCGCTCTTAGATTGGATATTGGACCGAGCACCACTGCTTCTATGATAGGCAATTCTACCGCACCCAAATCGTCCATCGAATGCCCAAAACCATATATCCGATTGCCATCGACATAAGATATGGTCCCCACCGAACCGAACGTAACCTCACCCAGCATCAAACCAACCGCCAGTGGCCTACCCGCCTCAAAACTATCCTGACTTTGTGCGGCTCTCCCTGCTGGCGTCAACTCACTCTGGAAGGGCGAATCCTCTAACTGGTAAGCGGGATTGAATCCCGTACCCAGCAAGGGAATAGTCAGAGGTTTAATACCATTCCCCTCCCAGGTAGCCAGACGTTTAGCCAATGGAATCGCGCCCTTATTGCCAATCACCCATTCTATCGGCGTTGCAAAAAAATAATACGGCGGGCTATCCTGTGAATTAAAACCATACGCAATAGCACCCCATGTACCTTGCTCAGTAAAAATAGGCGAACCACTCATACCCTGGGCAATGCCTCCGAGCTGTATCAAAACGGGGTCGGAAGCTTCGACCATATAAATAGGCATTGGCGGCAAAAAATCGTCAACCACCTGTATGAATGTCATTTCGAGATCTGCAAGCTGTCCATTGGCAAATTCGGTCCGCATGAATACGGGCGTACCCACAGGCATATTACGAACCGACTCAACCGAAACAATGGATGAAAGGTCCCAGGGTTTTAATTCCCCTGTAGGACGCACAATATCTTCTGTGTCACTAAACACTGCTTTACCAAAATGCTCGACAAACAACAGAAAATCGTCAAAAGCAATCTCGCCATCGCCATTCAGATCGTACCTGGATTCGTACGCCGCATCGCCACGACTGAACCCGAACTTATCTACAAATTGCAAAAAGTCGGGAAAATCGACAACACCGCTTCCATCAAAATCCGGATTGAAGCCTGATTGCAACGCACTCTGAAGGGGTTGAATTAGAAAAAAAATGGATAGACTTGCAAAGATCAAAACCTGTGCTAAACAGGAGTAGCACCGCAGTTTCAGCATTGGATTTTTCCTTTCATTGGATTTTAAAAGCTATTTTGAACTATATCTCAATCACACACTTCAAACAGATTACATCACACCTTCCTCCTTTCTCACCGTTACTGAGTAAGTTTGATTTCAAACAACTTGGGCCACCACTTACCCGTAACAAAAATGCGGTCCGTCGCGGCGTCATAAGCAATGCCATTGTATTGTGCGAGTTGTTCCTCCAGGGGTAACTCCTGAGTATTACTACTTCTCAGCCACGCGTATCTGAAGCTTTTGAGAACCTTCTAAAAATAAATCGACATCTTTCTCCATAGAAACAGGTGCAGCCGCGGACTGAAGACCGAGAAAATCAAGCGGCAAATTGCTTGGAAAATTGTCTGGCAAACTGTCGCGCAACGCCTGTTCCTCAGCGGGAATATCAGATGTCAAACGCGCCTTTAAGATGACATTTTCATCTAAACCATTCACGCGGACAAAAAAATCTTCGAGCGTTTCATCACTCCCGAAAAAATCAAACAGCCCCCCAAAAGGATCACTACCTCCTCCAGCAGAGCCTGACCCTAATGTTGCTACAGAACCCACTTCGAGCTTATAAATCCCCACAGGAAGCGTATCCGGTATGCTAAAGGCCATCTCGATCTCCCTATCCTCACGCCGCCCCACGCGTAGCGAAGTCCTGATAGACAACGTACTCCCAGCACTGATAACCGTATCCGCAGCAACGCCTACTATTTTGCCAAAACGAGATTCGGGCAACATGTCAACATGAATCTCGGCCTCGCGCATCTGCACGGCGTAATCATTCCTCGTCATGAGTTGCAAGAGTACCCCTCCCAAATCAGCAGAGGCATCTGCAACCAAAGACAAAAGCTCGCCATCTGGCTCTGCATAGAGCCGAGAGCGAGCCAGCATTGAATCTGTTTCCACAAAAGAGATATCCGTCCTGACGCGCACACTGCGATTCGGCTCGTTTTCAATGCGGTTAACCACAGGCGAGAACAAAGCCAGCGCAATGAGACCTGCTGTCGTAGAAGGTTTGAGACCAACCGCCGCCAACCTGTGCGTAAGTTCAAGCACATTCCCCGAAGAAAACGTATATACGCTCTTGAGAGGTATCAATTCTGGCCCCTCGCCAAGCATACCGCGAACCGCGGGCAAACGGTCTTCGGTCAGCGTTCCCCGCACAGTTGGATTCAGCGTCGCAAATTTAAACGGCGCAGAGAGATTGGATATTGGACCGAGCACCACTGCTTCTATGATAGGCAGTTCTACCGCACCCGAACCGGACATCGGATGCCCAAAACCGTATATCCGATTGCCATCGACGTATGATATCGTTCCCAACGAAGCGATCGTAACCTCACCCAGCATCAAACCAACAGCCAGTGGCCTACCCGCCTCAAAACTATCCTGATTCTGTGCGGCTCTCCCGGCTGGTGTCAACTCACTCTGAAAGGGCAAATCCTCTAACTGATGTGCGGGATTGAATCCCGTACCCAGCAGTGGAATAGTCAAAGGTGTAATGCCATTCTCTTCCCAGGTGGCTGCGCTCTTAGCCAATGGAATCGCTCCCCGATTGCCGATCACCCATTCTATCGGTGTTACAAAAAAATAATACGGCGGACTATCTTGTTCATTAAAACCATACGCAATAGCACCCCATGTACCTTGCTCAGTAAAAATGGGAGAACCACTCATACCCCTGGCAATTCCCCCGAGCTGTATCAAAACGGGATCGGAAGCTTCAACCATATAAACAGGCATTGGCGGCAAAAAATCATCGACCACCTGTATGAATTTCATCTCGAGATCTGCGAGTTGCCCATTGGCAAATTCGGTCCGCATAAATACGGGCGTACCGGTGGGCATAGAACGAACCGAATCAACCGAAACAATGGATGAAAGGGGATAGGGTTGTAAATCCCCCGTTGGACGCACAACATCTTCCTCAGGAGCCGTAGGCGAAGAATCATCGCCACACCCCCATACACCCATAACGAACGCACACAGCAATAAACGGATTAACAAAACACCCTCCTTTATCCCCTCACTTTTACTGCACGAGTTTAATTTCAAACAACTTGGGCCACCACTTGCCCGTGACAAAAATGCGGTCCGTCGCGGCGTCATAAGCAATGCCATTGAGCACACCAACACGGTGGTGCAAGCGATCGGCTTGAGAGAGAATGCCCGCGAGATTGATCCATCCCGTAATCTTGCCACTTTTGGGATCGATACGGGCAATGCGATCGGTTTGCCAGACATTGGCAAAAATCTGTCCCTTGATATATTCAAGCTCGTTGAGATAATGAATCGGACCCGTACTATCGGTCACTTCGATACGTCCAACTTCTCTAAATGTATTGGGATCCCGAAAATAAATAATATTTGTACCATCGCTCATAATCAACTTTTCGCCATCGTGAGTAAGCCCCCAACCCTCTGTAGAATATGTAAATTGGGCTTG
>JAJEAX010000035.1 GCA_022822565.1 Candidatus Latescibacterota bacterium
GGGAGCTGTGTCGAAGTATCGGATGCCCGCATCCCAGGCGGCTTGCAAGGTGTCTTGCGCCTGTGTTTCGCTTACGAGTTCGAATAGATCACCTATGGGCGCGCCGCCCATGCCCATTTCGGTTACTTCGAGGCCCGTTCGCCCTACTGTTCGCGTTTTGATTGTGTTCATGAGGTATTTCTCCTGAGAAGCTCTTACACAGTGGGTAATGGTGCGTCGTCGCCTGTTTCATGTTGCCAGAGGCGAATTTTTGCCGCCATTTTGCGTATGCGGTCTCTGTGTTCGGGTTCGTCGAATAGGTTGGTGAGTTCATGGGGATCGCTGTTCAGGTCGAATAATTCGCATTGGTCGCCCGCGCAGAGGTTGAGTTTCCATCGGTCGGCTGTTACGATTGCGCGCCAGGGGAGGGTGGCGATTAAGTTGATCTGAGGTGAGCCGAGGTTGCGATCTCCCAGTCCGTTCCACTGGATGAAGACGTCGTTATCGTCAAGCGTTTCTCTGCCTTCGAGGACGGGTACGCGGCTGGTGCCTTGCAGGTGTTCGGGCACGGGTTGTCCCATGAGGTCTAATAAGGTGGGGACGAGATCGATATGGCTGATGTTGCCGGGGACCATTCGGTGTTCGCGCCCGAGATGGGGTATCCGCATCATGAGGGGGACTTTGGCAGAGGGTTCGTAGAATGCGCGTTTTTCCCGCATGCCCTGGTCGCCTGCCATTTCGCCGTGGTCAGAGCTGAATACGACGATGGTGTTGTCGGCGTGGCCCGATTTTTCAAGAGCGTCCATCAGTCTGCCCAGTGCCCGATCTACGAGTGTGACGGTGCCGTAGTATTCCGCGCGGAATTTTCGCTGTTTTGCTTCTGCGGTGTGTTGTTCTTCGGGGGAACTATCGGGCCGTATATTGCGTTCTGCTCTCAGTCTGTTGAATAGCGATGCGTCAGCGGGATAGCGCGTGAATGCGGGACCGACGGGCACTTTGTTCGGGTCGTGTATATGTTTCATCGGTCCGGAGACAGGGGGGTGTGGCTCGGGGCAGTGGACTTGTAGCATGAATGGTTTGTCGCGTTCTGCCATCAGAAAGCGGGCAGCTTCGTCGCATAGAAAGGATACCATGGACAGGTGTTCGGGTAAGTCTGCGCGCAGTTGTCCGGAGAATACGCGGTGTCCGGCTTCTGTTGTTTTGTCTGGTTCGATTCCGTTTTCCAATAGAAACTGGTGATACGGTGTGTCCGGATGGTCAATGACCCAGGGCAGTTCAAAGACGGGCAGCCATTCGTCAAATCCGTGTTGTCGCGTTGTTTCTTTGCCCAGATGCCATTTGCCGTAGTAGGCTTTGTGGTAATCGTTTGATGTCATTTCTGCGATGGATTTGATTGCGGGGTCGAGCAGGATGTTGTTTTTGGTCATTCCGGCGGAATGTGGATATAGTCCCGTTACGAGGGTTGCGCGCGATGGCGTGCAGACGGGTTGCGTGCAATAGGGGTTTTCAAAGACAAAGCTTTCGTTGGCGAGGGCGTTCATGTTCGATGCCTGGATCCAGTCGTTGCCATAGCACGCCATGGTGTCGGAGCGCTGTTGATCGGTGATGAATAGTAAAATATTGGGTTGCTGTTGCATGTGACCCTCTTTATTTTAATTTCAATGAGAAGTAGGAACAATCAAGGGGAAATATCTGTCAAATTGGATGAAAAACAAGTTGAAAATCACTCTACTAAGGAGGAGATTCTATGGTTGGTCGAATTGTTCGCATGGTTTGTATTGTCGCGCTTGTTCCACTATGTGTTGATGCAGATAACTGGCCGCAGTGGCGCGGTCCGCAGCAAGATGGGGTTAGTTCGGCTAAAAATTTGCCCGCGTCCTGGAGTTTGGAGAAGAATATTATCTGGAAGGCCGAGTTGCCTTCGTGGAGCGGGAGTACGCCCGTTATTTGGGGTGATCGCATTTTTTTGACGTCGCCGTCGCCTGCACAGAGGCCAGAGGAACAGCAACCGGGCGGACCGGAGATTTTTATTTTGTGTTTGTCGAGAAAAGATGGCAGTGAACTCTGGCGGTATAAGTTGGATGAGGGCAATGTGCTTCGGCGCAAGCACAATACGACGTCGCCGTCGCCTGTTACGGATGGGGCGCATGTGTGGGTGGTTACGGGCAATGGGGTTGTGACGTGTTTGGATGTGGCGGGGAAAGCGGTCTGGTCGCGCGATCTCCAAAAGGATTACGGCAGATTTGGTCTGCTTTTTGGGTATGCGTCTTCGCCGATTTTGTACGATGGGAAGCTCATTCTTCAGGTGCTTCACGGGATGCGCACGGATGATCCTTCGTATGTCGTGGCGTTAGATGCCGGGAGTGGGAAGGCGGTTTGGCGGGTGGAGCGCCCGACAGACGCTATTCGGGAGTCTCCGGATTCGTACACGACGCCTGTGCTGTTGAAGCGCGATGGCAAGACTCAGATTGTTATTACGGGTGGGGATTGTGTGACGGGTCACGATCCGGATACGGGGCGTGAGGTCTGGCGGGCCAATGGGTTGAATCCCGGCCGGAGGGGTAATTATCGGATTGTTGCGTCTCCTCTGGTGGTTGGAGATATGATTTATGCACCGACCCGGCAGCGGCCCTTGCTGGCGTTGGCTGCTGGTGGTACGGGCGATGTTTCCGACAATGTGGTGTGGAAATGGGAGGGTGCTGCTGCGCCGGATGTGCCTACGCCGACGAGTGATGGGAAGTATTTTTATATGGTTGATGATCGCGGGCGGGCAATGTGTCTGGATGCGAAGACCGGGGCTGTGGTGTGGGGTCCTGAGCGGACGGCACAGGGGATTGTGAGTGCGTCCCCACATCTGGCGGATGGGAAGTTGTTTTTGCTGAATGAAGATGCTGTGACGACTGTTTTGGCCGCTGGTCCCAAATTTGAGGTTTTGGGTACGAATGAACTGGATGGTACGTACACGCTGTCATCGCCCGTGTCCTCCGGGTCACAGCTTTTTATTCGGACGGCGACGCATTTGTATTGTATTGGGTACGGTGAGGAGTAAACGAAGTCTGTCCAAAAAGAGAACGCCCCAGCATCGTTGTGCCGGGGCGTTTTTCGCGCCAGGTAATCTCTTATCCAATGTCTGAATATTCTCAAATTGAATTGGAAAACTTCATGGCCGCCGCGCTCGTCGAGGGCAGAAAAGCGCTTCCCGAGTGCTTGCCCAATCCGCCAGTGGGTTGTGTGCTGGTGCGAGAGGGAAAAATTATTGCCCGGGGTTATACCAATCCACCGGGACAATTTCACGCAGAGGCGATGGCGCTCGCACAAGTGGCGGGTTCATTGGAAGATGTTACGGCATTTGTCACCCTGGAGCCGTGCTCTTTTTACGGGCGCACGCCTTCGTGTGCTCAGGCATTTGTTCAGAGAAAAATCCGAGATGTTTTTGTCGCCCTCATTGACCCGCATCCCAAAAATCGCGGGCGCGGCATTCAAATTCTCAAAGACGCGGATATTCCCGTGCAGGTCGGTTTGTTAGAGGAAGAGGCTGAGAAAGACCTGGGTCCTTATCTGTGTAAAAGTTGATCCATAAGGAGACAATATGAACGACTGGATGAATATTTACGAAGAACGAAACTACGGCAGTATGCCCTATCGCCTGCTAAGACCCATTGACATCGCAGACCATTCCGATAAAGCGTATCCCCTCATTTTTAGCTTGCACGGGGCAGGAGGTAAAGGCACAGATAATATCAAGAATCTGCGTCACTGGAACGAATCACCACTGGCAGATGAAACACATCGCCGCAAATATCCCTGTTTTGTTCTTGCACCTCAAACGCCCCTGCGCTGGCTGGTGCCCAATTCTATGCCCGAGATCACACAGGAATATATCGACTCGCTCCCCGATATCTGGCAAACGCGCGTTAAGCGATTGCTGGATCGAGGTGACGATCTTTCAAAGGGCGATTTGGGCAAAGCCTTTGATCTGCTGGACACGATATGCGATGAGTTTCCAATTGATCAGGACCGCATCTATGTGCTGGGGCATTCAATGGGTGGTTTTGGTACCTGGAACGCCGTTTGTGCACAACCCGACCGTTTTGCCGCCGCGATTCCCTCTGCTGGCGGATGCGAACCGTGGAATGATGTCAGCCGCATTGTCAAAGTTCCCATCTGGACATTTCACGGCGATGCCGATGCAACTGTGCCCGTTGACTTGACCCGAGATGCTTTTCGCCAGTTGAACGCGATAGATGCCAATACCAAATATACGGAATTAAAAGACGTGGGACACAATGCCAGTGCTTATGGTTTCGCGTACACAGGCGATGACCCGCAACGCGGATTTATCACGCATTTTGCCAGCGATCAATGCGACAAGACTGAAGATGTATGGGACTGGCTATTTGCACAAAAGCGCGGGTAATTTTAAATCACTTTACCTGAAGGAATGATGGCGTCTTTGGTGATGACGACGATGCCGTCGCGGATGGCGTAGGCGTCGCTTTCTGCTTCGCGGATGTTTTTTGCGTTTTGGATGGTGACGTTTTCCCCGATGCGCGCGTTTTTGTCGATGATTGCGTTGTTAATTACGCATCCCGGACCGATGCCGACGTTTGGGATGCCTTTTTGTTTGTTGCGTTTTTTGTCTTCAGGGGTTTCGTAAAAGTCAGCGCCCATCATGACGGTGTTGGTGAGTTTGACGCGGGGACCAACAATGCTGCGTATGCCGATGACCGTGTGTTCAATTTCTGCGTTTTGTATGTCGGAGCCGTCGCCGATTTTGCATTGTTTGAGGTGGCATCCATCCAATTTGGCCGCGGCGAGGTAGCGCGGGTGCGTGTAGATGGGGGCACCGGGTTGATAAAAGGTAAATGGAGGTGATGGGGTTGTGAGTGCGAGGTTGGCTTCGTAGAATGCGCGGATGGTGCCGATGTCTTCCCAATATCCTTCGAATCGGTGGGCATAGACGTTGTGGCTGTGGATGGCAGCGGGGATGATGTGTTTGCCAAAGTCGTCGCCGGTATTTTCTGCGAGGAGTGTTCTCAGTTTGTCTTTTTCAAAGACGTATATGCCCATTGAGGCCATGTACGCTTCGTCGGGGTTGTTGCCCGGGGCGGGATCGAGTTTGAGGTCATCCAGTTCGGCGTCGGTTTGTGGTTTTTCTACGAAGTCGATGATGCGCCCGGTGTCATCTATTTTGAGGATACCGAGGTCGGGCGCGATTTCTCGGGTGACGGGTTTGACGGCGATGGTGAGGTCTGCGCCTTTTTCGCGGTGTTCGGCGACAAAGTCCCGGTAGTTCATGCGGTAGAGGTGGTCGCCGGAGAGGATGAGGTATTGGTCCATCTGGTAGGACAGAAAGTGGTGGAGGTGCTGGCGAACAGCGTCGGCTGTGCCCTGATACCAGTCGAGGCGGTCCTGGGTTTGTTCGGCGGCGAGGATTTCGACAAAGCCGTTTGAAAAGGCGTCGAAGCGATAGGTTTGGGCGATGTGTCGGTTGAGAGAGGCGGAGTTAAATTGGGTGAGGGCGTAGATGCGTGTGAGTCCCGAGTGCAGGCAGTTGCTGATGGGTATGTCGATGAGGCGATATTTGCCGCCGATAGGGACTGCGGGTTTGGAGCGGTATTTGGTGAGGGGATAGAGGCGCGACCCTGCTCCGCCGCCTAAGATGATGCCGATAACGGATTCCACGAAAAACCTCCTTGTGTTGTGAGGGAGAGTGCTATAACATGATAAATATAGGTGTGCAGGTCAAATGTGTCGATAAATTCAGTGAAAGGAGAAATAACTATGGATCTCGAAGTCGGTATTGCCGGATGGGTGCTCAGTGGTGAAATTTTGCGAGAGGAGTCGCTGACTTTGCTCGAGTTTCCCGAGGTGTGTGCCTCGCATGGTGTGGAGACGGTGGAGTTGTGTTCGCGGTTTTTTGAGTCTCAGGATGCGAGGTATTTGAATGAGCTTCGGAATCGGTTGGCGGATCATGGACTTTCGGTGCGCAATATCGCGGTGGATATGGGCAATATTGCAGGTGCTAATGAGGCTGTGCGGCGCACGGATCTGGAGGCGTTGAAGCAGTGGTTTTACACGGCGTCGGCTGTGGGATCCGAGGCGATACGGATTAATACTGGACACGCGGATGACGATGGGGCGATGGGTCGGGTGATTGAAGGGTATCGGGAACTGGTGGCTGTGGGCGAGCAGGCGGGTGTGAAGTTGCTGGTGGAGAATCACGGGGGTGTGTCGTCGTCTTCTGATAATTTGCAGCGGATTCTGGATGGCGTGGATTCCGATTGGTTTGGCACCTGTCCAGATACGGCGAATTTTCCCGATGGCGATTGGGAGGCGGGGATGCGCGTGCTGGCACCGCGCGCGTTTTCGTGTCATGTGAAGGTATTTAATTACAGCGATGATGGCGTGCAGGCGTGGGAGCGGGATGGCAAAGCTATGGGGTATGATTTGAAGACGTGTTTGGAAATTTTAAATGCGGCGGATTACGCTGGTCCCCTGTGTGTGGAGAAGGGGGCATCGGATACGACAGAGGCGAGTATCCGTGATACGCTGAGTTATTTGAAGGAGTTGCAGACGACGGTCTGAGAACAGTTTTACATCTTGAAGTATAAAGCGCGTCCATTGAACAATGGGCGCGTTTTGTTTTACAGACCTTAACAATGTCTTACAATTTTCGTACAGAAAATAGGGAACGGGAGGACCAATGTGCGAATCTAAAAAATGTCAGAAGGGAGGATTATTTTAAAACTGTCCCTGGGAGGGGAATAGGAGAGGTCATGAAGCGAATTGTGCGGTTGTTTTTATGCGTCGTATGCGTTGCCATCAGTACACAGGCGTATGGCCAGGGTGCGGTGCGGGGTACAGTGCGCGATGCATCCAATGGCGAGACGTTGCCCAATGCCAATGTGGTGGTCGATAGCTTGAGTATTGGTGTGGTGACGGATAAGGTCGGTTATTTTGTCATTGGGAATCTGTCACCGGGTTTGCACAGGGTTTCGGCGAGTTATATAGGTTACGCGAGCCAGTCTGTTCAGGTCGTGGTTATACAGGGTGAGACTGCGCGGATCGTGATTGAGTTGGAGCCTGCGGAATTGATGGGTGAAGAGATTGAAGCCATAGGCGAGCGCGTGGCGCCGACTGAGGTGACGCCGGTGAGTGCGTTTGGTACGCGGGTGACGGAACTGGCGCGTATTCCGACGGTGGGGCAGCCAGATTTGATGCGCGGTATTCAGTTGCTTCCGGGCGTGCAGGC
>JAJEAX010000234.1 GCA_022822565.1 Candidatus Latescibacterota bacterium
ACTGCGTTAATAGGAATCGCGGTCATCACGCGCACCTCAGCATCGCTTTTGGCATTGAGCACACCGCGCAGCATCAGGCTGTTGATAATAGTGCCAAGCATACCGATATTATCGGCTTCGGAACGTTCAATGCCCCACCGCACACTCTGTTCGCCCCGAAAAATATTGCCCCCGCCAATAACAATGCCGATTTCAATACCCCGGCTGTGAATATCGAGAATTTCGTCGGCAATATGTTCGAGTGCCTCCGGGTCAAATCCGGATTCCAAAGCACCTGAAACAGCACCGCCACTGAGTTTGAGAACAACGCGTTTGTACCGCATACAATCTGACTCCTCCAAAAAATAATAAATGTTGATGATAGCTTCTAAAATATATAGCGAAGCGAGACATGGCGAAAGAGGAAAGACGTTGACATTTGAGTAATTTTGAATTTACTTCAAACCACGATCCGCCAGCTTGCTGATCTGTGTATTCTGGACCTCGGGTAAGGACACGCGAATGCCCTCAAAAGATAACGCTTATGTCGAATTTGAGAATGTCTGCAAAAGTTACGACGGACGCACACTAATTGTCCAAAACGTCAATTTCAGCGTCCGAAAGGGTGAATTTCTAACCCTGCTCGGCCCATCCGGGTCGGGGAAAACCACCTGCCTGATGATGCTTGCCGGCTTCGAGACACCCACCTCGGGCGACATCCGCATTGACGGGCGTTCTGTACACGCACTGCCCCCGCGCAAGCGAGGCATTGGCATGGTATTCCAAAACTACGCGCTCTTCCCGCACATGACAGTGGGCGGCAACCTCGCCTTTCCCCTTGAAGTGCGCGGATTTGACCGCGAGCAGTGTCGCGAACGCGTAGCGCGTGCCCTGGACCTGGTTCGTCTCAGCGGCCTGGAAGACCGGCGCCCCAACCAACTCTCTGGCGGCCAGCAGCAGCGCGTGGCAATCGCCCGCGCGCTGGTGTTCGAACCCGATCTGGTACTGATGGACGAACCCCTCGGCGCACTTGACCGGCGCCTGCGCGAAGAGATGCAATACGAAATCCGCCGTATCCACCAGAGCCTCGGTGTGACCATGGTTTACGTCACACACGACCAGCAAGAGGCCATGGTAATGTCGAACCGCATCGCTGTCCTGCGCAGAGGAGACATTGAGCAAATTGCCGAACCCGAGGCCCTATACGAAGAGCCAGAGCGTTCATTCGTAGCGCGTTTCATCGGCGAAAATAACCGCCTGCAAGGCCGCGTAACAAAAGTAAATGGGGACATCTGCGAAGTGGAAACTGGCGGTCAAATCATCCAGGCGTTGCGCATTGCACCTTGCCAGGTCGGCGACGCCACCACGCTGTCGATTCGCCCGGAACGCGTCGCCATTGAACCCGAACCGGGCCTGTACACCAATGAACTCGAAGCAAAAGTCGAGGACATCACCTTTCTGGGCGACCATCTGCGCTTTCGCCTGAACGTGTGCGAGTCCTTGGAATTCATCGCAAAAATACCCAATACCGTGGGACACGGAGCCGTGCTGAAAGGCGATAAAATCCGCATCGGCTGGACACCAACAGACTGCCGGGTGCTCGACCCGGACGACGAGGAGGATACGACATGAATACCAAACAGAGAAAGACATTATGCACCGCGTTAATAACCGCGCTGGCGATGTTGACTCTGGGCTGTGATATTTCGGAAGACCGACCGCTGACTGTGGTCTCCTGGGGGGGCTCTTATGCACGCGCCTGCGTCGAAGGCTACCACGAGGCATTCACCGCTGAAACAGGCATTAAAATCAACCTCGAAGACTACAACGGCGGTCTGGCACAGATCCGCGCACAGGTTAGGGCGGGCAATGTGCATTGGGATGTCGTCGATTTGAGATTCCCGACCTGGGCGCAAGGCTGCGATGAGGGCCTGCTCGAACACGTTGAGATCGACTCGCTGCCACCGGGAGCCGATGGAACACCTGCGGAAGAGGATTTTCTGTTCGGAACATCGACAGACTGTGGCGTAGCAACGCTGTTTTACTCCACCATATACGCGTACAACAAAAAGAACATCCCGGGCGAAAAACCCACCACAATGGCCGACTTCTTTGACATAGAAAAATTCCCCGGACGCAGAGGCATGCGCCGCTCACCCCAGGAGAACCTGGAATTCGCGCTAATCGCCGACGGCGTACCGATCAACAAGGTATATGCCACTCTCAATACGCCCGAAGGCGTGAATCGCGCCTTCCGCAAGCTGGACACCATCAAAGACCACATCGTATGGTGGGAAGCCGGAGCGCAGCCACCGCAGATGCTCGCCGATGGCGAGGTGATCATGACCACGGCCTACAACGGGCGCATCTTCAATGCACAGGTACTGGAAAATCAGCCCTTTGTCATCGTATGGGACGGGCAAATATTGGATTTATCTGGGCTTGCCATTGTCGCGGGAACGCAGAACCTCGAAGCCGCAAAGAAGTTTCTCAATTTCGCCTCAACCGCGAAGGCCATGGCTAGTGTCGGTAGCCGCATCGCCTACAGTCCCACGCGCCTCTCTGCGGAGGCGCTGATATCGAAACACGCCGAAAAGGACATCGATATGAAACCCCACATGCCCAACAACCCGCAAAATTCTAAGCGCGCCCTGCGAAATGCCTGGGAATGGTGGAGCGTTCACATCGACGAAATGAACGAGCGATTCAGCACCTGGCTGGCGCAGTAAGGGATATTCTACTCATACCATACAAGGAGGACATAACTTGAAGTGGAAAAACAAGTGTAAAACGGCATTTTATCTAACAGTACTAACCGCACTGGCGATATTGACCTCAGATCGTGCAGTTGCGAACGATCGACCACTGACCGTGGTCTCCTGGGGGGGCTCTTATGCACGCGCATGCGTCAAAGGCTACCACGAGGCATTCACCGCTGAAACAGGCATTAAAATCAACCTCGAAGACTACAACGGCGGGCTGGCACAAATCCGCGCACAGGTCGAGTCGGGCAATGTGCATTGGGATGTCGTCGATATGGAAATTCCCGACATGGTGCGAGGCTGTGACGAGGGCCTGCTCGAACCCATCCCGGTCAATTCGCTGCCAGCGGGAGCCAATGGAACGCCTGCGGCACAGGATTTTCCGCTCGGGACGATGACGGATTGCGGTCCGGCAACGATATTTTACTCCACTGTATATGCGTACAACAAAGAGAATATCCCGGGCGAAAAACCCACCACAATGGCCGACTTCTTCGATCTCGAAAAATTCCCCGGACGCAGAGGCATGCGCCGCACACCCCTGGCGAACCTGGAATTCGCACTAATCGCCGACGGCGTACCGCTCAACAAAGTATATCCTACCCTCAATACGCCCGAAGGCGTAGATCGCGCCTTTCGCAAGTTAGACACCATAAAAGACCACATCGTATGGTGGGAAGCCGGAGCACAGCCACCGCAGATGCTCGCCGATGGCGAAGTGGTCATGAGCACGGCTTACAACGGGCGCATCTTCAACGCCCAGGTATTGGAAGACCAGCCCTTTGTCATCGTATGGGATGGGCAAATACTGGATACAGGCGGACTTGTCATTGTCGCGGGAACGCGGAACCTCGAAGCCGCAAAGAAATTTCTCCATTTCGCCGCAACAGCGAAAGCCATAGCTGGCGTCGGCCGTTACATCGCCTACAGTCCCACGCGCATCTCTGCGGAGGCACTGATATCGACGCACGCCGAAAAGGGTGTGGATATGAACCCCCACATGCCCAACAGCCCTGAAAATTCTAAGCGCGCCCTGCGAAATTCCTGGGAATGGTGGAGCGATCACATCGACGAAATGAACGAGCGCTTCAGTGCCTGGCTGGCGCAGTGAGAGAGGTATCGCGGCGGACTAAAAAATGAACTCTAACACAAACATCAAAACCAACACCCTCCGCCCGCGGTTGCGCGCGACGGGATTGGTGTTGCCGCTATTGGCCTTCATCGCCATCACCTTTATCGCGCCGTTGGCGATGATGCTCGTACACAGTGTGTACGACCCCACAGTCGCCAATGCCCTGCCCGAAACCCTCAATCTGCTGAGGGAATGGGACGGAAAGAGCGCGCCCGACGAAGCGGTGTACGCAACGGCTGCACGCGAGCTATTAAAAGCGCGCCAGGATCGCTCACTGGGTCGGGTTGCCACCCGCGTCAACCGCGTGCATCCGGGACTCCGCAGCGTTTTCACGCGCAGCGCGAGAAATTTGCAAAACGTCCGCGAAGGTCCCTATCGCGAAGTCATGATCGGCCTTAATTCCGCATGGGGCGATATACAAACCTGGTACGCGATCCGCAGTGCCGGGGACCGTTTCACCTCGCGGCACTACCTCAATGCCCTCGACCTGCAACCCTTGCCCGACGGATCCATCGCGCGCCAGCCCCCAGAACGCCGCATCTATTTGGCCCTCCTGTGGCGCACCTTTATCGTGAGCCTGAGCATCACCGCGATCTGCCTGCTGCTCGGCTATCCCATCGCCCACTTAATCGCGCATTCGCCTCCGCGCATCGCAAACCTGCTCCTCATCCTCGTACTCGTACCCTTCTGGACATCGCTCCTGGTGAGAACGACATCCTGGATCGTACTGCTCCAGACTCAGGGCGTAATCAACGACTTACTCGTCACAATAGGACTGATCGGCGACGACGGCCGCCTCGCCATGATCTACAACATGACTGGCACACTGGTCGCAATGACCCATGTACTCCTGCCCTTTATGATCCTGCCCCTCTATTCCATCATGCGCGCCATCCCACCGACCCAGATGAGTGCTGCCGCGTCGCTGGGTGCAAACTCCTTTCAGGCATTTTGGCGCGTGTACTGGCCGCAGACCCTGCCCGGTGTAGGTGCTGGATCACTGCTGGTATTCATCCTCGCCATCGGCTACTACATCACCCCCGCGCTGGTAGGCGGCAGCACCGGACAACTCATCTCCAACATGATCGCTTATCATATGCAAACCTCGCTCAACTGGAGTCTGGCCGGGGCACTTGGCGGCATCTTGCTGGTATGCGTAATCGCGCTCTATCTGCTCTACGACCGCATAGTTGGCATTGACCGCATGAGGTTGGGCTAACATGATCTCGACACAACGCATTGGCCGGGGCGCGTACCTGGCCTCCTGTACCCTGATATTCGCGTTCTTAATCGCGCCAATTCTGGTGATCGTACCCCTGAGCTTCAATGCCGAACCCTACTTCACCTTCACCGAAGGCATGCTGCGCCTGGACGCAGAAGCGTATTCCCTGCGCTGGTACCGGCAAATTGTCGAAAACGAACTGTGGACGCGCGGACTGGTCAACAGCCTGATCATCGGCATTGCTTCCACCGCACTGGCAACCGCGCTGGGCACACTCGCCGCGCTGGGTCTATCCAGCATGCCCGGTCACCGCATTGCAATGGCGCTATTGATCTCGCCGATGGTCACGCCGGTAATCATCTCGGCAGCGGGCATGTTCTTTTTTTACTCAACCCTGGGCCTCGCACAAACCCACATCGGATTGATCCTATCCCACGCCGCACTGGGCACGCCATTTGTCGTAATCACCGTAACCGCTACGCTATCCGCCTTTGATACAAACCTGACGCGCGCTGCCGCAAGCCTTGGTGCCTCACCGATCCTCACATTCCGCAGAGTACAACTACCGCTAATCGCACCGGGCGTTATTTCTGGCGCGCTCTTCGCGTTTGCAACATCTTTCGACGAAGTAGTTGTCGTCCTTTTTATGGGCGGCATTGAACAGCGCACAATCCCACGCCAGATGTGGGCGGGCATTCGCGAGCAAATCAGCCCAACCATCCTCGCCGTCGCAACATTCTTGATCGCCTTCGCCGTATTGCTACTGCTCACCGTCGAATGGCTGCGCCGACGCGCTGCTGCGCCACAGACAGACTGAGGTCAAAACATGGCCGACTTACAAACAACAGTACGCGATATCTTGGCCTTTATCCAGGATCGGTTGTATTTTAACCGGGCAGATCTGGAGATAGAAGGACAAAAACACAATGCCGCTTTGTTGCTCAGCGCGCTAACGGGATTATTAGGTGGCAAAATTCTGATCGTGGGCGAACCCGGCCTGGGCAAAACAACGTCGGCAGAGTATATCGGCGCGCTACTATATCGCATGCCATTGGGAGCTGTGTGGGAAGCCGAAGTAAGTGGACATCCCGAGCAGACCGAAGAAAAAATTGTCGGGCGCCCAAACCTCGGCGCGCTCAACCGCGGCGAAGAAGATGTGGTCTGGTCGGCATTTTCCGTCCTGCCCGTCAAAGTCGTAGATGAAATCAACCGCCTGCCGGAAACAAAGCAGAGCTTGATCCTCAACGGCGTGGATCGCGGTAACTGGAGCTATTTGAACCAGATGCAAATCAACGAAGAATACTGTTTGTTCGCAACGGCCAACTATCAGGATCGCGGAACAAATACCATCGTCGTACCCCTTTTGGATCGCTTTGACGTAATGGTAGAATCCAAATATCCGGGCGCGAATTTGTCCTGGATGATCGGCACTGCATCCTCTCCCGCACATCTCCTGAGAGATCCCCAACGCGAGCAGGCACTCCAGGCGTGTCTGGTCAACCCCAATGCCGAAGCAGAGGTGGAAGCGATTTGCGAGGATTATGGACAAGTGATCTCCGAACGTTTGTCCGTACCTACCCTGGGGCGTGCCGAGCGCGAAACCATTCGCAGTGAAATGGGCGCATTGCCTTTCCAGGCCGATGCCAGTGCCTATATTCGAACCTTTTTGGCCGAATTGTCTTTCTGCTGCAAATACGGACAAAAACGCACAAATGAAGTCTGTGGCGAAGGCTGTCATTACACGGGCTACCTGTGTTACGAAGTACAAACCTGCCCGTCCAATCGCCTGCCCATCTCCATCCGGCGCTACGCACAGGCACTCGCCTGGGTGCTGCGCGACAAAGAAGTGCATATCGAACATATCCGCACGATATTGCCATACACCTGTGCTCACCGCATCCAGTGGCGAGATGAGGAAGAAACGCAAGACCACCGGGATGATGTACTGCCCATTCACAGAGCGCGAGAAGCGGTGCGGCAAGTCTTTCGGCGCTATACCGAACAAAGCGAACGCATCCAAACAGCTCTCATGACTGCCAATCGCATCTTGAATGGTGCCGATGAGAAACCCATTCAGGGCGAACACCCCATTTACATGGAAATTATGCGCGATCTGGGACAAGAGCCTGTGCGTCCAGAATTTTCGTAATTCCAATTCTACAGAGCCAGACATGCGACAAAATCCATTTCGAGAATTTGATCGGATTGCACCATCCGATTTGACCCCTGAAAGCGCAGTGCGCGTCAACGGCTTGCTATCCGCAAAGCGCAATCCCTTCACCGAATTTGTCGAAAACACACGCAAAAAGCGCGCCCTGCCCATGGATGAAATCCTCGCATCTCACACCGAGGCAATGGATCGGTTGACGGCAGCTTACCGCACCCTGATCGACGAATGCGTCGGTGAGGGACTCTGGCAAGCCGACCGCAAAACCATTGAATCGACCTATCGCACGGCATCGCAGATCGTGGGACAAATCGATTGGGAAATGACCGATCTCGAAGCATTTTGCGCGCACGCCCTGCAAAGCAATGACGCGGCTTTTTTTGTCATGGAACCCCTCGGCTTGTTCTTATCGGCCTTTTGCAACGCATCGTCTCAATCGGATATTCATCTCGATCTCACAGGTCACGACTTGCGTCTGTCTCTCATGGGATACCGCCTTCGCAAAGACATCACACTCACCATTGTGGGCGACCTGGGCGACCTCACGGGCATTTCGCTCATGGGAGGCTGCCTGAAGGTCGAGGGAAATGTCCGCCACTATCTGGGCGCGGGTATGATAGACGGACGGATTGAAGTCTCGGGAGATGCTGGCAGATCTATCGGCGAACAAATGCAAGCCGGCGAAATCCACATCAATGGACGCCTGGGAGGTGTGGGCAATACCGAGGGCGGTGCAATTTATCACCGCGACCATAAGATCAGAGGAAAAAAAACAAAATGAACTTCAACGACATCATACAGCGCGTCTGGCCCGCTGTTCGCAAGCGCCATCTATTTCCCGAATTGCCGACGCCAGAAGTAATCGAAGCAGGCGACGAAGCCGCGAGCATTCAAATGACGGACAAAGTAATCCAATTGAATGCCAATCGGCTGGCTGCCCTCGCGCAAGTAATGGACATAGAAGACGCCACCTCGGCACTGCTGGACCACGGCGTGGGGCATCACACTGTTTGTCCCTGGGATTTTGAAACGCATTTAAAGCTATATGCCGCGCTCAAACCCGTGTTATTGGATGGTGCATTGGTCAAACAAGTAGTCGAATATTTCTCGGACGTAGTGGTCGATACCCATGCAGTGCGCGAGCGCGAATCGAAATTGCCCGAGGTGTATCGCCACACTGAATCGAGTGAAGTAACAGACGTAATTCGGGCATTGTATCAGCGTCTCTGGGGTGAAAATTTGGGCGTGGAAGACCGCGGCGAAGTAGATCGACTCGCCCGCATACCCTATCTGGATGCCTCGCAGTGGGGCGATAGCCTTCGATCATTTTCACAGGTAATTGCCCCGTTAATCCAAAAAGAAATGGACGATGGGAATGGACAGGGTGGGATGATGGGCGATACCCAGCAGTACTCCGCAGGTGAACTCGCGGAGGGAATGGCGCAATTTGCCGAGCAGGGATTCTACGCCTTTCGAGAAATGGTGCGCGATTTTGCCGACGAACTACAAGACGCAAATATGATGCCCGATATGGGCCGGGGCAAAGGCACGCCTACAGATGCCGACCTCTTGTTTTACATGGCGCGCGCATCCGCATTTCGCTTGCCCGTGCAAACCATGCCTTTGGAAAAGGTGGGGGGATTACATCCGCATTCTCACTCGCCCTGGGAAATTGGCAAACCCGTTCAGAACATCGATGTGTGGACGAGTTTTGGGCGCGTCATGCCGGGCATTTCCCAGATGTGGAACTGGCGAGATGGCGAAACTCACGGCGATGGCGACGGCATACCCGATTGTGTGGTCATTGTCGATTCCTCGGGCAGTATGGTCGATCCGTGTCGAGAAATCTCCCACGCTGTCTTGGGTGCCGGATGCGCGGCCGATGCGTATTTGCGACGGGGCAAGCGCGTGGCCGTTTACAATTTTAGCGATGCACAGGCCGGAGGGAAAGAAGTCCTGGATTTCTCAAGAGATCGCAAGCGCGTGTTCTTCACACTGTGCCGCTACTTCGGCGGTGGAACAGCATTACATCTGCCCGACCTGGAGCCTCTCCTCAAAAATCATGTCGATATTTTTCTCATAACAGATATGCAGATTACCAACCTCGATGCACTGATGCAATTTCTGATCCAAAAAGAAAACCGGGTAACCGCTGTTCACGTAGCGCAAAACCGGGACGCCCAACGATTCCGTCAGCGGGCTGCTGATGCAGATCACATCTGTGTTTACGCAGTTGAACGCACAGAGGATATTCCAGATATTGTGCTATCAGAAGTAAAAACGCGATTTCAGGCTATTTAGTCTGTACACGTCCTCACAAACCTGCCGGGACAGACCTCGCAGGTGGACGTTTACCTATTATTCAGGAGAAAACATGAAGCGTCTTTTTGCAGTATTCATTGCTGCTGGCTTATTGGGTTGCCAGGCACAGGAAAAACCCGAATTTGTAGAAGTCAACCTCGAGGACAAGGAACACAAGCTGAGTTATGCACTCGGCTTAAATCTGTCCGATCAATTGAAAAAGCAGCAGGGCATGGCAATTGATCTGGATGTATTTGTACAGGGATTCAAAGACGGTTATAGCGGGGAATCCCCCCTGCTTTCCACTGACGAAGCACTAAAAATTCTGATCGAAATACAGGAAGAACAACGAGCACAACAAATGGCGGAGAAAAACAAAATGGCAGCAGAAAACAAAAAAGCCGGTGAGGCTTTTCTCGCAGAAAACAGCAAAAAAGAAGGCGTAGTGACATTGGACAGCGGCTTGCAATACAAAGTGATCAAAGCCGGCGCCGGACAGAAACCCCAAAAAACCGACGCAGTAGTATGCCACTATCGCGGAACATTGCTCGACGGCACGGAATTTGACAGCTCTTATAGCCGCGGAGAACCAGCGCAATTTCGCGTAGATCAACTCATTCCCGGCTGGACAGAGGCTCTGCAACTCATGCCCGCGGGATCGAAATGGGAACTTTATATCCCATCCTATCTGGCTTATGGCGCGCGACAAGCCGGACAAATTAGTCCCAATTCAACGCTTATATTCGAATTGGAATTGCTCGAGATTAAGTAGCGAGAATTGATTTTGAAGCTGGACATTCTGTATGGCGACGACGACCTCGTCGCCATACAAAAACCGTGTGGCTGGTTTGTACACCAGACCCATCTGGACCGGTCGGCCCTGTGTTGCATGCCCGTATTGCGAAATCAACTCGGGCAGTGGGTTTATCCGGTTCACCGCCTGGACCGCGGGACATCGGGCGTTGTGCTATTCGCGCTTCGCCCTGAAATCGCACGCACATTGGGCACTGCATTTTCAGCGCGGCAGGTAAAAAAAGAATATCTGGCCGTGGTGCGCGGGTACCTGCCAGACAAAGGGCGGATACACCACGCCTATTGCCCGCCCAATACATCGTCGCCCGTCAATGCCATCACAAATTTTCACTGCAAAGGCACTGTTGAACTACCATACCCCGTAGGCCGATATGAAACCGCGCGGTATTCGCTCATGCACGCAATGCCAGTAACAGGTCGGCAACATCAGATCCGCCGCCACTGTGCGCATCTTCGCCACCCAATCATCGGCGATACGCGCTATGGTGACCGCCATCACAATCGCTTTTTTCAATCCCATTTTGAAATTAACCGATTATTGCTGATGGCTACTCGCATCGGTTTTGCACACCCCACATCGGGGACCTGGACCGAAATCTCCGCGCCAATCCCCAACCCAATTCAGCGCTTATGTCAGCAATTTGGCTGGGAATCTGATCTGGAGGACAAATTATGAATGTACTGATAACAGGAGCTGATAGTCGTTTGGGACAGGCCATCGTTAGGGAATTGGCACCGGGCAACCAGTTGCGACTCTGGGGAACGGGCGACCCGCCTTCTGAACAGGGTGAAAATATCACCTATTTTGAAGGTGACATGCGCGACCCGGACGTAGCGTGGCGTGCCGTTCGAAGCATGCAGGCTATTATCCACACAGGTGAGCCACCACCCAATCTGCCCGAGGACGACCTCGCCAGCGAACAAGAACTGCTGGATCTGGCAACCCGGGGCACCCATGTCTTATTCAAGGCTGGCATAGATGCTGGTATAAAGCGATTCGTATATGGAAGCACACTCCAAATATTCGAAGCCTATCCCGATGATGTATATATCAGCGAAATGTGGCGACCCATGCCATCGACAGACAAATTTCAGCTCACGCGGTATCTCGGCGAAATGACAGCACGCGAATTTGCGCGTGATTTTCCCGTGGCCGTCACAGCATTGCGATTGGGCAAGCTGATTGCAGAAGAAGACGCTCTCCCACAGGACCCAGACCTCATGTGGGTTGATTATCGCGATGCGGCGCGGGCATTCCGCCTATCCCTCAATCGAGATGCCCAGTCCGAACTGAAGTGGAACAGGCGTTTTGCCCTCCACCATATTTGTGCAGACATTCCAAATCCAAAATATCTGGTCGGCAAAATTAGTGGATTTCAGTTGCGGGGTTTTCAACCACAGCACAACTTTGAAACCATCTGGCGTGGAGGTGGCGCGTGAAAAAAGTACTTTTGCTGGGTGCTTCGGGACAAATTGCACCCAATATCATACCGGATATGGAATCGCATTGCGATCTCATACTGGCCGACATAAAGCCCTATCCCGATGGCAGGCCCATCGAACATGTAGATATGCGCCAGTACGAACAGGTGCGCGATGCCATGCGAGGCATGGATGCAGTGATGAATTTTACAGTGAACCGTCCCGACCCCATACTGAGCTTTCACGTCAGTACGCTGGGCGCATTGCATGTCATGAAAGCCGCCGCCGAGTTGGGCATCAAAAAAGTGGTGCATACGGGACCGCAACTGGTGAGGAGTTATTACGATCAGGACTTTGAAATCACCGATGTCCCTCGCGCCCCCGGCACCGGGTATTACGGCATAACCAAAATGCTCAGCTACGAGATATGTCGCACCTACGCGCGAATTTACGATATTCAGACAATTTGTTTTGTATTCAACGGTCTGGGTCTGGAGCCGAATGAACCGATCAAAGGCGAGGACTTCCCTCCATTTCGCATATTCTGGAAAGATCTGGCGCATGCGTGTTGTCTCGCACTGGATATCGAATCCGTGCCGGATAATTATCAGGAATTCAACATGGTGAGCATGACAGCGCACCAGAAATACACCATGGAAAAAGCACAACGCATTTTGGGTTACGAACCGGCTGAACGCTGGGAAAATTATTACAAACGCGACATGTGATAAAGCTATGCCGTCTTCCAAAACAATCTTCCAAAAAAACCGCAAAGTCATCCCCGGAGGCGTGGTATCAGTCAACCGCGCCGTCGCGCCGGAAATTGCCTTTGTGCGCGGACAGGGCAGCCATGTGTGGGATGCAGACGGCAATGAATACATCGACTATCACGCGGCATTCGCACCATTTATTCTGGGACACAACGACCCGGATGTGAACGCGGCAGTCGCAAAAGTATTGGCCGACGGCCCAACACTGATGGGATCGGGCACCAATCCCTGGGAAGGGCATTGCGCCGCCTTAATTGTCAAACACGTACCTTCCGTCGAAAAAGTTATGCTCACCAATACGGGATCGGAAGCCACCTATCACGCCATTCGCATTGCGCGGGCGCACACGGGGCGCAATGGCGTCATCGTAATGCAGGGAGGATATAACGGCTGGCACAACGACGTAGCGTTGAATGTCATGACGCCGATAGATGCAATCGGACCGCGGGTCTCCCCGGGTGAATACAAAAAAATATCGCTCTCTGCCGGCGTGCCCGATAGCGTATTGGACGATGTACATGTGGTGAATTTTAACGACCTGGACTCGGTGCGCTGGGCAATGGATAAGTACGATATTGCCGCGCTAATTCTCGAACCAATTTTGCAAAATATCGGCATCGTACATCCGCAAGCGGGCTATTTGCAGGGATTGCGCGATTTGTGCAATGCGCGAGGGGTTGTGCTAATATTCGACGAAGTAAAAACGGGATTTCGCCACGCAATGGGAGGCTATCAAAGCATATGTGGCATCATGCCAGACCTGTCCGTATTTGGCAAAGCAATAGCCAATGGATATCCCATTGGCGCAATTGGCGGGCGGGTATCGCTCATGGATTATTTTGTCCACAAAAATCCAGCAAAGCGCGTGTTAATCGCGGGAACGTACAATGCCCATCCCATATCATGCGCGGGTGCCATTGCCACAATGGAAAAACTGGCATCGGCAGATTTTGAACACCTTTACGCGGTGGGCGAACAATTGGAAACGGAATTGACGACATTATTCAAAGAGACCGGAATAGAAGTGTCCATTGCCCGACAGGGATCGGCTTTTTGCGTCTATTTTATGGATCACGCGCCCGTCGATTGGCACGACATTGCCGAACACCACGATTTCGCGCTTGACGAGCGGTATCGCCACGCATTGATTGAAAAGGGCATTTATCACTTTCCACTGGCAACAAAGCAAGGCAGTATTTCGTTTGCACATTCACAATCGGATATAGACGAGACGCTCTCAAAAACGCGAGACGTTCTTCAATCACTTTGAGGAGGAGTACATGGAAAGTCCAGCAAAAAAGGCAATTGTCATAGGGATGGATGGGGCGAGCATGGAAATTGTAAAAAACCTGGCCGACTGGGGGCACATGCCCAATGTCGCAAAACTTATGGAACGCGGGGCCTGGCGCCCCATGATTGGCGTATTTCCCACCCTCACGCCGCCGGGATGGACGGCTATAGCCACGGGGTCATGGCCGGGCAACCACGAAGTAATGGATTTTAACATCCGCGCCCTGGGCAAACGACTGGATCAGACCGTCTGGGGCATCAATACGGATCTGTCCAAATCGGAATACATCTGGAACACTTATGAGCGCGCGGGTAAAACGCCCATTCTGGTCAAATGGGAAATGTCGTGGCCGCCTACCGTAACGACCGGGATTCAGGTGGAAGGCACGGGACCCGGCGTATCCAATCACCACCAGGTCGCGGGCTATCACTTATTTGTAGGCGGTAAATGGGCACCTCGACGACTGGTCGTACAGCGCGATCCCGAAACACTGGACCCGAGCGCCCTGCAAACCGTATCGGAATTTGATCCCGTCACCCTCAAAGCGGCAGATGGGTGGACAGCACTGCCCGACTCCGAAAAACCACCGCTCGAAGTTGAGATGGTAATCACGCCTCTGGCGCGCGGACGCGCCCCCATGAACCGGGGAAAAAAAGGCACACCCAAACCTTTCTACGGTTTGATCTACGCGACAACCGCAAAGGGATACGACCGCATATCCGTCTGTCGCACGCGCGACGGAGGTTCAAAAGTGTGTGATCTCGGCGTGGGCGAATGGAGCGAATGGTGGCTCGACACATTTGAAATTGACGGCGAAGAAGTAAACGGCTACGTACAGATGAAGCTGATCTCCCTGACCGAAAATGCCGACATGTTCGAGCTATTTGTACCGCAAATCTGGCCTCCCGATGGCTATACCAAACCAGCGTCAATTGCGCGGGAAATCGACGAAAACGTCGGTAATTTCTTGCAAAACCCCGGCCGCGATGCCCTGGGCACAATCGACGACGACACGTATTTCGAAGTGCTGGAATTCCACCACCAGCGACTGGCCGATGTGGCGCAGTACCTGACGGGATCTCGCTCATGGGATCTGCTCATGATTGAAACGCACGCTTCGGATTATACGAGCCACTTCTTCCTGGGACAGGCCGATCCCACCAGCGGTGCCGAGCAATCGGTCCTCGAACGGTCCCGCGAAGGCGTTTTCCGCACTTATCAGTCGATCGATCGCATGATCGGGCGCATCGTTGACGATATTGCCGATGACGATACCGTCGTTGCAGTGGTAGCCGATCACGGCGGCACATCCAACCAATTCCCCGCGGTCAACATCCGCAAAGTCCTCACAGAAACGGGATTTGTAAAATACCACGAAAATGGACAGATCGACTGGAGCAAAACGCGCGCCTGTGACGTGGGATTGGTGCATATCTTTATCAATCTGGAAGGACGCGAGCCCGACGGGATTGTTTCCCAGGACGATTACGAAACCGTGCGCCGAGAGCTGATTGCCGCGCTGATGGAATACAAAGACGAAGCCACTGGACGCCACCCCTTCGCGCTGGCTCTGTCCCGCGAAAATGCCGAAATGGTCAACTTGTGGAGCGATCTGGTCGGCGATGTGGTCTATGCACTGCATCCCGAATTTGACGGCGCGCACGGCAAACAATTGCCCTCGGTGAGCTTTGGCATGGCCGGTCAGCATTCGACATTTGTAATAGCGGGCGCGGGAATTAAACAGACTGGCCTGCTCACAAAACAAGTGCGCTCAATCGATGTCGCACCAACAATCTGTTATCTCACCGGCGTACCCATGCCGATGCAGGTCGAAGGCGGCGTGGTTTACGAAGCCCTCGAAGACCCCGATTGGCATATAAAATAAGATGGCAGAAACATCGACATATCGGGCAACTGAGGTACAAAGCGGCCGCGCCGTAACACCTCGGGCCATTTTTGTAGCCATTGTAATCATCGTCGCAACCGTCTTGTGGGACGAATGGATGGCTTACTACATGAGCGGCTCCAATATCAGCCGCAGCCATTTCCCTCTGGCACTGTTCTTTCCATTCTTATCGCTGGCCGTATTGAACATCATCGCGCGCCGTGTCCTGCCCTCTCTCGTGCTCACACCACCGGAATTGCGCGTGGTTTTGGGGATGGGACTCGTCGCCGCAATTGTGCCTTATGACGGCGTTACCGGGCACCTCATCGGCGTCTTAGCCGGCGTGTATTATTTTGCCACGCCGGAGAATGGATGGAATTTTTATCTCCATCACAATATCCCAACGTGGCTGGCACCGCAAAATGATACGGGCGCGATGAACTGGTTTTACGAAGGCACGCCCGCAGGCCATATCCCCGCACTCGGCGCGTGGATAACCCCGCTTTTCTGGTGGACCTGTTTCCTCGGCGCAGTCGCATTTGCCGTTTTTTGTGTGGTCGTCATGTTGCGCCGACAGTGGGTAGATCACGAACGCTTGACCTATCCCATCGTAGAAGTCGGCACACTATTGACCCAGACCCAAAAAGGGGGCAAGCTATCCCAGGTTTTTTCGTCGCCGCTTTTCTGGATCGCGTTTGGTCTCGTGATGCTGCTGAAAGTCTGGAACATCGGGTCGTACTTCACACCGATTTTTCCGCACATCCCGTTTGAAGGCGGGCAGTTTCGGTTCTATCCCGACTTTCCTTTTTTAATTCGCAGAGTCAGTTTTTACGCAATTGGCTTCGGTTATTTTGCGCGATTGGACGTGCTGTTCAGCGTTTGGGTATGGGTGTTTTTATCTGGCTTTGAGGTCCTTCTATTCAATAAATTTGGGTACACGCCGGGCGCAGCAGACCGACAGTGGCAAAGTCCAGCACTGGGTTGGCAAAGCGGAGGCGCACTCATTTTTCTCGCAATCTGGAGCCTGTGGATGGGCCGCGCACACCTCACAGATGTGTGGCGAAAAGCCATGCACCCAGGTTGCGATGTCGATGACAGCGGCGAATTGCTATCGTATCGCACGGCTGTGGTCGGCCTGGCTGTCTCCCTATCATTTGTCGCCGCGTGGTTATACGCTGCGGGCCTGGCACTATTCGTCATTCTCACATTTTTGCCAATTGCCCTGTTGACATTTTTGGGGCTCTCTCGCGTGGTTGCCGAACTCGGCCTCGTGTACGTGTACTATCAGGTACAGCCATTTGACGCGGCGTTGCAAATTTGGGGCACACCAACAATCAGCGGGCAAAGTGTCACAATCCTATCGTTTATGCGGATATTTAACAGCGCCGGTAAAGGCTATGTCATGCCCGCTATGACACAATCGGTCAAAGCCGTAGATCGCGTGGTAAAACCCAGGCAGATTGCCCTGATGATCGGGGTATCACTCATTCTGGGTTATGTGGTTTCCATTGCCAACACACTGTACCTGGGATACGCTTATGGCGCGTATAACCTGGGCAACATGGGACTCAAAAACGCCGCGCCGGGCGCATTTAACAACGCGATCAACTCCATCCGCAACCCAATTCCAATGGGTGGCAAAGGCGGATTGGCGATATGGGCTTTAATCGGTGCGGCAGCTATGGCCGCGTTCACAATGGCGCGCTATTGGCTCCCCTATTGGCCCCTGCATCCCATTGGCCTGGCCATACAGGGCAACTACGGCGTCACAAAGGTCGTATTTTCAATCCTGATCGTCTGGGCAATCAAATCCCTGCTGATGAGAATAGGCGGCGTGGATCTCTACGAACGCGGCAAGCCCTTTTTTATCGGATTAATCGTCGCCCAGGCTTTGAGCACAGCCCTGGTCTTCGCCATCGATTGGGTGTGGTTCCCCGCACGCGGACACAATGTACACAATTATTAAAAGGAAAAACGCGATGATTGGAGTAGCAATTCAGGGCGCGGGAAATGTATCCACCGAACATATCAAAGCATACGAGAATAATCCCCATACCCGGGTCGTAGCCATTGGCAGTCGCACGTTGGAAAGCGCGAAAAAAAAGGCCATCGCCTGCGGTATAGATTGTGAACTATTCGACTCTTACGACCGCATGCTCGCCCATCCCGGCGTGGATCTGGTATCGATTTGCACCCCCCCTGATTTACACGCCGCAGAAACCATTGCAGCAGCTAAAGCCGGCAAACACATCCTGATCGAAAAACCCGTGGCCCTGAACCCAGACGAACTTCACGCCATGGATACAGCGGTTCAAAAAGCCGGAGTAAAAACCGTCGTGAGCTTTGTCCTGCGATGGAATCCTATGGTCCTATCCATCAAACAGGCCATTGAAAAAGGATGGATCGGACAGCCCCTTCTCGTACAGGCCGACTACTGGCACGGCCCAACCCATCAGCGCCAAAAAAAATTTGAAAAACCCGGGTGGAATCCCATGAATGCCGGGGCTATTGTACACGGGGGCTGTCATGCAATGGATGCTGCGCGATACGTGCTGGATAACGACCCCATTGTTCAGGTATCCGGAGTATCCGCTCGCAATTCCAGTCATCCCGAAACATACCTCGCCACAACCGCAGCTACAGTTCAGTTTAAGCGCGGCACCGCAGGAAAAATTTCTGGATCGACCGAATTTTTTATGCCTTACGTATTCAACCTGGAAGTATTTGGCGACGAAGGCGTAATCCGCAACAATCGATTCTATACAAAACAAATCCCGGGGCAACGCGACCTATCTGAAATCCCAACCGTATTGCCAGACAGCGGCGCAGTATCACACCATCCCTTTCAGGAAATGATCGACCATTTCATCGACTGTATCACAACCGACGCGGAATCCCACGATAATCTATCCGTAGCGGTCAACACCCATCTCGCCTGCTTCGCCGCTGAAGCATCGGCACGGGATCGGGGCGCACCTGTTCACCTATAGGAGGAGATGCCACATGGCATCAGACCAAACACTCAAAATAGGACTCGTAGGCTGCGGAGGGCTGGGATCGCGGCATGCCGCCAACGTAGAGAGTATAGAAGGCGCAGAACTCGTGGGAGTTTGCGATCATGAACGAGCTTCGGCAGAGGCTCTATCCGACAAACTCACATCCCAACCGGCTGTTTACGACAATCATCGAACCATGTTATCGGAGCAATCCCCAGACGCCGTACTGGCCGTAACCCCCAACTTTGTACACAGCCCCATCACAGTCGATGCCGCCACATCGGGCGCGCATGTCTTCTGCGAAAAACCAATGGCGCTCTCCGTTAAAGATTGCGACGCGATGATTGAAGCGGCTGATCAGGCCGGTGTCTTTTTAATGATCGGATATGTGCGGCGATTTCAAAATGCCTACCGTGAAATGAAACGGTTGATCGACGAAGGACAAATCGGCGAGATTCGCATGGCACATACCGTGCGTTTAGGCACAGGAGCACCTGGAGGCGTGGCGGGATGGCAGTTGGACCGGGAGAGATACGGCGGGCTTTTTTCAATGCACAGCCATGAACTGGATCAACTGACCTGGATGGCCGGCGATGTGCGCGCAGTTCAGGCAGTGATGAGATACGACGATGCGTCAGACAACACCGTAGAGGAAAGTATCTTTATCAATTTGGAATTCAGTTCAGGCGCAATCGGCTCGCTGAGCAGCAGCCGAATTTATCCGGGCGGAAGCTATGAATTGGGCGTGGCGGGCACTGAAGGCTCAGTGAAAATTACCAGCGGAACAGGCGCGCAACTCACACTCAACCGGGCGGGCGAAAAACCCGAACACATGACATTCGAGCGGAACAACGGTCTGCTGGAAGAAATGACTTATTTTTTACAATGCATCCGCACGGGCGAACAACCGCAATCCAACGGCCTCGACGGTCGGCGCACCATTGCAATTTCCCTCGCCGCCCATGAATCTGCCCGCACAGGTCAGAAAGTAAAAGTACAGGAATATCGTTGATGGAGGTTTTTATGGCAAAATTCAAACAAGTACAGGCATTGACATTTGACTTATTTGGCACGATTTTGGATCTGGGCGGCAGTTTAACCCCATTTATCGACGAAATGCTCCGAGAAAAAGGTGCCGACACCACAGCAGAACAGTTCTGGCAACAATGGCGTTATCGTCAGCGATTGGAACAATTTCAAGACACAATCATGATGCTCGGACACGGAGGCTACCTGGAAACAGTGCGCCGGGCTTATGTATATGTGCTCGCCCTGAATAAAATTGAAATGTCAAAATGGGAAGTACAGACATTTCTGACCTGCTGGCAGGAGTTGTCACCCTTCCCCGAAGTCAAAGCGGGACTAAAAAAATTGGCCGCGCGTTACAAACTCGTCGGACTATCCAACGGCGATCCTGCCTTTCTCGATCATCTGGCAAAAAATCGAATCCAGTGGGATTTCGACGACGTCATCTCAGTAACGACAATGGGCGCATTCAAGCCGCATCCCGCCGTATATCGCCGCGCCGCGCAAATCCTCGGACTGGAAGTAGGCGAATGCATGATGGTATCGGCCAACTCGTTTGATGTGGTAGGTGCCCGCGCCTGCGGTTTGCGAGGTGCGTACGTGAACCGCTATGACCTGCCTTATGAAGACTCGCCGTATCGCGCAGATGTAACAGTTGCCAATTTTACAGAATTAGCCGAAGCAATAGTATAAAAGGCCCAATATGGATAAAGACCTCACAATCACCCTCGGCGTCGAAGAAGAATTCTTCCTCGTTGACCCCAACACCCGCGACCTCGTCGCCGACCCCGACCCGGGCATCCTCGCCGTTTGCGAAAAAAACAGCGGGCCGCACAAAGTCGTAACGGAATTTCTGCGCTCTCAAATAGAGACCAACACCCGCGTCTGCACATCAATAGCCGAAGTCCGCACGGCACTGATAGAGACCCGCCGGATAGTCATTGAAGGCGCTGCACAATACGGTGCTGCAGTGATCGCTGCCTCTACTCATCCCTTCGCATCGTGGTCAGCACAGACGCCCACACCACAAAAGCGTTATGAGGAATTTGCAATCACGTACCAGGAATCCGTGCGGCGGTTGCTCATCGGGGGCATGCATATCCACGCCAGCTTCGGCAATCTGGATGAACGCATCCGCGTCATGACCGCACTTCGCCGGTACCTGCCCCTGCTCCACGCGCTATCCACCTCGTCGCCATTCAGCGGCGGAAACCTCACCGGGTTCAAGTCCTATCGCCTGAACATCTTCAGTGCCCTCCCGCGCACCGGCCTTCCCGGACCCCTGTATTCTCTTGCCGAATACGACCAACTCGTAGAAGACTACCAGCGCCTGAACTTCATCGAAGACGGCAGCGAACTCTGGTGGGACATCCGCCCCGGCAACGCTTATCCAACAGTGGAAATACGCATCTGCGACACCTGTTCACGCATCGAAGACGCAATATGCATTGTCGCACTCTACGCCTCTCTCATCCGCATGCTGCTGCGACAGGCGCGAGCGGACACCCTGCCTCCCGAGCCGCGTACCGAAATCATCGCTGAGAATCGCTGGCTTGCACAGCGCTACGGGGTATTTGCGTTCCTGGGGGATACACACGACGGCGGGCGCATGGACATCGACGACTACGCACGCGGACTAATTGAACAATTAGCCGAAGACGCCCATGCACTCGGCTGTGAAGACGAATTACACCGCGTATCCGAAATTATCCGCGACGGCAGCAGTGCTGACCGACAGGTTGATCATTTTCGCATCCGCTGCCTGGAGGGTACCACTGAAATAGAGGCATTGCGCGCCGTCGTCGATCTGCTGATCGCCGAAACCCGAGAGAGAATTGATGAAGTCTGAAATAGAGGGATCTTATGCCTAACAACAAACCAAATATCGTATTCATTCTCGCAGACGACCTGGGCTGGCGCGATACATCGTTATACGGCAGCGCATTTTGCAAAACCCCAAACATCGACGCCCTTGCCGAGCGCGGCATGATGTTTACCAATGCGTACGCCGCAAATCCGCTGTGTTCCCCCACTCGCGCGAGCATCATGACGGGATTGTGGCCCGCGCGCGTTGGCATTACAACACCGGGATGCCATCTGGACCGCATTGTACTCGAATCCTCTCTAAGCGAAAACGGACCACCGCATAACAAAGCTCTGGTCGCGCAAAGCGTCACCCGCTTGAGCACAGAATACCAGACCCTATCATCGGTATTTCGCGATGCGGGATACAAAACCGCGCACATTGGGAAATGGCACCTGGGCGCAGAACCTTATAGCCCGTTTGAACACGGATTCGACATCGACATCCCGCACACGCCTGCCCCCAGCCCATTGGCCGATGGATGGTTTGCGCCGTGGAAAGTCTATCCCAACAAAGGCGAACCCGGCGAGCACCTGGAAGATCGCATGGCATGTGAAGCCATTGAATTTATTCGCGAACACAAAGACACACCTTTTTATCTCCAATTCTGGCAATTTTCCGTACATTCTCCATGGCACGCCAAACAGGACGTAATTGAAAAATACGCGCAAAAAGTCGATATCGAAGATCCCCAGCACAATCCCGTTTACGCAGCCATGGTTGAAACAATGGACGACGCAGTAGGGCAATTAATTGGAACACTTGAAGAAGAGGGAATTTTAGACAACACCATCGTGGTCTTCTTTTCGGACAATGGCGGAGTACACTGGAGCGCGACAGACAATGTCCATCCCGATTATGTCGATGTGCCCATCACGAGCAACGCACCTCTGAGAGGCGGAAAGGCCAATATCTACGAAGGTGGCACCCGCGAACCATTGATTGTCGCGTGGTCCGGCCATATTGAAGCGGGCAGCCACAACGATCAGGCACTCGTGCAGAGCATTGATTTCTTTCCCACGCTGACCGAACTCTGCGGCCTCGACGCCCCCGAATCGATTGACGGCATCAGCTTTGCACCCGCGCTTCGCGGCGAATCCCTCGCACGGGACACCATCTTCTGCCACTTTCCACACTATACGCCAGCAGCAGGTGGCCTACCATCGACTTATGTTCGCAAAGGCGATTGGAAACTCATCCGATTCTATTGCGACAACGACGACCAGACCGACCGCGTAGAACTTTACAATTTGGCAGAAGACATTGGCGAAACAAATAATCTGGCGGATAAACACCCCGACCGCGTATCTGAATTGAATGACCTCATTGACCAATTCCTGACAGATACCGGCGCCGTGATACCCACACCCAATCCCGCGTATCGGGAATAAATCTCTGGGAGGAGCACATGACCAATCAATACAACGGAATATTACGCGCACTCGTCGCCGCGATCATACTCGCCGCACTCAGCACACTGGGCGATTTCTTGTGGGCGCACCACGGGATCAAACACCGCATGTTTGCCGGGATCCTTCACGGGGCACTATTGTGCCTCTGTTTGGGCGTTGTTCTCGGCTATGGTGGCAAAACAACACAATCGATCCTGCTGGGCGCACTCGGCGGCCTCGCCATTGGCATATTGTCCGCCGGTGGATATTATCTCATGCGCCCGTTCATTCGCGCTAACGCAATCGTCGTCGCGTGGATGGAATTGTGGATCCTCGCGGCCCTGCTCCACTGGTGGGTGGGCACCATCTCCGAAAACCTGAAGCGCACGTTGCTCCGGGGTATTCTGGCCGCCGTGACTTCTGGCCTCGCCTTCTTGATTTTGGGCATCTGGACCCGTCACGCACTCGGCGGGCCGCATTATGTCTATAAGTTGCTTTCCTGGACCATTGCCTTTTTACCCGGATTTCTCGCACTATTTGTAACGCGAAAAACCGACTAACACATCTGGAGGTCTCTTTTGGTCAAACTCGTCTGTCTCACACTGCCTTACTCAAAATTCTCCCTCGAGCGAGGAATTGAAGGCGTTGCCCGTGCGGGATATTCTTACGTGGGTTTGGGCTGGTCGCATGAAGGCGAAGATACACTGGGATTTGATCCCGATAGCCCACTTGTACATCGCACAAAAACCCTGTGCGAGCAAGCGGGTTTAACCCCTGTCGTAATTGGCCTTGGATCAACCCCGGCAAGGGATAATGCGCGTTATCTTATGCGAAGAATTGATGTATGCCGAACACTCGGTGCCGAAGCAATTCAGATGGCCGGTGCGGGCGGGTATCGGCGCTTTCCCGATGAACCGCTCGCGCCCGAAGTTTTTCGCGCTGCCCACGAAGCATATATCGCAGACATGAAAGAAGCGGGGACCTATGCACAGGAACGAGACATTATCCTCGCCCCCAAACCGCATACGGGCAATACCGCGACCGCAAAACATCTGGCCCGCCTTCTCCCCGAAATTGGTCGGCCTTCGGTGCGAGCCTGTTACGACCCGGGAAATGTCCATTATTACGAAGGCATATCTCCCGAAGACGATTTTCCCCATATTGCAGACCAGACTTGTAAAATAATCGCCAAAGATCACATTGGCCCCAAAGCAGAAAACAACTTCCCCATTCCCGGCGAAGGAGATGTGGATTTTGAGCGCATCTTTGCCACGGCATACGAAGCGGGCTTTAATGGTCCAGTGGTCGTCGAGCGCGTAAACGGCACAGGTGGCGATTTTACCGCTGAAGAAATCGATATTCGCATCCGACACGCACGCGAAAATGTGATAGATTTACTGAATAGTGCGGGATTTTCTTTAGACGAGACCTGAAAAGGAAGAAATCATGACGCTTAATGAACTGCGCGGAAAAACAGTAGCACTCGCATCCTCGGGGGGATTGGACAGTTGCACCGTGACAAAATGGCTGGCTGACCGCGGCGTAAATGTCGTGAGTTTAACCGCCGATATTGGACAACCCGATGAAGTGAACATCGATGACATATCCAAACGCATGCTCGCCTGTGGCGCAAGTGAAGCCGTGCTGATCGATCTAAAAACCGATCTGGCAGAAGCGGGTATTGCAATGCTGATTGGACAAGCGCGTTACGAAGGCGGCTACTGGAATACAACGGGCATCGCGCGCTATGTCACAACGCGGGGGTTATTGGAGGAAATGGACCGCCGCGACATCGACGTACTCGCGCACGGCGCAACCGGACGCGGCAACGATCAGGTGCGTTTTCAACTCGTCGCCAATATGCTCAAACCCAGCGTAACCGTATATGCCCCCTGGCGCGACCCCGCATTTCTCGACATATTTGGCGGGCGCAAAGAAATGATCGATTTTTGCAATGCACACAATTTGCCAATCACAGCAACGTACGAAAAACCGTATTCTACCGACGCCAACTTTTTGGGCCTCACACACGAAGCGGGCAAACTCGAATACCTCGATGTCGCAGCCGATTTTATCGAACCGGGCATGGGCGTATTTCCAGCACAGGCGCCGGATAAGCCCGAATCATTTCGCGTCAGAATAGACGCAGGCCGCCCGGTACAAATCAATGGCGCGGACACCGACATTGTAACCGCGATCCAAAAAGCCAATGAAATAGGCGGACGAAACGGCGTGGGCATTGGTATTCACACCGTGGAAAACCGCTTTGTCGGCATCAAATCGCGCGGCGTATATGAAAGCCCGGGGCTTTGCCTCCTCGGCGCGTGTTACGAATTTTTGCTCCAACAAGTTCTGGACAGACGCGCGCGCAGATTTTACGATTCGATTTCTTCGTCCCTCGCCGAACAAATCTACCAGGGATATTACTGCGATCTATCCACTCAAATGATGCAAGGCGCGCTCGCGCCCATAGCAAAGTTATTGACGGGCACAATAACAGTCGCCGCGTATAAGGGCACGGTATTATTTCAGTCGTCGGAAAATGTGCCGCACTCTCTCTATTCCGAGGAGACCGCCTCAATGGAAGACATCGGCGACTACGACCACCGCGACTCCGAAGGCTTCTTAAACGTCCTCGGCGTCGGCGCAAAAGCCCAACACGCAGCGGGGCAAAGTGCTGAGTTGTGAGTAGGGCGATTTCGTGATGTGCAATGGCGATAGTAGCTAAACCTGTCCTAAAATTATCAAACTCGCAAGGGACAGGCATCAGCTTACAGACGATATCCAACCGGCGGAGACACTATCTCAAGTCTTAGGAAAAAAACAACGTGAATATAAGATATAACGGACTTTTGTGGTCTGCGTCTAAACCGACGGAGAAATTGACGAAACATTATCTTTGGCAACCATTTCTAAAGAATAGAGGCCATGCCCATTAAGGACAATGTCTGAAATCAAGAAAGGTAAATAGCCATGTCAAAAGAGAAAGTATTTTTAGAGAAATTTCATATCAAAAACTTTCTTAGCTTGCGCGATGTTGAGCTTCCGCTAAAGCCTTTGACAGTTCTTGTCGGACCCAATGCGAGTGGGAAATCGAATATCTTGAATGCCTTGGATCTCCTCAACACGGTAATGACTGCTGAAGAACTACCTCCAGTTGAATTTATCCAAAATCGCCTTTGGGCAGGTGAAGCAAACCATATCTCTTTCCAATTACACACCAAAGTGGAAGAAATCCCAGCACTATACGAACTGAAGCTAAAAGCGGATGCCAATAATCCTTTTGTTGCCGAAGAATTATTGATCAACTCTGTAAAAGTCATATCAATTCAGAGTGGACAGGGCACTGTTCGGGATGAAGACGGCGAGAACGAAACACAATACAGGTCCAATAAACTCGCTTTGAAGTCGGCTGGTGATTATGGGAATAAGCCCATTACAAGTACCTTAACGGGGTTTATTAAGGATTGGGAATTTTACGACTTTCGACCAGAATACATGCGAAATCATTTAGAGACATTCCCATTTATAATAGAGAAGTTGCGCGAATCCCCAAAGCTCGATGATGGTTCGAAATTACCGGCGTTACTCTCGTATTGGCACAAGAATACGCCAGAGCGTTTCCACAGCGTTAGTGACTCCCTCGCTGATTCTACGAATCTCAGAATGGACCAACGCTCAATTGACGGAGATACTCTTCTATGTCTTTCTGAAGGATACGAGAAGCCGATACCTTTGAAGAGAGCATCTGATGGCACATTGCGTCTCGTTGCATATTACATCTTGCTTAACGAGCCTGAATTACCGCCATTTATTGCTATTGAAGAACCAGAGCGAAATCTTCATCCCGGTGCTTTGGCGGACATTGCAAATGTAATTGAGCAAATTTCCGAACACTCTCAAGTGATTATCACAACCCATAGTTCTCAACTCCTCGATGCCTTCAACCCTGAAAACTTATCAGATTCGCTCGGAGTTTTACTCTTACGCAACATTCCTGGCCGCGGCACAGAAGTCATCAATCTTGAGGATATCCGCAGTGATCGAGCATCACTGGACGGTTGGATTACGGATTTTGGAATTGGTAGTGCTATTTTCGATAGCGAATTGCTACAAGACCTGATGGAGGAGCCGGTGTGCCAACCATAAGAATCTGGACTTTGGAATCAGAAAATGATGCCAAAGCGGTCAAATGTTTGGCTAATAAGCTGGTGACACATCTACAACTTGCGAATCTTTCTATCCAAACTGCAGGTCCAAAAGCTGTCCCAAAACGAAATCAAAGAGGTGCATCTTCGAGCGACACACTGAGGATGGCAGTTCATAATTATCTCAGGCAAGATGATTGTGTTATTTTTGTTATCGACAGCGATGGGCCGATGTCAAGCCATCAACGGCGACAAGAACCAAATTCGCTTATCAATCAGATCACGCAGGTCGTTAGAGACCGCCGTTTTACTGGCAAAGTATTTCTCGCACAGGCTGTTCAGGAACTTGAAGCATGGTTGTTGATTGATTGTCTTGGGATTTTCTGTTATTTCGCCAGCAAAGTCGCACAGTACAGAGAAAATTGCCGTGATCGCGTTTCAGCAAACCAATCTTTCAGGCGATTGGTCCGCAGTTACCAGAAAGGCGATACTGAAAAGATAGTCGAAGCAGAAACAGGAGGCAGAGGTGCTAAAGAATACTTGATCGAGTTATCTGAAAAAATTCTGCTTGCACTCAATCCAAACAAGACTCATAGGAACATCACCCGTGAGCAGTATCGTGAAAACCTGTCACCCGAAATAGCTGAACATGTGCTCATTGACCAACAAACATTACGACGCAACAATTCTCTCCGCAAACTGGGAATCGCCTTCTCTAAATTCCAGTGAGTGGAGTATTCATTTAAAAGTACGCGAGGATATGCGCCATGGCTGAAAAGCTCTGGGGAGGGCGATTTGAGGGATCGACTGAAGAGCTAATGGAAAAATTCAATGCATCCATTGGTTTTGATCGGCGCCTGTACAAAATGGACATTGAAGGCAGCCGGGCACAAGCCCGCGCATTGGCCCGAATGGGTGTCTTAACAAAACAGGAACTGGAACAGGTCCTCAAAGGTCTAAATCGCGTGGAGCGTGAACTCGACGCGGGCACCTTGCCATTGACGGATGATCTGGAAGACATACACACCGCAGTG
>JAJEAX010000356.1 GCA_022822565.1 Candidatus Latescibacterota bacterium
GAAGGCAGCGTCGGGTAGTTAGCTAAGGAGTTACACATGGCGAGGATTTACACAGCTAAAATCCAGGAACGGAATGGTGTAGAAACCTATACTGCCCAAATTGAAAAAAATGGCGAGGGGTGGATTGGAAGGATACGAGAAATCCCCGAAGTAAATTGCCAAAAAAGAACAAAAAAAGCATTGCTGGACACTTTGGAAATTGAGCTTCACGAAATTTTGGAAGCCAATGCAGATGCTTGGGATAAACAATTTGAGGAAGATGTGAAAGCGGGAAAGCTCGATCATCTCGGCAAAAAAGCCCGTGAGGATTTTCGGGCAGGCAGGTGTACCGATCTATAAAGCGACCCCTGATTTTTGGGTGTGTTATCAAAACCTCCCGCGCAAGATACAACAACTCGCAGATAAAAATTTTGAACTGCTGAAGCAAGATTCCAAACATCCATCCCTGCATCTGAAGAAGGTCGGCGCGTACTGGTCAGCAAGAGTTGGCACGCAATATCGGACGCTGGCATTTGAAGATGAGGGCGTTTTGGTCTGGTTTTGGATTGGAAAACACAACGAATACATGAGGCTGATAGGATCACTCTAACTCAAGGAAAAAAATAACATGCTCGAAATTCGAAATCTGCACGCAGGTGTGGAAGACGCGGAAATTCTCCACGGCATCAACCTCGCGGTCAACGCGGGAGAAATCCACGCCATCATGGGACCCAACGGGTCGGGTAAAAGCACATTGGCTCAGGTGCTCGCGGGTCACGAAGCCTATAGTGTTACAGAAGGCGAAGTCATCTACGAGGGCCAGGACCTGCTCGATATGGACCCGGATGAACGCGCAGTTCATGGCGTCTTCCTCGCCTTTCAGTACCCGGTAGAAATACCCGGTGTCAACAGCGCGTACTTCTTGCGCACCGCACTCAACGCCCTGCGAACAGCCAGAGATGAAGAAGAAGTCGATGCCATAGACTTTCTCACACTGATTCGCGACAAACTCAAACTGGTCGAAATGGACGAAAAATTTCTCAAACGTTCGGTCAACGAGGGCTTTTCCGGCGGCGAAAAAAAACGCCATGAAATACTGCAAATGGCCGTTTTAGAACCCCGCCTTTCCATACTCGACGAAACCGATTCTGGACTCGATATCGACGCCCTACGCGTTGTTGCCAACGGCGTCAATACACTCCACAGCGCGGACAAAGCGACCATTGTGGTCACACACTATCAGCGCTTGCTCAACAATATCGTGCCCGACTTTGTCCACGTTATGCTCGACGGACGCATCGTGCAATCGGGCGACAAAACACTCGCCCTGGAACTGGAAGAAAAAGGCTATGACTGGATCAAAGAAGAACACGCGACACACAGCGTCTAATCACACATCCTGGATTCAAAAATTTGAATCCAGCCCCAATGGTCAGCCACTGCGCGCATTGCGCCAACGCGCAATTGCCGACTTTGACCGCCTGGGATATCCCACCACTGCGGATGAAGCCTGGAAAAGCGTGAATCCCTCAGCGCTCATCAGAACCAATTTTGGGCCTGCACCCCCTGCCTCCCTTGCAGACGCAGAATTGGAACCCTTCATCTATCCAGACCTGCAGACCATCCGCCTCGTATTCGTCAACGGGTATTACGCGCCAGAACACGCATCTGACATACCCGAAGGCATAACCATCGCCAACCTCGCCGATGTTTACGACCATCCACTCGTCAAAGCGCACCTGGGCAAACTCGCACAAACCGCGGATTTGGCCTTCACCGCCCTCAACACGGCATTCATGCGCGATGGCGTATTCATCCACGTTCAGCGCAATATCACAGTCGAAGCCCCCGTTCATATCCTCTTTATCACAACGGCGTCTGAAACCCCCACAATATCTCATCCGCGCAACCTGATCATCGCGGACGAGAACAGTCAGCTCTCAATTGTCGAAACCTATGCGGGGATCGGCTCAGCAGCTTACTTCACCAATGCAGTCACAGAAATCATCGCCCGAGACAACGCCAGCGTAAATAGTATCCGCCTCGAATTACAGGGAACAGCCGGTTTGCACGTCGCCAATTTTCAGGCACAACTCGGGCGCAGCAGCAGGATGACCTTTCACGATTTTACACTCGGCGGGGCATTTGTTCGCAACGACGTAAGCGCGTACATGCGCGGCGAAGGCAGCGAAGCCACCGTCAACGGATTCTATGCCCTCGAAGGATCCCAACACGTCGATAACTATACCCTGCTGGAGCACGCCGAACCCCATTGCCCCAGCCACGAACTCTACAAAGGAATATTGGGAGGCTCATCGCGCGCAATTTTTCGGGGAAAAATTCACGTACATCAAAAAGCGCAACACACCGATGCCTACCAGCAAAACGAAAATATTCTGCTTTCGGACAACGCGCGCGTCAACACCAAACCCCAGCTCGAAATCTACGCCGACGAAGTCAAATGCTCGCATGGCGCAACAATAGGCCAACTCGACGAAAACGCACTCTTTTACCTGCAAGCGCGCGGCATTCCCAAAGCCGAGGCAAAGCGGATCTTACTCCGCGCTTTTGCCGATGACATTATCGGGCGCGTGACCCTTGCCCCCGTGCGGTCACACCTCAGCGACTTAATCGACACCCGCCTCGAACACATCGATGCAAGGGAAACGGCATGAATTCGCCTCTGGACATATTAACACTTCAACCGCCCGAGCCACCCGCGCGTCCAGCACTGCCTTTTGACGTGCGCCGCATTCGCGCGGACTTCCCCATCCTGGGCCAACAAGTGCAGGGTCAACCGCTCGTGTACCTCGACAATGGCGCCACAGCGCAAAAACCCCGCGCGGTCATCGATGCCCTCTCGCATTATTACACCGACCAAAATGCCAATGTCCACAGAGGCGTACACCACCTCTCGCAAATAGCAACCGATGTTTATGAAGCCGCCAGAAGAAAGGTGGCGACCTTTATCAACGCCGCCTCAGACAGAGAGATCATTTTTGTGCGCGGAACCACCGAAGGCATCAATCTCATCGCACAAACCTTTGGGCGCGAGCAAATTGGAGAAGGCGATGAAATCATCATCACTGAAATGGAACACCATTCCAACATCGTCCCCTGGTGGATGCTCTGCCGGGAAAAAGGAGCCAAACTGCGCGTCATCCCCATGAACGACCGGGGCGAACTCTGCATGGACACATATCAAACCCTTTTCTCCCCGCATACAAAGCTCGTCTCCATCGTACACATCTCCAATGTGCTCGGCACAGTCAATCCCGTGGAAGAAATCGTGCAAATCGCGCACGCACACGGCGTGCCCGTACACATCGACGGCGCACAAGCCGTGCCTCATCAGCGCGTAGATGTCCGCGCCCTCGGCTGCGAATTCTACACCTTCTCGGGACACAAAATGTTTGCGCCCACTGGCATTGGCGTCCTGTATGGCTGCGAAACATATCTCGATGCCATGCCGCCCTACCAGGGTGGCGGCAGTATGATCCAGAGCGTTGACTTTGACAATATTACGTATGGAAACACGCCCAACAAATTTGAAGCGGGAACGCCCAATATCGCGGGCAGTATTGGCCTGGGCACCGCCATCGATTACCTCAACAGTATCGACTTTGATGGCGCGGCAAAATACGAAACCAATCTGCTGGAATACGCACACGACGCACTGCGCGGCGTGCCGGACCTCAAATTGATCGGCACAGCCGAGCGCAAAGTAGGCGTGCTCTCATTTACCCTCTCCGATATTCATCCCCACGATGTGGGCACCATTCTCGACCAGGCCGGCGTCGCCGTTCGCGCCGGGCACCACTGCGCGCAACCCATTATGAAACACTACGACATACCTGCAGCAACGCGTGCTTCCCTGGCATTTTACAACACGCGTGAAGACATTGACGCGCTGGTCTCTGGCCTTCACAGTGTGCGAAAGATTTTTGGCTGATGTCAGATTTGCGCGAACTCTACCAGCAACTCATTCTGGATCACAACAAAAACCCCAGAAATTTTCGCGTCCTCGATCCAGCAGACCGCTTTGCCGAAGGCGACAATCCACTGTGCGGCGATAAAGTAGAAGTTTATCTCCAACTCGAGGGCGACCGCATAAAAGACATTGGCTTTCAGGGTTCGGGATGCGCCATTTCCAAAGCGTCGGCTTCTTTAATGACCGAAACCATCAAAGGCAAAACGCTCGGTGAAGCAGAAACCTATTTCAAAGACTTTCAAGCGATGCTCACCGACCCATCCAGCAATCTCGACCTCGACCAGATGGGCAAACTATTCGTTTTTTCTGGCGTGCGTGACTATCCCACCCGTATCAAATGCGCGACCCTATCGTGGCACGCGCTTCGGGCAGCCATAAACAATGTCCAAACGCCCATAACAACAGAGAGATAACACATGAGCCTCCTGAACATTTTCCGCAAAGACACAGATGCATCATCCAACAATGATTCCGACCATACTGAGGAAATTCACAATATTGAAACACCGGAAACACCCGCAGAAAAATCCTCGCCAGAAGGCCCCATCGACACCGAAGCCGTAAAAGAAGAAATCGTAAAAGCACTCAAAACAGTATATGATCCAGAAATTCCCGTTGACATTTACGAACTGGGCCTCATCTACGAAATCAAAGTAGAAGAAGACGGCAATACTTATGTTCAAATGACACTCACAGCACCCAATTGCCCCGCCGCGGGTATTTTGCCCGGACAGATCGAATCCGCAGCCCGATCTGTCGAAGGCGTTTACGATGTCAAACTCGACCTCGTATTCGACCCTCCCTGGACGCCAGAACGCATGTCAGAAGCGGCCAAACTCGAATTGGGCCTGTTTTGACAGTGCCTCTTACTGAAAAGGTTTTTTATGAAATTGAGCACACAAGAAGAATACGGCCTGCGCTGTCTCATGCAGGTAGCACAGCGCGCTTATGAAACCGGTGGCAGCATTTCGATTCCCGAAATCAGCCGCGCCGAAGGATTATCCACCGCCCACGTCGGCAAGCTCGTCCGCCTCTTGCGCCTGGGCGATCTCGTCGAAAGCGTGCGCGGTCAAGCCGGCGGATACAAATTGGCTCGGCCCGCCAGTGAAATCCTGATCTCCGATGTACTCGGTGCCCTCGGCGACCCGTTCTTCAACGAAGACTTTTGCGACGAACACACCGGCTATGAAGCCTGCTGCACACATTCTGTCGATTGCTCAATTCGCTCCCTCTGGAACGCCATCCAATTTGTGGTTGACCAGATGCTCGACCGCATTACATTGCAAGACCTGATGGGAGATGGATACCTGCTCGAAAATCATCTCGCGCATAAAGCAGACGAACTCTTACAAGTCACAATGCCGTAATTGACACAGGAGAAACCCCATGGACATCACCGTCACAGACGTCGCACAAGCAGAAATCACCCGCTTGATAAACGAGCAAGAACAGGTAATTACAGGCGTGCGAATAACCGCCGAAGCAACATCGCCCTTACAGGCCAACTACCGCCTCGCTTTTGTCGCCGAAGGACAGGACACCGACCGCGACACCGCGGTACCCTACGACGGTTTCAGCATTTACATTGACGAAAACAGCGTGCCTTATGCCCAGGACATCACACTCGATTTTGTCGATGGTCTGATGGGACGCGGCTTCAAAATTGACAACCCACACAAAGTGCCCCCGCACCTCAAAGGCAGTGTGGCCGAAAAAATCCAGATGGTAATCGACGAAAAAATCAACCCGGGCATTGCCGCACACGGCGGTCACGTATCATTAATCGATGTAAAAGAAGACACGGCCTTTCTTCAATTTGGCGGCGGATGCCAGGGCTGCGGAATGGTCGATGTCACCCTCAAACAGGGCGTGGAAGTCATGATCAAAGAAGCCGTGCCCGAAATCGCAAACATCCGCGATATCACAGACCACGCCGAAGGCACCAATCCGTATTATCAGACCACGCAATAAGACTCTGGATTTCACCTTTAAAAAAGCGCGTGCCCGATTCTCACATACAGAATCGGGCACTCTATTTTTGTATGGCCTGATCGTCCAGTCCAAAAAATTCCCATAACTCAAAACATACTTGCCGCGATACCTGTCTTATAAAGGACGTAGAATTCCACCTGTAACTTAAAATCTCACATGCCCCACATCATTGTCGAAAACCTCGTCAAAACCTTCCAAATCGCCCAACGCCAGCCCGGTGTATGGGGTGCGCTACGCGGCGTCATGCACCGCAACTACCGCCAGATCACTGCCCTCGACGGCATCTCCTTCACCATCGAACCCGGCGAACTCATCGGTTATATCGGTCCCAATGGCGCGGGCAAATCCACCACAGTCAAAGTATTGTCCGGCATCCTCGTACCCGATTCTGGCCGCTGTGAAATCCTCGGCCGCGTACCCTGGAAAGAACGCATCGCCCACGTCGCACAAATCGGCGTGGTCTTTGGACAGCGCACGCAGTTGTGGTGGGATCTGCCCGTCATCGAATCTTTTGATCTACTCCGCGACATCTATCGCGTCGATCATCACCAATACGCGCAAACCCGCGATGAAATGATCGCCATTCTCAACCTCGAATCGCTACTCGATATACCCGTGCGCCAGCTCAGCCTGGGCCAGCGCATGCGCTGTGACCTCGCCGCTGCCCTCATACACCGTCCATCAATCCTCTTCTTAGACGAACCGACCATTGGCCTCGACGTCGTCTCCAAACTCGCCGTGCGCGACTTCATCAAACGCCTCAACCAGGAGCGCGATGTCACCGTCATCCTCACCACCCACGACATGGACGACATCGAAGCCCTCTGCACGCGGGTAATGGTCATAGGACAGGGCCAGATACTATCCGACGGCCCGCTCGAAAACCTCCGCGCCCGCGTCACAACAGAGCGCCGCCTCATCGTCGATCTCGAAGGCACAGAAGACATCACCGATCCCGACGCATCTGTCGTATTGCGCGACGGACACCGCGTACACCTCACATTTGACCCCGACCGCGTTGCCACGGCTGATCTGATCGCCCGCATCACCGCGCAACATCCCGTGCGCGATCTCTTTGTCGAAAACACGCCCATCGAAGAAATCATCTCGCGTCTCTATGCCGAAAATCGCTAACCGCACATCATCACTGGCCATCAAATCGTACATAGCCGTCTTCTCCGCCAGATTTCGCACCCTCTTGCAATACCGCGCCGCGGCATTCGCAGGGTTCGGCACCCAACTCTTCTGGGGCCTCCTCCGCGTCATGATCTTTGAAGCCTTTTACAGATCGTCAACCGCGCCCCAACCCATGACTGTCGATGAAGTCGTCACCTATATATGGCTCGGCCAAGCATTTCTCGTACTCATCCCCTTACGTGCCGATCCCGATGTACGCGACATGGTGCGTTCGGGCAACGTCGTCTATGAACTCGTGCGCCCGGCCAACCTGTATTTCTTCTGGTACAGCCGCGCCATAGCGCAACGCACTGCGCCCGGCGTCTTCCGCGCCCTTCCCATGTTCATCACAGCCAGTCTTTTCTTTAACCTGCAAATGCCTCCCAATATCCCGGCTACATGTACCTGGCTCGTATCGATGCTCTTTGCCGTCCTCATCAGCGCAGCCATCACTAACCTTTTGAATATTTCCCTCCTGTGGACCATATCTGGCGAGGGTATAAGCTACCTCGTATTCGGCCTGACCTGGATCTTCAGTGGCATCATAATCCCCTTGCCCTTTTTTCCCGACTGGGCACAGGCAACCATCAACATCCTCCCATTTCGATACATCATGGACATCCCCTTTCGCTTCTACCTGGGCCATATCCCACCAGAACAAATCTGGTATCACCTGCCGTTTCAAATCGCCTATTTGATTGCACTGATCACTACCGGGCACCTCATTCTCACCCGCGGTATTCACCGCCTCGTTGCGCAAGGAGGATAACGCGATGACCAACGCGCTTCGCCTTTACATGCACTATCTCAGCCAATCTATTCGCAGCCAAATGCAATATCGCGCGTCATTCATCATGCTTTCATTCGGCCATTTCCTCGTCACCGGCATCGAATTTCTCGCCATCGCTTCCCTCTTTGCGCGATTCAAACACATTCAGGGATGGGCACTCCCCGAAGTAGCCTTTCTCTACGGCCTCATCAACATCTCCTTTGCTTTTGCCGACGCTGCCTCGCGCGGCTTCGACATATTCGGCACCATGGTCAAAAGCGGCGACTTCGACCGCCTCCTGCTTCGTCCTCGCAGCACCGCCCTGCAACTCGCAGGCCATGAACTCACCCTCCGCCGCATTGGCCGCCTGGTCCAGGGCCTGATCGTCTTCTCATGGGCCAGCTACACCCTCGACATCGCCTGGTCTGTACCAAAAATCTATCTCGTCTTCATCGCCATCTTTGGAGGCGCTTGCCTCTTCATCGGCCTCATGATAATTCAAGCCACCATTGCATTTTGGACCACCGAATCCCTCGAACTCATGAACACCATGACTTATGGCGGTGTAGAGACCGCACAGTACCCTTTACCTATCTACCGAACCTATTTTCGCAAATTTTTTACTTACATCGTACCCCTTGCGTGTGTAAATTATCTACCATCATTGGCAATTCTCGAACGCGGCGACCCCCTGGGATTTCCCGTCGTCTTGCAGTGGGTCGCGCCCCTGATTTGCATTATCTTTCTCATAGTCGCACTCCAGATATGGAAAATCGGTGTGCGCCATTATCGCTCCACAGGAAGTTAAACAAACAGAATCACAAAGGAATTCTCTTTGAACAACACCACCTTATTCGACGCAACGTATGCAAATCGCAAACGCCCGCTTCTCGAAAAAGTCGTCGATCAAATTCGACCGATTTACACAGAGGAAGAACTGACTGCGCTTCGCATCGACCCCATCAATCGCGCGATTCTCTCACAGCGTTCAGGCCGAGGTTTTGTCAATCGCGACCTGCTCGAAACCGTATTGGGCAACCTGCTCGAATGCGTCGCACCCGGCTCCCACAA
>JAJEAX010000344.1 GCA_022822565.1 Candidatus Latescibacterota bacterium
AGCCCAGCCACCGCACCATAACCGAGAGTGCGCCCGTCAACAACCGCGGCATCGACTTCGACCTCGCCCTCGGCATTGGGATATCCGCCGAACCCAACGCTCTTGACAGCAGGATCGCGTTCAGCCACTTCAACACCCCGCACAACGGCATCGAGCGCAGAGCCACCGCTTTTCAAAATTTCCCAGGCGGGCTGATTAGAAGCCAGACCAAACCGCCATGTGGATACAGCAATAGGAGACATCGCCTTCTTTCTATCTGAAATTTTGAACCATTCCTATTCTCGCATCGCCCGGTAAATTGCATTTCGCGTACCTTCGAGATCAAAGCACTCGTACTGGTTGTCGTACATTACACGCGACGCAATATGCATAGCCTGCGATTCGTTCAGATAGCCTTCTTCTACCTCGGCCTCAAGGGTTTTATCAAGCCAGAAACGGGTTTGAAATGCGTAAGCAGCGGCACTGGTGGGCCAGCGCGTATCGCCGCCAAAAACAAAGAGCTTGTTGATAGGCGCACCGTGTATAAATCGGCGGACAAAATCGCTCGAGGCGTAGGGATTGATAGACCAGGCCCAGCACAGATCTGCCCAAACATTTTTGTAGTGCTTGGTCAGCGCGATGAGTTCATCGCTGTAGGGATAGGCAATGTGCATAAGCACAAAGCGGGCGTCGAGATACTTAGCCAAAAGCGCGCAGAGATTGCCCGCTTTGATTCGGTCAACGGGCATGCGATTGTTACCGGCATAATAGCCCGTATGGATTTTGAAAGGCAAATTGTGTTCAATAGTCAGTTCCACACCGCGTGCCCAGCACCAATCGCCAAGGCACAACCGCATGGACTCGGAAACATTGTTATTCGAGCTAAGCGTCGCGTAAAGCGCGCGTTCGACATCGCCGCGGGCGCGCTCTTGCCAATTGAGGGTGCGATTGTACGCATGCTGGGCTTTAACCGCAATGGCACAAGGCGCGTGTTTTTCAAATATCGCCTCCATCGCCTTCTGGAGAGAATTGAGATCAACAACAGTAATACCAGTGTCTTTGGCAATAGCTTCCTGGTCTATATGCCCACTGCAAAACCCCGCCCACGAGAGATCGTAAAGAAAAAAGTCGGGACCCGATTCGTCGGGGTCACAGGGCCAGGAAGAATCATCGGTTTGAATATGGTCGAGATTGGCGACTTCGCGCAACAAATTGTAGCGTCCGCCGGGAGTACGCAATTCGGTCAGCTTTTCCTGTGCGGGCGCGAGCACATCGGGTGTGAGGTCGTCAAAACCATACACATCGGTGACAATGCGCCGCACGGCCTCGCCATAACCCGTGTATTGCGTGGCCTCCCACGCTGCGCGAACACCTTCAAAACGCCCGACGAGATCGGGATCTGAAGCATCTGTGAGACGACGCAGAGCTTCCTGCGATGCACCAGCCGTAATGAGGTCCGCAGGCACATAATTGCCAAAAAGGTCCTGTAATACGTCGGGACCATCGTCGGTCCAATCGGACTCCCGACGAAGATGCTCGTGCGTATCGCACAGCGCGGTCTGTTTGATATGTTCAGATAAGTTGGTGGTCATGTATTTATTCCTTTCATTATCTCGCAACCTTCAGCCAATACCCCCCATCCACACTCAACACCGTCCCCGTAATATAGTCGGCGGCATCGGAACAGAGAAACGCAGCTGCATTGGCAATATCTTCGGGCGTCCCCAGGCGCTTCCAGGGCAGCGCAGTAGCAGCCTCGCGGATTTGTTCTTCAGTCGCATATTGACGCTCGCCGGGCGTGTCGATATACCCGGGCGTAATCACATTGGCGCGAATGCGGTGATCGGTAAGCTCATTGGCAATAGTCGCCGACATCTGATTGATCCCCGCCTTCGCCGAATTATAGGGCAACGAAGTAGAAAAGGGGATATTGGACAAAACAGAACTGATAAAGAGAATCGCCCCGCCATCTCCCTGTTTGACCATCTGGCGGGCACCGGCCTGAGCCATGTGGAAAGCCCCCCAAAACGTAACATCAAGCGTACGCCGCGCGCCATCCAATTCCAGATCGAGAAAAGGTTCGCGCTTGCTGTAATACGCATTGGAAACCACAATATCGAGACGACCAAATTGTTCAACCGCGGCGGCAACCATCGCATCCACCGCATCGCGGTCAGAGACATCTGCGCCATAGACGAGCGCGTCGGACCCCGCATTGCGAATCTCATCTGCAACTCCCTCTGCCTCATCGGGATGCGTGCGATAGTTGACCACAACCCTCGCACCCGACCGTCCCATCTGAAGGGCAATACCGCGTCCAATACCGCGTGACGCACCAGAAATAAGCGCGACCTTTCCATGCAAATTAATATTCATAAAGAACTCCTTCTAATAGCTAAAAAAGAGATCTGACTTCACCTTGAAATGCCGTGTCAAGATACGAATATGTGTTTTACTCAACTCCTGTTCCTCAGCGAGAAGTTGCTGTACCAATGAGACGGGTTCTCCCAAAATTTCGCCGAGTTGAGACAAATTTATATCGTTCTGCTCTAAGAGATACTTGAGCGATTGAACAGGAGAGAGATGATCCAATTGCGATGCGTAATATTGATGATCGTACTTGCTGATGAGTTCGCCGAGTGTTTCAAGATAGTCATCCTGATCTCTCGTTCTTTTATTTAACACGGCAAGCTGATCCGCAATTGCCACCGCATTTTCATAATCAATATCATCGCGAATAGGCCGAAGTTGATGAACCATATTCAACGCATCAAATGTCTCGGGCATAGGATCGGGAAGAACTGCTATGGTATTTTTCATAATCTATCCTTCCACTGATTTTGGTCGTATTCGCTGTGCGTCATGATACGCAATACAAAAACCATACCTGAGTTGAAATGGATAGCAGCAATGAGTCGATGTCGGTTTCGTTCAATATTAAATACATATACTGTTTTACCACTCCCTACTTGAACAGGATCGACATTATTGAACGTGTATTTTATATCTGATGGATTTTGCCATTCAGCTAAAAGCGTGGTTTTTTCCCAGTGTTCTAATGATGACCGAGCACTGGGATATTTATCTGCGTATTCCCTCAGTCGTTTCAACGTTATGATACGTTTCATAAATTTATATGCTTCTCAATCCGCAGGCAGACC
>JAJEAX010000115.1 GCA_022822565.1 Candidatus Latescibacterota bacterium
CCCCAGTTGGCACGGGGCGAAAGGAATGAAGATGTCCAATTCTCAATCACCATCGACGGTTTATCGCGCTCCGGCTTTTGCCGATTTTAAGCCGGAGCTTTCGGCTCCCGGGGCTACGCCAGAGCGATTGGCGCATCTGGAGGAGCATGGTTTTGTGATTATCGACGATTTTGTCGATAATCCGTGGATTCCGGTTCTCCGCGAGGCGGGGCGCCGCGTTACTGAGGCGTGCGCGCCAGAGAATGAGTATAGCAAGATCGATTGCTCGAAGGGCTATGTACACCGCACGGGTAATGATGAGCCGTGGGCGATTCGGGGGCTTATCCATCCGGCTTTTGGGGAGCCGTGTTTTGCGGAGTTCCACGGTTCGCCAGATTTTCTGAGTTTTGTTCATTCGTGGTGTAACGGGGGGCTGGAGCCAGAAGATATGGTGCTGGGTGGTTTGCTGCTGTGGTGCAATCCGCGGCAGAAGGAGAATAAGCTGAGTTGGCACAGGGATGTGACGTGGTGGGGCACGGGGGAGCGCTATTTTGCACAGCGGGATGAGCGGGGTAGAGATCCAGAGGCGTATTCTGAGGAGGTCGAGCGGAAGCGCTGGAAAGAGATCCGCGCAAATAACGCGAAGTCTTTGAAGGAGCGGAATGGCGTGAGTATGTTTTTGGCTTTGGCGGACGATGAGTGCCACGAACTCATACCGGGGAGCCACAATCGGTGGCGTACGCCGTTTGAGCACGATGTGCTTTTGCCGAAGGCGGTGAAGGAGCAAGGGGTGCCACATACGCCGAGTTGGAATGGCGAGGATCCATTGCCGGGGCAGGTGGCGATTCGGCTCAAGGCCGGGGAGGCTCTGATCCGCAATGGGACGACGATCCATACGGGGCACACGGTTCCCGAACGCGAGCGCAATACGTTGTCAATCGGTTGGTCGAGGTGGTCGGGACCATCTGATGAGGAGCCATCTGTGAGCGATGTGCGGCATGCGTGGCAGCTTGATCCGGCTGTGCGAGAAGCACTGCCACACGAGTGGATGAAGACGGCGTGGGATCGCTGGGCGGAGAGAACGAAACTCGGGGATACGCTCGAGGATCGGTATCCGGGATTTGATATTAAGCGCGTCAAAGCTGGCGCGGTGATCGGTTGGCGCGGTGAGCTGGAGCGGCAAGCTGCAGCGGCTGGCGAGGCGTGGGAGCGTTTTCAGACTCTGTCGTGAGGATTGTGCGATAGCAAGAAGCCCCCGGTGCGGTTATGGCGTCGGGGGCTTTTTTTGTTGGTAGGATGTCTGTCAGGATGTGTAGATATTTTCCATCTGATAGGCGTCGAGAGACAGGAGTTCGCTGTCCTGTCCCTGTGACCGGAGGGAGACGCCAGCACTGTCTTCGCGCCCGGGATAGACGCGCAGTGCCACGCATTGTTTGCCGTTTACAAATACTTCTACGACGCTTTTATCGACAAATACGCGCAATTTTAAGGTTTCATCCGGCTCGATATAGACCGAACCGGTTTCTGGCGCGCGGGTGCGCACGTCGGGTAGGATTGAGGAACACGATGAGTCGATTGTGATCAGGCTCTTCTGTGTGTTGCGTTCTCGATTTCTGAATCCGCGGTCTTTGAAGAACATGATGCGCGTGACTTCTTCTTTGTTGGGTGACCGCAAGACGTCCATTTCGACCAGGGGGGCGTTTTTGGTATCGATTTCGGCGACTATTTCCATTGCATTGCCCTGTATATTGTCGAGGACGATCTCGCTATTGGCTGCGAGTGTCATGCGATCTACATGTTGGTGATCGCGGCGAAGGGATTCTATGTCGCCCGCTGGTTCTATGCGTATATCTTCTTCGCCGATGAGGGTCATTTTGCGGGGCAAGGTCATGATCTGGTTCCAATTCTCTGTCGGCTTGCCCGGGTTCATGTTGAATATTACGATGATATTGCCATTGCCATCCGGGGTTGCCGAAGGCGCGTGTACGCCACAGGGACCATAAGGTCCAAAATTGCATTTGTCATGCGCTGTCACCACAAATTTGTCGCGTTCTTCGTCGTAGTCGCCCAGCAGATATTGTCCCCCGCTCATGTGGCTGTAAAAGAGCAAGATATGGCGGTCTCCAATGGGCCAGAAATAGGGACAGGCGCCGTCGTCGCCAACGAGTGTGAAGAGGTCGTCTTCGACAAATGGATGCAAATACGTCCAGTTCGCCAGGTCGGGTGAGCGGAGCAAGAAGTTCGCGCGGGTGCGTTTGCCACCCGGCCCGGGCAGGGTGCCGCCCGATAGGGAGTAGTAAAAATCGCCCTTTTTCCAGATGCACGGATCAAATACCCGATAGGGCGGTGTGGAGCCATCGGGGTTTTGCATGGGGATTACGGCCTGTCCGGTCACTTTTTCCCAGTTCAAGAGCAGGGGGTCACTGGATACGGCGACCATGTTGCCGACCATGGTGCCGTGATACATGGCGATGACGCGGTCGTCTTCCACGAGTGTTGAGCCGGAAAAACAGCAGCGTTCGGGGTTGGGATATATCGCATAGGGCAAGTCTTCCCAGTGGATCAGGTCGTCGCTGATGGCGTGTCCCCAGTGCTGGCGCGGGTCTTCGGGGGGATATGCCTGGTAAAACAGATGCCATCGCCCCTGCCAGTAACAGAGGCCGTTGGGGTCGTTGAGGGTGTGTTCTGGGTTCACGTAGTGGTAGATGGGCCTGTGTGGGGCGCCTTCATAGCCTTTTCGCGCTTCGTTCATTCGCTGCAATAGCGGATTTGTGGCGAGGGCTTCGCGCTGTTCTTCAAGTGTGTCTGGATATGTGTAGTGCGGTACGAGGGATGTGTAATCTGGCGTGTCGCTCATGGTGCTTTGTCCTTTCTGTTTTAATTTGGTACTGGGGATCCCTATTTTGGCGTAATTTTTAGGACGAGCGCGTGTTCGCATGGTTTTTCTGCGGGCAATTGGACTTTTAGTCCGCGCATTGTTTGCGACCATTTTAACTGTCCTGCTCCCAATAGTTCTACTTTGTCGATTGGTTTGGTCAGCAGGCGCAAGGAAGAGCCGAGCGATTGGATCGTTATTTCATCTTTTTCGGGTATTGCCAATACGGTTGCGTAGAGGATATCTCCGCGCGTGGTGAAGCGGATGTCGCGCTCGCCAAACATTTGTCGTTTTGTATCGGTGAATGAACCGGTTGCGACTTCTGTGGGACCTTCGCCAAATACTTTCCAGGGGCGCGAGTCGTAGATCGCTTCGCCGTTTACGTTTAGCCATTTGCCGATTGCGAGTAGCAGTACCTCTTCTTCTTCGGGGATTGTGCCATCGGCGCGGGGTCCTACGTTGAGCAAGAGTGCGCCGTTTTTACTCACGATATCCACGAGGTCGCCGATTAGTTGCGAGGCGCTTTTGTATCCCCGTTCATCTTCGATATATCCCCAGGATTTTCTCGCCACACAGGTGTCGGTTTGCCAGAAGAGCGGGTTGATGTCGTCTAATTGTCCGCGTTCGATGTCGTAAACTGCGGCTTCGGGCGGAAAGGTACTGTGTTTGTAATTGATTGCCACTCCGCGATCCCATTCGGCTCCGCGGTTGTAATAATAGGCTGCAAAACGCTGTACGTAGGACGCGAAAGCGGGTTCTTGTATCCACCAGTCAAACCATACGATTTGCGGGTGGTATTTATCGACTAATTCGCAGGTGCGCGCGAGCCAGTCGTCTAAGAATTCTTCGTTGGGCTGGCTGTCTCTCGGTTGCGCGGGTCCGTATAAGCCCGCGTATTGTCCGTCCTGTACATCTGAGTCAAATTGCATCCCGCCATCCATGAACCACCAGTGTTCTGCTCGGTGCGTCGATAATCCAAATATCAGCCATTGTTTGCGTACGGCTTCGGCGAGTTCGCCAATCAGGTCGCGTTTGGGGCCCATTTTGCTCGCGCACCAGTCCGATAGAGCGGTGTCGTACATGGCAAATCCATCGTGATGCTCGGCTACGGGGACGACAAAGCGGGCACCGGCTTTGCGGAATAAGTCTGCCCAGTGGTCGGGGTCGTATTTTTCCGCTTTGAACATGGGGATGAAGTCTTTGTATCCAAATTTGCTGTGTTCGCCATAGGTCGCTTTGTGATGCTCGAATTCTTTGGAGCCTTGTTGATACATGTTGCGGGGGTACCATTCGCTTCCATAAGCGGGGACTGCATAAACGCCCCAGTGAATGAAGATGCCGAATTTGTCATTCTGATACCAGTCGGGGACGCGATAATTTGAGAGTGAGTCCCAGTTCGGTTTAAAAGGTCCTTGGGGTATTTGTATTGCCATGGTTTCTCCTGTGAAAGGTGGGTGATACGAGAGACGTAAGACGTGAAAGGCGATCGTCATTGCGGCCCCTGCTTAGAGCATACAGGGGCAGGCAGGGTTTAAGCCGCAATCCAGAAGGTTTTTGTTGCTTGATTATCAAAATTCTACATAAGGCTCTGATTCGATGGGTGTAAATGATTTGGGGGGATGTTTTGCTATGACGTCTTCTTTCAAGTCTATGCCCCAGCCGGGTCCTTCGGGTGGGACGCAATGGCCGTCGATTACTTCGATGGGTTGTGTGAGGACTTCGTTGTAGAGGCCGATGGAGGATAAGAATATCTCCTGCATTAAACTGTTGTGTACGCAGAGGTCCAGGTGCAGGCTGGCGATGGTGGAGATCGGTCCGTTGGAGTTGTGCGGCGCGATGGTTACGTAATAGGTTTCGGCCATTGCTGCAATTTTTTTGAGTTCGGTGATGCCGCCCGCATGGCAGATGTCTGGCTGGATGATGCCTACGGCGTTCAGTTCTAATAGGGAGCGGAATCCCCAGCGGGTGTACAGTTGTTCGCCTGTTGCAATGGGTACGCGCACTTCGTGGGCAAATTGTGCGAGGGCTTCGGGGTTATCCCACAAGATGGGTTCTTCCATCCACGCGATGTTGTATGGTTCGAGTGCTTGTGCGACCCGGCGCGCACTCCAGATGTTTAATCGCGCGCGTATGTCTATTCCGATTTCGACCTGCGGCCCGGCGGTTTCTCGCGCGACTTCTACGAGCGCGACGCCGTGTTCTATGCGGTCGATTTTTGCGACTTGTTCGCCGCGAAAGGGATAGAATTTTAAGGCTGTGTAGCCCTGATCTACGACCCGTTTTACGCCTTCGGCAATGCTTTCGGGTGTGTATCCCTTTCTGAGCCAGCCGTTGGCGTACATGCGTATTTTGTCGTGGGATTTGCCGCCGAGCAGTTCATATACGGGTACGCCGAGTGCTTTGCCTTTGATGTCCCATAGGGCGAGATCAATGGCGCTGATGGCACTGGTGGTTACGGGTCCGCCAGACCAGGTGACGCGCCGATATAGGGATGTCCATAGTCGTTCGATTTCAAAGGGGTTTTTGCCGATCAGGAATCGCTTGAAGGCTCCAAATTCCGCTATTAATCCTTCGTCTTTGTATTGCAAACTGGCTTCGCCCAGTCCGTATATGCCAGCGTCGGTTTCGATTTTCACAAATGTCCAGTTTGTTCCCCCACCCTTTCCCGGTGTGCCCATACGCATGACGTGTAGATCGGTGATTTTCATTTGTGCTCCTTTATTTTTTGACGGCGATAGCTATTTCCTCTGGCTTGTCCAGTTGCGGGATCCACTCATAAGGTACGCGATAAGCGCGATAACACGTTTCGCGAGGGCTGATAAATTCCCACACAATTTCAAGTTCGGGAGTGACTTCAAAAAGCCGACCTCCCGCGCCTTCGCAAATCAGTGTATTGCCATTGGGCAAGCGCTGTGCAGAACTCCACGGACGGCTGTAAAAACGGCAGGCGCGGATCCGGTCGCCATCCGCCTTGAGTGCGGAATACTCCCACACGAGTTCCAGTGTTATCGGATCGAATTCTACCACACGAGAATAATCTCTTACGGCGTTCATCCTTCCGTTCGGCGCACCCGGATTCGGTGCGCCATATCCAGCAGCACCGCCATTATCAAATACCAGGATATTGCCTTCGCCGGGCAAGCCTTTTGGTATCATATGTGCGTGATGCAGTCCAATGATCCAGCCCAATGCCCGCAGTTCGGATGTCAGTGAATAATCCGGCCCGACTTTCCA
>JAJEAX010000184.1 GCA_022822565.1 Candidatus Latescibacterota bacterium
GATTGCACCACATACCGGCGTTCGTCTTCATCGAACATGGGATGATGTTCGCCTTTGAGCAGACGGACATTTGCATCGTGCCCCACAACAACGTACAAATCGCCCAACTCTGATACCTCTTCAAAAAATCGGATATGCCCAGAATGAAACCAGTCAAAACACCCCGTAACAATCACTTTTTTATTTTTCGCATTCCCATTCGCCATCTCTGTGACCGGAAACCCCTTAATATCACCCGCAGTCAAAACGCGATATGCGATATCGTGCACCTCGCAAAAACGCCGTCTCTGCGGCGTATCGTCTCGTTCATCCACCACCCAAACATCTGCCTGGACCACATCGGGAAGACCGTCTTTATCTCCCAACTCCGTCACAAGCGTGGCGCAATCCACATAGCGAATCGCATCCATCATATACATGCGTTCTTCTTGCGGAAATTTGGTTTGTCCCTTGACGATATCATCCCCCCACACCAGCGCGTGAAGATATCCGTATTGGGAAGCCTCTTGCAAAAAACGGATATCGCGCGCCCTCATATCGTCAAAACTACCTGAAACAACAACGGTCTTCATACACTACCCTCGTCATATCGAACATCTACGCGAAGTGCGCCTGGCACAGGTTCTTCAGAAACAACGTAAATATACCCACCGCCACAGCCAGAATACATCGCCCCGATATATCGGGACTGATAATATTCCAAAATACCCATAAAATCAATCCGAATAGTAGGATGACGCACCGTATGCGGCAAAAGCGTCTCCCAACACACCATACACTCATTCAGAGACGCGCCCAATCCCCGCGCATCTCTGGCAACAATCGCATCATAACAATCCTTACCCGACTGACTCAATCTATCAATCCATATCGGATCTAAATTCTTTTCACCCAGCGGCTCATAGCCATCGGGTCGCGGAGCAACGGGAACCATGTAGATCACATCTTCGAGCCAGTGTGCAACATCGGGATCGTTATTGGATTCGATATGAACCGGAAAATAGCCTCCTTCATACTCACAATCGTAATCGAGCCTGCTCACACCCGGATAAAGCAACCCGATCATATCCTGCGACCCCGACGGCTCGGCCTTGCCTTCATTTTCCACCGTGTACAATTCCTTCACCAAATCAGACGGCGCGTGGTCGGGAAAAGTAGATCCCCAGAGCCTCATCGCAACATCCCTCGTACTCGTCGCCATACCGCAGCGATTCATAAAACGGCTGGTAGGTTCGAGCGAAACCACCACCATAGAACCCGGAGGCGATGGATTGAGCTGCGACAAAAATGGCTGATCAATCCACCCACCGGCAAAAGCCATGCGAAAGGGAATATTGCCAATAACGCTCGTAATATCTTTGCTCATATAATAAATACCCTGCTTAACTCACCGTCCGCTTACCCGCCTTGCGGTCGGCATATTGCTGTGCAATCCATGCATAAGTCTTGGCCATACCGTCGCGCAAAGAGGTATCTGGCTCCCAATCGAGAATATCTTTGATCATCTCATTGTCACTATTGCGCCCAGCAACGCCCTGGGGCGCAGTCAAATCATACGTGCGATTGAGTTTAATACCGCCTATCTCCTCAATAATACTCACCAGTTCATTGATAGAAACCAATTCGCTCGAACCGAGATTAATAGGCGTTGCAATCAAGTCCTCACTGTGCATAATCATATCGACGCCTTTAATACAATCGTCAACATACATAAAACTGCGCGTCTGGTTGCCATCGCCCCAAATATCAATCTCGAGATTGCCTGTATCTTTGGCCTCAATCGCTTTGCGGCAAAGCGCTGCAGGCGCCTTCTCTCGTCCTCCATCCCACGTCCCATAAGGACCATACACATTATGAAACCGCGCAATCGCCGTCTTCATGCCGCGCTCTGACCAGTACTCCTCGCAAAACATCTCCGAAACCAACTTTTCCCAACCGTACCCGCGCTCTGCCATTGCCGGATAAGCATCTGATTCTTTGAGTGCGCGCACATTGGGATCCTCCTGCAACTCAGTATTATACGCGCAAGCAGAAGAAGAAAAGAAATACCGATCTACACCTGCCCAATAGGCCGCCTCAATCAGATGGGTATTGATCAGAATACTCCGCAAACACTCGACCCTGAACCGCTCAATAAATCCCATCCCACCCATATCCGCCGCGAGATTGTACACCTCAGCAGCACCTTCAACAGCGCGTTTGCAATTATCTTCATCGCTCAAATCCAAACACAGATTCTCCACACCCGGCACGCGCTGGTACCATTCGGGCAAAGGCTTCTTATCAACAGCGCGAAGCCGCACAAACCCCTGATCGTGAAAATACCGTGTCAATGCACCAGCAATAAAACCACCCGCCCCGCAAATGACGATCAAATCGTCTTTATTGAGCGTCGTTGCTGCTATTTGCTGCTTTCCCATCGTATTCCTCCAAAGTCAATAGTCCGTATTATGGTATTATGCGTCTGACCAGTGGAGATATTACAAAAGAGAGACAAAAGACGCAAGAAATGAGAGACAATCAGCTATCAAATTTCCAAACTTTCCGAAGTATTGAAGAAGATACCGACACGCCCTCGTTAAGCAACCCCTTTTTAACTCAATGTGCGTCAACACATCGCCTAAATCCCAGGTCATAGATGCAAATATCTTTCACTATACTGCCCATTCATAGCTCAAAATGTTCCCATTCGCCTGTGTTTCAGCAGGAGGTCCTTAAATTCAAGTTGTGAACAACAGCGCAATACAGCATACTGAAGGCATAAATGAGGTGTTTGCGCTTCTTTTTTGCAATATATGGCTCAATTTTTGGATGATGGCATTTTCTGGCCCGCTATTTGCTTGAGTTCTGACTGTTGCGTGAAAAATTCATCCCTTCAGACTCAGGATATTTCACATGGCCGAATATGACACCATCGCCAAATATCTCATCCAAAACTATCCAAAAGACTTCATACACTTCACACTCGGACACGACGAGGTCGAAGTCATAGACATCCTCGACACAGAGCAACCCACAATCGAAACACGACACATCGATAGCCTCATCCGCGTGCGAATCAGTGACGAAGAAGCACTGATACATACCGAATTTCAAACCACCGACAGCACCAACCTGCCCATGCCCTTCCGTATGGCCGGCTATATCGGACGAGCAATTGAACACCATCGCCTACCGATCTATTCCAGTGTGATCTACCTGCGTCCCAATGCAGGTCGGCGTGATCCGGGATACTACACACAGGAAGTATCCGGCCACCTCTTTGTTTCACAATACAAAGTGATTCGTCTGATTGAGATAGAAGGACAGGTCATTCTTGACGGGACACAGGTAGGCTTGCTGCCATTCACCCCGTTGATGAAACGTCCTGCTGGGATGGACTCAGAAACGTGGTTGCGCGCGTGTATTCAGGCGACGCAGGCTGCGTCATTGGATACATCAATTAGGGTTGACATTTTGGATTGTTTGGCGATCTTAAGTGGGTTGGCATATCCGCCGGACACCATCCATCGTATTTTATCACAGGAGGGTCTTATGGACGCCATTATGCGTGAATCAAGGTTTGCACAATACATCAAGCAACAGGGCATTGAACAAGGTATTGAACAGGGCATTGAGCAAGGCATTGAACGGGGACAAAGAAAAAGTACGCTCGAAGGTCTCCTTGATGTATTGGAGATTCGATTTGGTCTGAGCGCAGCGCATCCCATCGCCGACCGCATTGCCGCCATTGACGATTTGCAACGCCTCAAGCAGTTACACCGCGCGGCGGTCCAGGTGCCCCATCTCGAAGCATTTCAGGATATGTTAGATGCGTGACGCGATTGCCCAACTTCAGATAGCCAGTGATCCCCACCTCAAATTTATCCGCCATAAAAAACCGCCCTGATCAACAGAGAGGGCGGTTTTTGTTTTGTTGAGCTATGTGAGACAACACTGTGAACAGTTTTTATAACTTGTTGTTTTATATAAATTTACAAATTTCATTGCTTAAATACGCAACTTGTTGATTTTTAAAGATTTAGAAAAAAATTAACCCTGATAATTATCCCGTCAAGGCTTTTTTAGTATTGTTAAATGCACATTTTCTTTGGTTAGACACAAAGTCTGTTTCTCAATATATTGCAAAAAGTAAAAACTTAAAATCAACGCGTTCCACAGGAGCACCCATGCCGCTACTCAACGTCGAAAACGCCCGTGAAAACCTCAGTCGCTATCCCTGGGCGCAGGCCATCCTCGAAAGCTGGAAACAACAGGTCGCCCACCTCATGGACCAGAACCGCGACTTTATCGACGCCATGATGCCCGAACTCACCCCCTGGCCCGAATACGGCCAGAACTGTCCCGTCTGCGTCAACCACCTCTCCTCCATGGGTGAAACCGGCCTGTACGAATGGGATCCCACCGATCCAGACAGGCTCATCTGCAAATACTGTAAAACCGAGTACCCCAACGCCAACTATCCCGAAACCGGCAGCATCACCGCGCCCAGAATGAACCAGACCTTCACCTTCTACCTCACCGACGAAGAACGCGCCCACCCCGAAGACAAATCGGGCAAACACGCCTTCAAATGGGTCAACTGGCCCGTACACACGAGCTGGACCGGCATTATCCGCACAAAAAAAAGCCGCTGGATCTTTGAACAAATTCTACCACTTGCCAAATTATACGCCCTCACAGATGACGTATTATACGCCCAGTGGTGCGCCGGGATCATGGACTGCATGGCGCGGCGATACCCCAACTGGCTCTTCCACTCCTACGACGGCACCATAGCGGACTGTCCGCCAGCCGAAGTCGCCATCTCCCTGGGCAAATATCCCCGCGCCGGGCGTTTTCCCGTCGAAACCATCATCACCGCCTTTGAAGGCCGCCATCGCGAAGGAGACCATGCCATCCTCAACAACGGTTTCTGGGGCGCCGGACGCTTTGGCTGCAGCGGCTCCGATGGCGGAGCCATCCTTCAGATCACTCTGGCTTACGACCTCATCCGAACTGCCCAGTATCCAGATGGCTCACCCGTCCTCACACCCGAAATGGATCAACGCATCGTCAACGACCTCATCCTATCAGGCTGTGCAGACACTGAAAACTGGAACGAAATCAACAACAAATGCGGTCCTGGCCGCGCACTAAGCGCCGCCGTCGGCATACTCTTCAACAAACCACAAAGCGTGCGCCGCGCCATCGAAGGCCTTGAAACCCTCCTCGAAGATGCCTTCCACTTCGACGGCTTCTGCACTGAATCTCCATCCTATTCCGCCATGCACCTCAACCTGTTGCGCGACATACCCGAACTACTCGTTGGATACTCCGACCCAGACGGCTACGAACCCAAAACCGGTCCCGTCCTCAAAAACCTGGATCCATTTCAGCACTTCGACCGCTACCGTCTCGCCCTGGAAAGCATGGTCCGCATGCTCGACCCAAACCTGCAAGACCCCGTCATCGGAGACAGCCGAGAAGGCCGAAGCATCGACCCTATCTACGCCGAAATCCTATCCGCCCACTACGGCAACCGCTACGCTGGCCTACTGGAAAAATCGCAGAACGCCCCACTCTCACAAAAGGGCAATGAATACGCCCTCTGGCACCGGGATCCCGATATAGTAGCGGAACAAAATACCGACCTACCCCACCACACCGAATGGTTCCCCGGCTGGCATGTCGCTGTCCTGCGCGGCGGAAACCCAAAAGGTCACACCGCCTTCTACTTCAACGGTTATGGCTTTGGCGGCCATCGCCACTACGACAGCCTGGGCATCATCTACATCGCCCAGGGGCGGGAAATGGCCGCAGACCGGGGTTATATCTGGGACGACCCCAGAAATGCCTGGACCAAAAGCACCCTCTCACACAACATCGTCACCGTTGACGCCCAAAACCAGAGCGGCAACCCAAAACCCGCCACCCTACAACTCTTCGGCACGGGTGCAGGCGTCGAAATCATCCAGGCATCCGCCGCCCCTTACGAACAGTGCGACCGCTACCAGCGCACCTGCGCGCTCATCCAGATCCCCGGCGAACAGACCTATGCCATCGACTTCTTCCGAATAAACGGTGGCAATCTCCACCAGTATGGCTTCCACTGCAACGGGCATCTCACGGGCATTCGCGGTGCCGATCCCCAACCCATTGACGAACAAATCGAATGGCTCGACAACATCCGCGCCGACCATCCTCAAAACCCCTTCACCGCCACATGGCAAAACCAGGACCTGCGACTGGACCTCACCCTGCTCAACCCCATCCATCGCCTCCTGCTCGCAGACGCGCCCGGCTGGCGCTCAGACCTGGGCGACCAACTCAACGCCCCACCTGTCCAGCAAATCCTGGCCGAACGCAAAAACGGTGCGAACACAAATAGTCAGTACGCCGCCGTCATCGCACCCTACACCGACACATCACCCATCCAATCCGCACACCTGATCCTGAACGACCCCGACACCCTCGCCATGGCAATAGCCGTAAAACGCGACGGCTGTACCGACTACATCCTCTCAGCCCCCGAAGGCACAACCCATGACCTCGACCCCATCTCCATCACAGGCCAATTCGCTTATGCATCCATCGACAATCAGGGCAATCTCCAACGGGCTTATCTACTCTGCGGCACGGAACTCCGTTGCGGCAGTCACACCCTCACACGCTCACAGGCACAGACCTCACTCGACGTCACCTCAGTTGACAATCGCACCTATCATATATCGCAAACCGTGCCCGACCCCAACAACCTTTCTGGAACCTATCTATTAGCCGCAGACACCGGCTACGAAATCGAATCCGCCTCGGAAAAATCCATCACCGTGCGAGACTATCCCGCCATTGCGTGCGACCGCGTCGTTCTCCTCAACGCCGCTACCTTAAATCCTGCGATCTAACGAAACCAGCGCACGCATAACCAGGTCTGGCTCCACGCGATGAGGATAGTTTATGAAAGGCGCAATCACCTCGGCATCTCCCCCGGTCAAAACAAGCGTCGCCCGCCCATCGGGAGCCAGTTCACTAAACAGTCGCTCTACGGCACCAACAGCCCCATAAATAACCCCCGCCTGAATACAAGAAGTCGTATCCGTCCCAACAGCCGAATCAGGTGGTTGAAGCGCCACATGGGGAAGCAAACTCGTCTCATCGTGCA
>JAJEAX010000113.1 GCA_022822565.1 Candidatus Latescibacterota bacterium
AACAAGTGAAATTTCCGGAGCTTTCTCACATCGGATAAAAAAATCAACAGGTTTAATTGACGAAAGTGATGAAAGCAATTCTAATCGCCCGATACTGCGCTCATGTGCATTATGCGAACAGCGAAGTTCTAAAGTTTCATCCGCATCAAGACTATATGGCAATTCGATATTGCTGTGGGTGATCTCAAAACCCTCAGCCTTTAACTCCTGAATTTCTATGGGATTGACGCCCTCGTTTTTGACCTTCAGTGTGATGGGTATTCCAGAAAAAATTGTCCAGGGGGCACCTCCCAGATCTTTATCCGGATCGGGCGTGACTGTTAGTTTTGCTAACTGATACGCACACCCTCCACAGAAAATATCTTTGGGAGAAATATGCCAGTAACATCTGGGACATACTTGTGTGTTGCCTGTTGAGTTCATTTTGAAACGCACCCTCATAAAATCATTTCATCACATAGATATCATCATTACAGAATTGATCCCGATACGACAAAGGAGTAGCAAATGTACCGATCTCATTCCTCAATTTTTCCAATTTCTCATCCAATATGGCTTCGCTCAAGTTGAATTGTTTAAGCGCCTGATCGTAATCGCTATGGTAGGACGTCTCCAGCAAAATCCGGAAGGTGTGATCTGCGGAGATATCCCTACTCCCCACGCGAATCTGAGTACTGGGAAATACCTTGCTGAGCAGCCAACTTTTTAGCGCAAGCCGCTGAATAAAACACTCATCCCGATTTTCTCTACGCCACTGGTCTTCCATTGTGCGGATCGCAATATCCAGGCGGTCTTTAGCGTCTGATTTGTTTCCTATCATTAACCGTGCACGCTCGAGATTGTGACCGTATCTATCTAAATCCTCAATACCTCGCAGTATAAACGGACGGTGAAATCCTTTCCTGATATCTTGATCATATTTGACTATGTCCATAATTAGCCCATTGATCAGAGAACTCTGTGCATTGATCAGTGCTCGAACTTCTCCATCATTTTGGGGCGGTAGAATATCGGCAAATTCAACATAGTTTTCGATCATGTGGCGTCGATACACGTTGATAGCATTTGCCTCGATATTTGCCCTGTAATCGCGGTATAGATCGAATATATTTCCGATAGATAAAATGGGAAATGCCACCCATTGATTCACAAAAACAATAGCGTCGGGGTTGTGTTCTGTCGCTTGATATGGATCTCCTTGATGTGGAGAAGCAACCCTATGGACTCGAGAGAGCCAATTATTATCTATACTTCCGACGCCGATACGGTTATCGGAGATATTTTCTAGACCAGGCAAGACCATACTTGTCTTGGAAATACGTGGTGCAGCTATCTGGCTTCGCTTAACAATTTCATCCTGCTCCTGATAATGATTGCGTAACTCCTCAGTGGCATGAATGTCAGTTTTGAAATCTCTAAAAATCTCAAATGTATATTTATCAATAGTCCTGCGAACTACATCCCAATTGCGAGGGGAATGCCCCCTGTTGGCAGACCGATTGAATATCTCTCGGGTACCTGCCTTTATGGTGTCGATGTCTTCGCCCTGTGCCGTAGCGATATTGGCAAATAGGGATTTGGCTTCAGAGCGGAAATATTTTGCCAGACCCCCTCGACAGAGATGCGGTAAATCAGGTTCCGGCCATCTTTTGACCTGTCGGAGATGGTCTTGAATTTCTTCGGAATAGTTCAAGTCAGGTGTGAGGTTCAGGTTTCTTTCTCCCGTTACGCGCTGAATATATGCCTGATGGATGTCTAAAAAACCTCTGGACATTTCCTGCAGGTTCTCACGGAAGTGTTCAATCTGTGCTTGCAGGCCACTCACTTTTATGCTGTTCTTGCCATCATCTCCGATGACCTTTGCACGACTTCCCAGTTGGCTGATGATTCTTTCCACCAAATCGCCGAGGAATCGGGCAGCATCCTTGCGAAAACGTTTCCGCACCCAATCGGAGAGTTCCCGCTCAATCGTCTCGACCTGATAGCGAAGATTCTTAGTGATCAGTTGAGCATCCTTGCGAAAAGCCTCTGCTTTTTTGCCTTCGTAATAACGCACCGCTATCTTTTTTGTTTGCCAGGCCGGAACGAGCTCTTCAGCTTCTTTTAACCTCTGTTCAAAAAGATGAAAGTCTTCCGAAAGCTCAATATTGATAGCGGTGATTTTAGGATCTTCCATCGGTTCATTAGCCAACCGGTTCAAATCTCGAAGCACAGATGCTAATTCCTCTTTGCTGTATTCTAAGAACTTTTCGACATAGTTGGGACCGCGCTCTAAAGGATTGCAGAGCATGTCAATACAATAATCTTCTACTCTGTCTTCCAGATCTGGAATCAATTGATATACACTTTCGCGGATCTGTTTAATATCTTCTCCTTTAATTGTTCCTTCCTCTTTGAGCTTTTCAGCCACCGTCTGCTGTATTTCAAGTTTTATACTTTCAACTTTTGACCTGGCTTCTGCAACCTGTCTTTCGAGGACCGCAACATCCTGAGCTTCGGGTGCTTTCAGAATGCTTTGTTGAAGGTCGGTAAAAACCGGTCTCAAAATCTCATTTATGGCATGATCGGCAAGCGTAAAGTCTGCACCGGGACGGTTTAAGGCACGGTTGATGAGCTGGTCTGTGGTGAGCTCGATCTGTTCCAGATGAGGTCGCACATCGGCGGTAGAAAACCCAGATGGAACCTCATTTTTTGCTGCGATTATAAAATCTACCAAGTGCTGTGCGAATTTATTTGAAGCAGCGTTGGCGAGACGCGGCTGGTTGATCTCTACTTGAGAGAGACCAAATGAGGCATATCGGCATGGGAAGTACTGGACATAATTGTCGCTTTTATACGTCACAACTTCCTGTAAAAATTGCTCCATATTGGAACGAGTACTGCGCTTGTCCATCGCAAAACGGGTATCTTCGAAATCGAGCAACAGAAATTCAGCGATCATCTGGAATACATCAGTAAAATCTGCAATGCGGACCCCGGCAAGATTGCTATCATCAAATAAATATACCGTTGAAAACGGAGGTGCTTCAACTTCGTGCTCCATCTCATCCCACTTAAATTTATGTTTAGTAGAATGAGCAACATCCGCACCTTGTATATCAAAGTGAGGCTGCATGTAGTGTTCGAGTTCTTTAAGGGCGGCAAAACCATTGGCCCGTGTCGTCTGTCGTTTTCCCGGAACCCAATCAAAAACAGAGGGTAGCACCAGGTAGGCTGTACTGACAGCATTTGGGAAAAGGTCTCGGCACAGGAATCCCATGTCGATAAAGGAGCCAGAACCGGTACCTCCAGCAATGGATGTGACGAGCACGATTTCCAGATCGTTGGGATCAGCATCGTATTGGGGAAATAGTTTCTTCATCTCGCTTTCGGCTTCTTGGCTTCGAACGTGATTGACCTTTCTTTGTATTTCCTCTCGGAGTTTTTTGTAGTGATGAAAAAAGGCCAATCGGCCACATGGTCGATTCTGTCCAGCCCCCTGTGTAATAGATGTCGAGTTAATATTGTCGAGTGCTTTAGGAAACCAAGACCAGATATGAGGATACATACCTTTGTTGTTGCGGTATCCCTCGAGTTCTCGGGGCATAACTCTACCGTCTACCATTTCACCAGCAGAAAAGTCTATTCTCCGATCCAGAAGATCTGTTTCATTCTCCATAATATCAATATTTCGGATGTCGGTATCAAACCAGAGGTACTCCATCACGGGTAAACCGACCATCCTGTATTTTTCATAAAACATTCGACGAAGACGCCGCAAAACTTCCTTACCAGTGCCCCCAAGACCGATCAGAACAGTTGGCCTGATGCTGACCCGGCCTTCTCCTCGCTGTGCTCCGCCAAGGCGTTCTGCCGTAGCATTTGATTCCATCATGGTTTTACTCCCAAAAGTTTGGTTATCTCAGTTTTTACGAGGCTGAGAACGTGTCAGAAAAACGGCGATTAAAAAGACCAGAACACCACCAAAGAAAGACCCCCAGAACAGAGTGCTCGCATAATTGGTCTGCCAATCCAGCAGATAATCCAAATACCCGCTAAGAAAAAAGACAATGGTCAACGCACTCCCCACACCCGTAATCACAGCAGAAAGCCCAAAAGCCTGAGAAGGACGCCGATCGTGATTTCTGATGAGGATAGGGAAAACCACAAAGGTGGATAACACATAGATACCAATGATAATGACCACCAGCAACACCCACCTGAGAGAATCGTCAAAAATAAATGCTCTGGATCGCGACCTATCGGCAGGAGGCTCCATACCTGGAACAACCTTATCCTCATAATCCGATTTGCCCAATAAAGGTCTGGCTTCATCTATTGCCACAGCGTAATTGAGATTTTGGGCACGTCTGGCCGTATCCTGTTTGGTAAATGTTACAATGCCTACCACCTCTCCTTGTTCATTAAATAACGGCCCTCCACTATTACCAGGTGAGATGGGTGCCGTGGTCTGAACAACCTTGTATCCATCCTGATTTCGTATCTGCGATATGATGCCATCGGTGACAGAAAACTCCTCGCCTAAGGGATTGCCAATCACGACCACGGGATCGCCGGGTTTTACCCCTGCCACTGTCCCCAGACGCGCTTGATGTAGGGTTTGTCCACCCAGATCGGCCTTCACAAGCGCGAGATCTTTGTGCTCATCTTTTGCCACAATAGCCACGATAGGCATCCATTCGGCTCCCTGTACGCGCACCCATCCTTCTCGAATACCTTTGATAACATGCCAGTTGGTCAGAAAATAGCCTTTTGCACCATCAATAGCTACTCCCGATCCCTGACTCTGACTCTTTGCGCCATCTATTTCAACAACCACAAAAGCCACAGCAGGGCCTTCCTCCTCAGCAATCCGCGAAGCAGTGTTATTACTTGTCCCCCCACAACCCCACAGGACCAATAGAAAAATTATACCCGCAAGATGTGATATCATCACATACTCTCCTATTTAAAACCGTGCAGCCCAACGTTCAAAAGTCACCGACATATCGCCTTTTTTTAATATCAGAGCTTTATCAGGCTCTAACAACAGCTTGACATCTTTGTGTTCTTCTTCATCTTCCTCTACTGTTGCGTTCAATTCTTCCAACATATCATTACCTAAAGCATCTTCCACTATAACATCCTCATCTGGACGGAAAGCGAACTGAAAAATAGTGTCTCGTTTGATATTTCCCAAACTGATTTTGTCGCCTGCTGCATTTGATATTTTCAGATCAATTTGCTTGCTCATAGGCCCTAAGCGAAGCCGTTCGGTATGATCCTGAACTTGATTCAGGCTGTCTGTAACCCGATACCTCAAAGGGTAGAATATTATCCAAACGATTGTAAGAATCGCGCCTATTACGACGAGAAGGAGCGCGATCCAGGCGATCCAGGGACCTTGAAGAGGTGTGATTTGCAATTCGCCAGAGATCGTACCCCCTATCGGCACGACAGTTGCAGGCTGCTGATGGAGGTACTGGATAATGTCAGCAGGTGTATAGATGCGGTTTAACACCCCCGGCTGGTCGGTGAAGTACCGCGCATTGTAAGCCTCTGTCATGCGAAATGAATTGGGCGGAATTTCTATGGACACCGCGAAGTAATAGTCTGCTGGCACGAGACCAATACGAGCAAGGTTCAAGTAATCCCAAAAATTTTGATGGTCTGGACGAAAAGGACCAAAGTGTATCAGACACGTATAGACAGAGGTATGCTGCGCGTCAGACATCAGGGTATCTACAAGTGATGGGGGACTCACCCCACCGTAGTGATACGATCTACGCCCCAATAAAATGCGGTCCTGCGGCTTGCGGGCATGCACCTGCGGGGGTTGGACTCTAAATTCCGATCCCGTGGGTTCAATGTTAATATGGCTGAGCCGCGACTGTAGTGTAAAATTAAAACGCAGTCGGCTTTTTTCACTAATTTCCGCCACTATCGGCCTGATCAAACCGGGAGTTAAAATAATGGTATCATCAATCGGCTTCATCACCATCGGCTCCATACCTCCGTTCTGCAAGGATGTGACGAGGTGCTCATATTGGGAGCGATATTGCGGCTGTGTGAGAAACAGATAAAGGACAAAACCTTTCATTCCCTTGTAGTAGAGCCGACCATCGGAACGAATCCGGATTTCAGCATCGGGATTCATGCTTTGCAGTTCACTATGTCCTTTATCTGGAAGGGGATTAAACAAAACTCCGTCAAACATCCGCTTAAGGGGAATAGCCCGTAATACTTTGATCGTATCGCGGTTAAAACAAGCATAAAGTGCTCTGGCATCGAGATCGCTGGCTGCCTGAACATTATCTGTGAGCATCATCACAATCGGTGCCCTGTCATATCCCGTATTAAATGCCGCTTCAAGATTGGTATATCCACCCCATGTCTTTGTCTTTTGGAAACTTTCGGCATCATGCCAAGTTACTGTATCTGGCCGGGTTGAAACAAAAAAGACCGTCTCTGAGGGCATGCTCTTCTGTTCACACACCTTTTTCAGGATATTGACCAGAATATCGAGTTCCTTGCTGTTGTCGAAACCAGTCATAGAACCGGAACCATCAATCTGTATGCTTACTCTCTGGGCATATACCAATGATGCCTGTGCAAACAGTAGGCCAAATATGATAATAAAATACGCCACTGTCTAAGCCTCTCTATCCCCATTGAGAGGATAACAGTACAGCATTGTGGAATTTTCTTCTCTCATCAAGACATATACACTATGCCCAAAACCTGCTGTTGCAGTCATTGGTGTCAGACCCATCTTGAGCGACCAGAAACGCGGACGAGAAATGCCATTGTTGCGGTCAAAATGAAACAGGGCCACGAGAGGCAAACCACCAGGGTCTTCATTATCTTGAAAGCCCGCAACAAGATTGCCAAAAGAGCTACACATGTCTGTCTGACTCATGAAAGCTGGATACTCTCTATCAACACTGCCGTTCAAAGGATCTACTAAATTGATGCTGTCAGATGTGATCACGGCGAACCAGTCCTGTCCGTCAATGTCTATGGTGTGAAGGGCTGTCGCCTGGAGATCGGGTATGGTATCTGTAATGGGTTCGAGATTATCCTGAGTAAAAGAAATTATCCTGACATCGCCATTCTCCTGTCTGATTGCTAAGTAATGACGACCCGCACGGTTTGATACTATCCAATGATTCTTGCCGCTATCTAAAAACCCTTCATAAGGCTCCGAGACATCTTCATCTGTCAACAAGGCCATTTGATTCTTACCTACAAGGGCCACCAAAAAATTCTCGCCTTGCAGTGGAACCAGAGTTTCAACTTCAAATCGCGTCTCTATTTCTGAAAGGTTGTAAGCCGTTTCCTCGCCTTCTGTCCAAAAATTGCTTATGGATGGTATATCACCTGTTTTAATTTTTTTGCTCTCTTTGTCAATGACGAACAAACGGTTTTTGAACAGCCAAAATTTGTGTACATTCTCGGCATAAGGTCGCCACTTTGTATTCCTCGCCATATATTCGTCCCTAAGCGCAGACACCGGAAAGACATAGAGAGTACCCGGAGTGTTCAGGGCATATACCCACCACTGGTCAAAACAAACTTGGACGATTCCCCCGATGATGCGGGAAAGAAAAAAAGGTATGCCTTCGCGGAGAGGATTGGGAAAAACTACCATATTTCCAGTAGTCTTCTCGACAACCAATGCAACGCCAAATATGTTCAAGAGCAAATCAGGATTCCCTCTAAGCGGAACCATGTGTTCCTCGGGCGGATAGCTTTCTGCGGGAGCTATGGGTGCTGCAATAAGGGTTGCTTTATCTGCGAGACTGCCACATTGAGAGCAAAAATTGGCGAGCGGTGGGTTGTTTTCAGCACCACACGCATTACATTTCCAGGTGTTTTTTATCCAATTCCATCTGACCATCGTATTATCCCAAGAAGCCAGGTGAGTTTTCTAATGGTAAAACATTTTACCCTACGTCTAATACTGTCAATAAAAATCAGTTTGTGACTTGTAGCAATACAAAAATTAAAGCCCCATTGCTAATGCCAAGAAATGATTGAAGGGCAATTTCGTCATATACCAATCATAAAAGTTCATTTGAATCCGTTCTTCTCAACCCAAAAAAAATCCCCAGTTGCCCTGTAGAACCGGAGATTTTTTGTTTTCAACTTGTTGTGTGGTGGTAGGCTTAGCCCTGCACTGATTCTTCCCCTCGGTTAGATTGACATTCGCACGGCCTGGATTTCGCGGTTTACCTCTTCTAAATCCATCTTATCAAGACCATTTTCAACCGATTGCTTTTGCAGTTCATCAACAGCTTGAATCGCACGCACACGACGGAAAGTTGCCAGGGTGTCCTCTCTATTAGCCATACGTTACCCCTCTGCCCCTTTGCGAAATGTCACCCGCACGAACTTCCCGCCCTCGTCTTGCACGATTTCTGGCTCAGTCCCGTTAAACTCCCGCATCGCTCTCCGCATGATGGGCCATCCGCGCCCTCGCTGTTCCATCAAACGTGCGACGAGCATAGCATTTGCCATCAACTCATTGCGGGATCGGGGATTGCCGCCCGAGCGAACATTCTCGACACGCATGTGATTTGGAAGCGTCCCTGGACTCGTCACATCAATGCGGTCGCGGAATACTTCGAGCATCACCTTCGAACCCGTAATCGCGTAATCGCGGTGGACAACGGCGTTGACGATTGCCTCGCGCAGTGCCTTCTCGGGAATTAGCGGCGTCTCCTCTCGTTCAAGGCCATTGTAGCTCTCAGTCCATCCCAAACCTCGAACCCATCCGACTGACCGGCGTATTTGCTCTTCGAGACGTCCCTTCCCCTCGCCAACGAGAATAATATCCGACGCCCGATCCTCACCCAGATAGGCGACACACTCGACAAAAAAGTTGGTGGTCTGCGGATGCGCCTGCGGCTCTTTGCCAAACGCCATCAATCCATAGACCGTAGGACGTAAAGCATTGTCGAATTCAATTAGAATACGTCTATTGCACAAATCATCAGCAATCTCAGGTTGCGGTTCCTCCTCTGTATCAAGACCCTGCTTATGCAGAAAGGCCCGAAACGCGTCGAGATCAATATCTTCCATATTCGCGGACGGAATAACCTGCTCTTCCGTCACAATAAAACCGAAGGTATTATACAACTCCTGGAGTTCGGTCGGAGACGGTTCCACACTGCTGCGTTCGCGCCGAATCCAAACGCGCCTTCGATAGTGAAGCGGCTCAAATCCTCGCTGGCGAGGTACCTCAATCCAATGCACCCATCCATTTGGATCATTGTACCGCCCACATCGCGCAGAAACCGGCGCACTACATCCCGAATGCAAAAAACTCGTCAGCCGTTCCTGCACCGCATCCGGATCCTCTCTCACCCCGACAACCGTTCCCTGGTCATCAACCCCCAGGATAATCAGCCCACCTTCCGCGTTGGCAAAGGCGCAAATCGCCCGACCGATTCCCGAAAACTCTATCAGGTCGCGTTTGAATTCAGTACTGCCATCCTCGCCCGCTTTGATGCGCCGCGCAATGTCATGCCATTCCATAGCCCACCTCACTTCACACCGCCTTTTAAAACCCTCTGGATCGCGGCTAAGCATGCCCCTGCATGATTTAAGCAGGGGACCCTGCCGCGATGACGGGCGAGGCATGCCTCGCCCCTACACAACGGGCGAAAGGTTTTTCGCCCCTACCAACCACTTCACACTTCATACTTCTCACTTCCTACGCCTTCTCCTATTCGTCGCCGGGTTTTCCGCGATAATTTTCTCGCAAGCCGCCTTCGTCAAAGACGACGCCTCCACGTCCTTTGGAATGCGGTAATTATTTCCATCGTGTTTAATATAAGGACCATATCGCCCGGCAAGAACCTGAATCCCATCAAAATCGTGAATCACATTCTGCGACTGCCCGCCGCCCGACCCGCCCTGCATGAGTTTCTCGAGCGTCTCGCGGTCCAATGTCGCCGCATCCATCCCTCTGGGAATCTTGTAATTCTTCCCATCTTTGCGAATATAAGGCCCATACCGTCCATTGAGCACCTGGAAATCGTCAAAATCCTGAATCACATTTTTGGCTTTGCGATCTTCCTCAGCCGCCGCGATCTCCAGCGCGCGATCCAGCGTCACCTCAAACAGATCCTCGCCCTCTGGCAGGGAGAAAAAGTTGCGACCTATTCGCACATAGGGACCGTATCGACCCGTATTGACCTGCACCTCATCACCCGCATCATTTTGCCCGAGTTTGCGCGGCAACTCAAAACACTTGAGCGCATCGGTCAATTCAATGTCACGAAAGCTCTGATCCGGTGGCAAAGATGCAAACAAAGGCTTTTCTTCTTCACCCGCACTACCAATCTGAACATAGGGACCATACTTCCCAAAACGCACACTCACCTCGCGCCCCGTATTGGGATCTTTCCCCAGATTGCGCCCAATTTTATCAACCGACTTTTTGTCTTCCACCCGCTCATTAAACGGCGGATAAAACGCTTCTAACATCTCTTTCCATGAATTTTTACCCTGTGCAATCTCATCAAAATCGTCTTCGAGATGCGACGTAAAACCCAAATCGACAATATCGGGAAAATGCGCCATCAAAAAATCGTTCACCACCTCGCCGATATCTGTGGGTTTGAGTTTCTTATCTCGCGTGCGTTCCACATATTCCCGACTCTGAATGGTTGAAATCGTCGGCGAATAAGTCGAAGGCCGCCCAATACCTTCGCCCTCGAGCTTCTTCACCAGCGAAGCCTCGGTATAACGCGCGGGCGGTTTGGTAAACAACTGCTCCAAATGCAACTTCTCCAAATTGAGCACCTGCCCCTTTGCAACCTCTGGCAAAATCACATCTTTGTTGCTCACATCTGCCTCTGGATTATCGGACCCCTCGGCATAAACCCTCAAAAATCCGGGAAACAAAACGCGCTGCCCCTTTGCCTCAAAAACCAATTCGCCCGCTTCACCAGCCCGAATGCGAATCGTCGTATATGCAATGCGCGCATCGGCCATCTGCGTCGCCAACGTACGCTTCCAGATCAAATCGTAAAGCCGAAATTGTCGGGGATCGAGATGTGCTTTAACCCGGTCGGGTTTAATCGACAAATCCGCCGGACGAATCGCCTCATGCGCTTCTTGTGCCCCCCTGGTCCTGTTGGCAAATCGCCGGGGACTCTCCACAGTGTAATCTCGGCCAAATTCCCGCGCAATCACCTCCCGAGCCTGATTCACCGCCTGCTCGGCCAAATTCACCGAATCGGTACGCATATACGTAATCAAACCGCCGGTATATCCGGGAATTTCAAAATTGCCCTCGTAAAGCTGTTGTGCAACCCGCATTGTCTGAGACACGGAAAAACTCAGTTTGCGAGACGCCTCTTGTTGCAGCGTCGATGTCGTAAACGGAGGCACGGGCCGCCGCACACCCTCGCGCTCGACCACCTCTGCCACGACGAATTGCCCCTTCAGCGCACTCGCTTCAATAGCTTTGGCCTCGGCTTCATTTTTCACAGACGCTTTTTTGCCATTTTGCCGCGTCAATTCAGCCTGAAATTTGGGATCCTTAAAATCGGATTTAATCTTCCAATACTCCTCTGGCTTAAACGCCCGAATCTCCCGCTCCCGATCGACAATAATCCGCACCGCCACACTCTGTACGCGCCCGGCTGACAATCCCCCCTTTACCTTTCGCCACAACAAAGGCGACAACTGATATCCCACAGCGCGATCCAGAATGCGACGCGCCTGTTGGGCATCGACCAGATTTTGATCCAGTTCGCGCGGATTTTCAAGCGCGTGCAAAATCGCAGATTGGGTAATCTCGTGGAACACAATCCGCTTAATGGGCTGATTCTTGAGCTTGAGCGCAGAAATCAGATGCCACGAAATAGATTCCCCTTCGCGGTCTTCATCTGTCGCCAGATACACAGTCGTATCTTTTTCAATATCTTTCTTTAGCGCCTGAATCACACTGCGCTTGTCTTGTGATACGACGTATTTGGGATCAAAACTCTCTACATCAAAGCCCAATTCGCGTGCGGGAAGATCGCGCACATGCCCCATAGAAGCGGCGACTTTGTAGTCCTTGCCCACAAATCGAGAAATTGTCCGTGCTTTGGCAGGTGATTCGACAATAATCAAATTTTTCGCCATCAAAACGTCCTTTGTCATTCAAATGAAGTAAGGGCGGTGCTTCTCTACTCGCCCACTGCAATTCAAAAAAATACGCGCACCAATTACAAAAGTCAAGGTTGCGTCCCTCGGCTCGTGCGTGCAGACTGTGCAATGAGCATCTCTGCACCCATCGCCATCAAGGCCAACAACAACACCCATCGCCAAAGCTCCCGACCGTGCCTCTGGGAAAGAATTGCCGCCTTCAAATCGGCCTTGCCATCCACAACGCGCAAACGGTCTTTGCCAAACAGAGCCTCGAGGCGCGCCATCGGAACCGGGGTCAAATCGGGTTCGCGGTCATCGGTCTGAACGGCAAAGCGATCAGAGACGCGCTCGCGCGCAAAAATCTCCCACAGCCCTGGCGCATCCACTACCCCAACCGGCCACACCGATTGCAAGCCTCGTTGTTGAGGCCAAATTGTTCTGGGTTCTCCACCCGGCGCCCGCAGCACAGCTTCAGAAGCATTTTCTCGCCGCATATCTCTGTACACAACCTGACCGACGCGATAGTCAGATCGACCAAACGCCCCAGCCGCCAGATATCCGCTCAGGCGATGCACAAATGGAACAAAAAAGCCGGAAAGTGGCGCGTCATTCCATCCCAAATCCGCACTCACCGAAGACGCGAACAGCACGACGCGCCCATTGCCCTTGCGCGCTTCGAGAAGCGCGGGTGCCCCCGAAGTAAAGAACAACACAGATTGTGCATTTTGCGCGGGCAACACCCGATAAGAAACAAAAAAACGCGGGCTTTGAAATGCCCCTTTAAGTTCCAGACCCGACAGCATGGGATGATCGGGCAAAACCGTCTGTAAAGCCTGATACGCACCTGACAACGCACCCCGCGTACCGAGTAATTTAGCGGGAAAAAGCGCGGGCAACACATGCTCATTATAATATCGGACATCTATTTGATCCCCTAAAAAAATAGCCAGCCCAACCCCGCGAGATATCCGATTTTGCAAAACGGCAATCGCACCTGTAGAAAGCCGCGCAACATTGCACAAAAAAACCACATCAATATCTTCCAACACCTGATCTGATACGCGCTCGGGTTTAACCTGCACCACCTCGCTTGAGACAACGGACAAAGCCTCTGCGAGATAGTAAGACTCGCGGGACGCATCCCCCACCAGCAAAATGCGGACGCGCTCTGGAACGCGCAACACTGTCACGCACTTGTTATCGGCCTCGAGATCATCTTCTCCTATTTCCACACGCAGGGCAACATCCCCCCCTGTTTTGGGCACAAACGACGTATGCAATTTGCGACGCCCGCCCGCAGGCACATGGGCAATATCCTGGCCAATGCGCCGACCATCTAAAAATATCTGCACAGGCACATCGCCTCGATTTGCCACGCCGTAATTGATCAGTTCGATCCCCAGCGCGGTTGAACGCCCGACCTCTGGAGAAGTCGTATTGATCTGCCCAATGCCGATATTGGCAACTTGCGAAGGCCGCTCGGAAATAATGTACACCGAGACATCGGCCAAATTAGACAGTGTATCGGGCAAATTCATCCATCCATTATAAGCGCGATCCGTCACGAGATACAACTCGCGGTTGGGCATCTGTGACCCGGACAAATGCGACAAAGCCAATTGCAATCCCGCCTCAAAATCTGTACTGCCAAAACCGGGTTGTAGCGTATCCATAAGCAGCCGCAGCCGCTCTGGCGAAGTCACATCGACCTCCTCAACGTCATTGTCAATCAGCGCTATACGCACATCGTCGCGCTCATCAAACAGGGACAACAGAGCCTGCACCCTGCGAAGCGCCCGCTCAAACAACGTACCTTCTGCTGTGCGATATTGCATACTCAACGAACGATCGAGCAAAATAAACGCCGACGTTCCCGCATCGCCCACCTGCTCGCTACCCCCACTCAAAGTCGGACGCGCAAAAGCCAGCACCAGCAAAACAATGAGCAGAGTTCGCAAAATGAGCAATGCGAGATGCTTTAATTTTAGCCGTCGCATGCGGTCGTGCTGGAGTCTTTGCAAAAGTGCCACATTTGAAAACGAAACCGTTACCGTACGACGCCGATTCAACAAATGAATCACAAGCGGCAACAGCGCCGCCCACAAACCGTGCAACAGCATTGGATTTGTAAATGAAATACCGAACATAAAAAACGCTCAAATAAAAAAACCTGCTTTGCAGAAAAGCAGGCATTGGGAAAAATCTTATAATATTTATTAGTGTTTCTTATCCTCTGCCGCAATAATCGCCAGAGCCTCCTCGCGATTTCTAATGCTAATCAAACGCTGTCTAAAATCTTCTCCTTTGAGCACTCTTGATATACGCGCTAAGGCTTTAATATGCGGTCCCGAAACATCCAGAGGCGAGACCAGAAGAAAAAAAATGTAGGTCTTTTTGCCATCTAAAGCATTAAAATTGATACCTTCTGACTTGATGCCCAACACACCGCCCAACGTCGTGGCATATTCCGACTTCCCATGGGGAATGGCAATACCGTGCCCAATACCCGTACTCATAATGTCTTCGCGGTCCAAAACCGCCTGGAGTACCTTATCTCGGTCAGTAATTTTATCGCCTACTTCGAGTTCATTAACAAGCTCTTCGAGAATTTCCCGCTTGTTATCCCCCTTAAGCCCGATAATGACCGACTTGCCCGACAGAATCTCTATCAACGTCATAAATGCCCTTTCATTTGAGTGAGAGCATAGACATCCCTGCCTGCACACACATCGCTTTTAGACGGAAAATAAAACGCCCTTTCAACTAAGTCAAGAAAATTAGATATATTTATACCTTTACAGCCTTATAAGTCGCAAAAGTCATTGAGAAATTCGACAAAAGTTTTTAAAGTGTAAAAGAAACCAAAAACCCAAACAAACGTGTAAAAACTACCACGGCACTTACTAAGGATTATCCATGCACACAGTCCTCTACTCAACCATCTATCTGCTCCTCATCAGTTTTGCAAGCACGGGATTCGCGCAAAACCGCGACCTCCTCGACGTCATCAATCAATTGAAAGCAGACCTGACCACCGCGTCTGATTCGTCGGCGAGCTATGCGCGCATGGGCCTGCTCTATTTGCGCCTTGAAGAAGCCGATAGCGCCGAAGCAGCCTTTCAAAACGCGCTCGCTTTGCGCCCCGACCTCGCAATTGCCCACACGGGCCTGGGCCGCGTGTATCAAAACCTGCGCAACAAACCCGACCGCGCGCTGTCACACTACGAAAAAGCAGTCGCCATCGACACCACAGACGCGGACGCCCACGACCACCTCATCAAAACCTTGCTCGCACTCGAAGATACCGGAAGCCGCGCGCGAAAAGCGGCCTCACAAACCATTGCGCGATTTCCCGACCGGGCTTCGCCCTATCTCCTGCTCGCTCGCGCCCATCGCGAAGAAGGCAGCGCGCATCAGGTCGCGCTATACTACTACAAAAAATACCTCGAGCGCAACCCCGAAGACCACGAAACCGCATACCAATTTGCCTACGCGCTATACGAAGCCAAAGAATACCGCGACCTCGAAGATATCACATCGCGCATGCGAGATCCCCGCGCACTGCCATTGCTCGCCCAGGCCCTCATACAAAGACGCGACCACGAAGGCGCACTAACGGCATTTCAACGCTATATCGAGACCTTATCCAAAGAAGAACAGCCTCTCTTTGACGACATCTCTTATATCGGCTCAAAAGCCGAAGCGCGCGCTTACCGCCTCGCGTCGGCCTCGGATGACAAAACACAACGCGAGCGTTTTCTCACACGCTTTTGGTTGCAAAAAGATCCCTTTAAAACCTCGGGAGGCGCATTGCGCCGAGCCGAACACTACCGCAGGGTATGGCATGCGCGAACCCATTTTGGCAAAAAGTGGCCGTGGGATCGCCGAGGAGAAATCTACATCCGGTATGGCAAACCCGACTACATCTCTACCTCTCGCAAACTCAATGCCATCGTACCACTCGATATACAGCGCCTTCAAGAACAAAGAGCGTATGCGATTTACGGCGATGCGGGCATTGAGGCAAACTTCGTCGGTCCCGTCTATCCGATTCGCACTATGGAGCAAGGTGGCATAGGTCGCGTGGGCGATATGGGCTTTACCGACTACCGCCCCGTCACAACGACCAGCGGTTGGACCTCTGTACCCTGGGAAGTGTGGGTATATAAAAACCTCGGACAGGGCGCAGAATTTACATTTACCGATGAATTTCTGGGTGGAAACTACGATTTTGCCCCCGTCCCGTCGCTAACCGAAGAAGACCTCGCCAATGCCGAATCCTCCGGGCGCTCGTACATGAGCGTTATTCAGCGCCTCAACGAATTTAACCCCGCCACCCTCGCCCAATCGCTCGCCGCAATAGAACCCGAATTGTACAGCATAGAAGCACTTGACCCCCTCGACTTTTACTTCGATACCCTCACCTTCAGGGGACCGGAGAACAAAACCGAATTGCAGGTCATATTTGGCCTGCCTTTAGACAATGTGGCCCTGCCCACAGATCCGGACACCACTGTAGTCGTCGAACGCCGCACCGCGCTTATCTACCCTCGCGCCCTCAATTTTCAGAACACCAAAAGCGCATTGGCCATCGACATCACCGATGATATTCGAGACCGGGGTTTACAAGCCCTCAGCGGCGTGCATCACATTGCCGAACCCGGGGAATATGAACTGGCCGTTGAAGCGTGGCGTCAAAATACCAACCGCGTTGGCGCATATCGTCAGCCCGATCTTCGCCTGCCCAACTATCACGATAAAAGCCTTATGATGATGAGCGACATCCAGATCGCCTCCCTCATCATCGAAGCGGATCGCGCACCCGACACATCCTTTGTGCGCGGCAACCTCTACATTCAGCCACAGCCCTCGGCAACCTTTGTCCCCGGCATGCCCATGTACGTTTACTTTGAAATCTACAACCTCAAACGCGACGAATTTGGACAGACGCGATACACCATATCCTACGAAGTGCAAAAACGCCAGGAAACCGGTTTCGCACTCGTATCCCTCCTCGCCAAATTGGGCAAAAAAAATACCGAGGCCGTTGGCCTCAGCTTTGATCAAGTCGGTACAAACCCCGACGAAAACACCTATCTCGAAATGCCCCTTACCAACCTCGCGCCCGGACGCTATACCCTCAAACTCACAATCACAGACAAAAACGCCGACCAGACCACAAAAAAAGATGCTGTCTTCTTTGTACCAGGCACCCGATAATTTTCACCTCGTTCTAATCACATACGTCTCTGCCACGCGATCGTGAATCCCCTGACCATCGGGATGGCGGCGCGCCATGTGAATCAACACCAGCCAGCCCACCGTACCGATCACCATTGCAGTCGATGAAGCCACTGCCGATTGCGCATCAACTTCAACGGTATCCATCACTTCTCCATCCGCGGGGCCCTGATACACCTCCTCTGGCGTCAACAGGGCCATCACAACAAACAGCACAAAAACCGGCGACCACTTCACCACCGCACGTCGAAACGTCTGCACGTAATTCAACCCGCCACCGTGAGCATCAATCACGCGCAATCCCAACAACATCTTGCCCGGCGTCTGGCCCATAAGCCCCACAAATATCGCGGAATACACCAAAATAAAAATAAAATCCACCATCCACACGCCCGCAGGCGACAGCAGCATATTGCGCAGAACCACCGTCAGCACCAGGTGTAAAATCACAAAATCCAACACCGTTGCCAACAGACGCCGTCCTATCCCGGCGATTTCGCTTTGCATCAACATATCTTCACCTTATCCCTATTCAATCACGCCTCGCAATCAACGCTTTCGTCGTTGCGGCAACAATCCGCCGGGGTAATAAGCGCACAGTAAAAGCCAGCATCTTACTAATCAACCCGTGAATAGCCACGCGCTTTCCCTTTTGCATAGCTCTGTACCCATATTTTGCCACATCGGCACCCGTGGGCAATCCGCGCATATCAAACAAACGCGAACCCGTTGCACCCGCAGCATCTTGAAACCCCGTCTCCGTTGCCCCTGGACACAGCGCAGTCACGCTTACCCCCGTGCCCTTTAACTCATTGGCAATCGCATCTGAAAACGACAGCACATACGCCTTCGTCGCAAAATACACAGCCATCCTCGGGCCGGGCTGAAACGCCGCAGTCGAAGCCACATTCAAAATTCTTCCCCGACCCCGATCAATCAAACCAGGCAAAAACAACTTGGTCAAATGCGTCAAAGCGACAATATTTACCTGCAACATATCCGCTTCGGCCGTCCAATCTGTCTCCGCGTAAAAACCATAAACCCCAAACCCGGCATTATTCACCAGATAATCCACATCCCATCCCATCTCCGCGACCCGGTCATAAACCTTCTTTGCCCCGCCCTGCACCGACAAATCAGCCACAACCACCTCTGCTCTTACACCGTATTCCTCCCGCACCTCTTCTGCCAGCGCATGCAACTTATCCTCGGACCGCGCCGACAAAATCACATCGACCCCATCAGCTGCAAACACCCGCGCCAGTTCCAGACCAATACCACTCGACGCGCCCGTAATCAGTGCTATAGCCATAAGACCCGCCTCCTTTTCTCCTGCCTCAATATGTAAAAAAATTCGCACAATGGCTAACGATAAATCTGCTTTACAGGTGCCCCAATAATAACTATTCTTGTTTCCCATCCCACAATCACCGAGGCAACCATGAAACTATTGCAATTCGCACACCCCGAACAAGGACCTCGCCTGGGACTTGTCAAAGGCGACGATGTTCTCGATCTCACAGCCTGCGCCCCACACCCGACTTCGCTTCACGACCTCTATTACCGCCACGGGGGCAACAAAAACAGTATTGAAACCACAGTAGCGTCAATCAATATCCACAATGCGCCGCGCCTCTTACTCCGCGACCTCCTCGACAACACGTCCGACCCCGATCAACCGCACCTCATCAGCCCAATAACCGCACCGGCAGATGCACCGCACAAATTGCGGATCTGGCTCGCCGGTGTCACCCATGAAGACAGCGCAAAATTGCGCGAAATAGAAGCCAAACAGGCCACGGGTGATGCCGTCAACGTCTATGATCAAAAATACCGGGAATGCGCGCAGGGCGGCATTCCCGAACTCTTTGCCAAAAACGACACCGCTGCCCTCGTCGGACACGGCGGACGCATATCGCACCCGCACAACACCCTGCGCCTCGTCCCTGAAACAGAACTCGTAACCATCTATGGCCTCAACACCACAGGTCAAATTGAGCGATTGGGCTACACCGGCGGCAACGATTACACCGACAACGGCATCGAAGCCGAAAACCCGCTCAACTTACCCCAGGCAAAAAACTGGTCCCATGGCTGCGCCAGCCTCGGCCCCCTGATGGTCACCAACTCGGCCTATGACGACAGCAGCGTAGCCGTCTCTTGCGAAGTGATACGCAACAACACGCGCATTGCCTACAAAGAAGGACATACCGGACAAAACCATCTCAACATGCCCGACGGCCTCTTTCATCTCGAGCGGTCGCTCTTTTCCCGCTTACCCCTTGAACCCGACACCCTGCAAATCCTCTACTGGGGCACACCCATTGTCTTTTCCGACCACGACCTCGAAAGCGGCTTGTGTGAAGGCGACCGCGTATGCATGACCTTTGAAGGCATTGGACCTCTCGAAAATCCCATCACCGCTTTTCCGCAAACAAATCAACTGCAATGGCTAAAAAAAAGAAGTTAGAAGACCACCCAACACCACCCCAAGGCGGTGCTTCTTCACCCTTCACATTTCACAGCAACGGGCGAGGCATGCCTCGCCCCTACAATTATCTGTGTCCATCTGCGTTCATCTGCGGATCACACTTCACACTTCCTCAGGAGACACCATGAACCGCTCGCTACTCATTGCACTCGTTCTCACACTCAGTTCCCTCATCTCTCTGATCGTCACCGCATCTTTCGCCCAAATTCCCGACACTTATACCAATTTAAAAGTCCTGCCCAAAGACATCAAAAAAGCGCAACTCATGCAATACATGAAAGATTTTAGCAAAGCACTGGGCGTGCGCTGTCACGCTTGCCACAAAGGAGAAGAAGGACAATCCCTATCCACTTACGACTTCGCATCAGACGAAAACCCCCGCAAAGACATTGCGCGCCTCATGATCACAATGACGCAAAAAATCAACGGCGAAATCCTCAAAGACTTCAAAGAAGGACAATTCACACAGATCACCTGCCAGACCTGTCATCGAGGACAACAAGTACCGGACGCATGATACCTCCTCTCCCCCGAAGAATGCGAGACATTCTGTTTTTTTTACCATACTTTACCAACCAGTCAACTATTAATATCATTTTACTAATTAACAATATCTTATATAAATGCATTTCCTTAAAATTTGCCTTTCTATCGCACAAAAATATTCTCTACATTTGACAAAATTCATTATCCCTCGTAAATTTTACGCACAGAACTGATATTTTTGGATACGCGCGTAGATTTCAAATACCCGTCATTGCACCACAGAACAAAGGGGTTTTACCATGGCCGATTCTGTCGCACCAGGTACATATCGCGATACCGATCCCATCGAAACCGAAGAATGGATCGAATCTCTGGCTTATGTTCTGCAAAACGGCGGTCCCGACCGCGTGCGCTATTTGCTCGACCGCCTCGAACAAGAAGCAGAAAAAAGTCTGGACGTTGACATACCCTTCGCACCTCATACGCCTTATATCAACACCATCCCGCGCGACAAACAACTGCCCTATCCGGGCGACCGAGAAATCGAGCGTCGCATCAAAAGTCTCGTACGCTGGAATGCCATGGCCATGGTCACCCGTGCCAACAAAGAAGCCGATGGCATTGGCGGTCACATCTCCACCTTTGCATCGGCTGCCACGCTCTATGAAGTGGGTCAAAATCACTTCTTCAAAGCGCCCAATGGCGATTTCTCCGGGGACCAGGTCTTCTTCCAGGGCCATGCCTCGCCCGGCATGTATGCCCGCGCCTTTCTCGAAGGCCGGCTAAGCACCGAACACCTCGAAAACTTCCGCCGAGAACTCCGCAACCCCGGCGGCCTGTCTTCCTATCCCCACCCCTATCTCATGCCCGACTTCTGGCAATTCCCCACAGTATCCATGGGCCTTGGCCCCCTCGTGGGCATCTTCCAGGCCCGCTTTAACCGCTACCTCGAAGACCGCGGCCTCAAATCCACTCGCGATTCCAAAGTCTGGGTCTTCGTTGGCGACGGCGAAACAGACGAGCCCGAAACCCTCGGCGCCATCAGCCTGGCAACCCGCGAACAACTCGACAACCTCATCTTTGTAATCAACTGCAACCTGCAACGCCTCGACGGTCCCGTGCGCGGCAATAGCAAAATAATCCAAGAGCTCGAACAGGTCTTTCGCGGCGCTGGCTGGAATGTCATCAAAGTGATATGGGGAGACGATTGGGACGCACTACTCGAAAAAGACACCCAGGGCCTGCTTCAGCAGCGCATGGAAGAAGTCGTCGATGGTCAATACCAGAAATACACCGTCGAATCCGGCGAATACATCCGCCGCGACTTTTTTGGCACCCATCCCGACTTGCTCAAAATAGTCGAACATCTCTCGGATGAACAACTTCAAAAATTGCGTCGCGGAGGTCACGATCCCGAAAAAGTGTACGCCGCCTTCAACGCTGCCGTGGAACACAAAGGCGCACCAACGGTCATCCTGGCCAAAACCATCAAAGGCTATGGCCTGGGCGAAGCTGGCGAAGGCCGCAACATGACCCACCAGCAAAAAAAGCTCGAAGAAGACGAGATGCGAGATTTCAAACGCCGCTTTGACATCCCCATCTCCGACAGCGAAGTGGGCAAAGCACCCTTTTATCGTCCCCCCGACGACAGCCCTGAAATGCAGTATCTGCAACAACGCCGAAACGAACTCGGCGGCTATTTGCCCGCCCGAAGCGTGCGCGCCAAACCCATTCAAGCGCCCTCGCGCGACGTATTTGACGAAGCCTTCAAAGGTACAGGTGACCGCCAGGCTTCTACAACAATGGCTTTTGCGCGCCTATTTGCCAAACTCGCCCGCGACAAAGACATCGGCAAACTGCTCGTCCCCATCATCCCGGACGAAGCCCGCACCTTTGGTATGGATTCCCTATTTCGGCAACTCGGCATCTACTCGCACATGGGGCAGATATACGAACCCGTTGACGCGGGCAATATCAGCTACTACCGAGAAGCGCAAGACGGCCAAATTCTCGAAGAAGGCATCAACGAAGCCGGTGCCATGTCCTCATTCATCTGCGCTGGCACAGCTTATGCCACACACGGCGTCAACACCATCCCATTTTACATCTACTATTCCATGTTCGGCTTTCAGCGCGTGGGCGACCTCATGTGGCTGGCCGGCGATATCCGCTGCAAGGGCTTTCTCTTAGGCGGAACAGCCGGGCGCACCACGCTCAACGGCGAAGGCCTCCAGCACGAAGACGGACACAGCCACATTCTGGCCTCATCCGTTCCCAACTGTATCGCCTACGACCCCGCCTATGCTTACGAAATTGCCATCATCATTCAGGACGGCATTCGGCGCATGTACCAGGAACAGGAAGATGTTTATTACTACATGACTCTGGGCAATGAAAACTACGAACACCCCCCCATGCCCAAAGGCGTTGAAGAAGGCATTGTCAAAGGCATTTATCCGCTCAAAGAACACGAAATGCAACAGGGCCAGCACAAGATTCAGCTCTTTGGCAGTGCATCTATCCTTCGCGAAACCCTGCGCGCGCAAGAAATCCTCGCCGCAGAATACAATATTTCCGCCGACGTGTGGAGCGTCACTTCATACAAGGAATTGCGGCGGGACGCGCTTGAGACTGAGCGGTGGAACATGCTACACCCAACGAGGCGCAAGAAAAAGCCGTACATCGTCAAAGTACTCGAAAAAACCGATGGGCCGATCGTCGCCGCATCCGATTACATGAAATCCCTGCCCGAAATGATCCACCCCTGGGTACCCGAAGACATGATGGTGCTGGGCACAGATGGATTTGGGCGCAGCGACACGCGCCAGGCTCTGCGCCGGCATTTTGAAGTCGATGCCGAAAGCATTGCTGTGGCCGCGCTTTACGTCCTGGCAAAACAGGGCAAAATTAAACGCGAACAGGTCGCCACAGCCATCGACGAACTCGGAATAGATCCCGAGAAAATCGATCCGGTATCGGCTGGTCCGGTCACGACGTATTATTAGTTTCTGGACATGCTTGTTGAATAGAGGTTCACATCAATGAACACAGTTGGCCGACCAAATAGAGACGCGCTCAATAGTGCGTTGGACATCTACCGCGACGCCATGCGTTCGTTTATTGTCCGGTGTCTAAAGAAAGTTCAGGGCACACAGGTCGAAGATGTGATATGCGACGCGCTAAATGACCGGCAGGCTCAGCAGTTTAGCCAAAATTTGCGTCAGAACGATAATATCGAAGCTGCGATAGATATCAATGATTTCCCGCCACTCATCAGTAGAAACTGGCACGACATCTTCAGGGAACAGTTCGATGGGGAAATGACGGTTCAGAATAGGCTATGGCTGATTAAGGAGGCCCGGGATAAAGCAGCACATCCCGGGCAGCGAGATATGGATGCAGAGTTCGTCCGGACCAATCTGTATCAAATCGCCGATGTGCTCGACAAGATCAATGTACCGACGCAGAAGCAGGCGGTAGAAAAGATCAGAGATCAACTGGTCACCCCTTCCAGCCAAAGCGATCCTGCTATCGTCCCGGCACAGACCCAGAGCGAACCCACAACACAACCCTCCCGTTCAAACGGCAACCTCACACCCTGGCGCGAAGTGATTCGACCCAATACAGATGTTCAGCAGGGAATTTTTCAGGAAGCAGAGTTTGCAGCAGACTTGCAGCAGGTATATGATGGACGCGCCAGCGCCACAAATTACGGCAACCCGGTCAGTTTCTTCAATCACACGTATATCACCCCAGGCATCCGCACATTACTGGTAAACACCCTAAAACGGCTTAGCGGCAATGGTGGCGATCCCGTTATCCAAACCAAAACGGGCTTCGGCGGAGGCAAGACCCACAGCCTGATCGCGCTCTATCACCTGGTGAACAGCACCGACGCCCTGACCAATCCTACAGGGAATGAGCAATCCGATCAGACCTACGACGAAATACGCGGCCTGATGGAAGAAGCCGGGCTGAACACAGATAGCGGCATTCAAGCCCGCGTCGCCGTACTCGATGGAACGTATCTTTCATCCACCGATACAACAAAGACCAGAGAAAAGGGCGACCCTCTAAATACCCTGTGGGGCGTGATGGCTTACCAGTTGGGTGGACAGGAGGCTTATGACCTCGTAGGTCAAGCCGCACGCCAAGGCACGGCACCCGGCGGTGCTCAACTCGATCAGCTATTCGCACAGGTCGCACCTTGTGTCATTCTTATTGACGAACTTGTGGCGTATGTACGCAATGCCGAAAGTACACAGGACAACATTTACACTTTCATCCAGGCACTCACCCAATCAGTCCGCAGGAACGACAAAACATCCCTGGTCGTAACCTTGCCCGAAAGCAGCATTGAGGCGGGAAGCGATGCCGGTATGGAGGCCCTCAGTCGGCTTGAGCATCTCTTGGGACGCATTGAAGCCGTATGGGAACCTCTTGAGGTAAACGAGGCGTTTGAAGTGGTACGCCGACGGCTCTTCGGCAATGTTATAGACGAAACAGAAAGAGATCGCACCTGCGAAAGATTCTCGCGGATGTACAATCCTCGAGACTATCCTCAAGGAACCAATGAACAGCGTTATTTGGAGCGCATGAAAGCGTGTTATCCCATCCACCCAGAAATATTTGACCGTCTCTATGAAGACTGGTCTGCTATTCCTCAGTTCCAGCGCACGCGTGGCGTGCTTAGGATGATGGCGCATTGCGTCAGCCGCCTGTATCTCAACAGCGATTCTTCTCCACTGATCCTGCCGGGCAATCTGACCTTAAGCGATGCAGCATTGGCCAACGAATTTGTCAGGTTGCTTGGTAACCAATGGAGTCCTGTCCTGTCTGAAATAGATAGCGATGGCTCCAGGACCGATAACATAGATCATTCTTACCAGCGATTTGCTAATGTCGGAGGCGCAGCGCGGCGCATAGCTCGTGCCGTATTTCTCGGCAGTTCCGCCAGCGGTGCCGTCAAGGGTATTGATGCCCGCCAGATTCGCCTGGGCGTTGTTCAACCCGGACAGGGTGTCTCAGTCTATAACGAAGCTCTCAATCGCATGAGCGGCGACCTCTATTACCTCTACAGCAGCGACGATCGGTACTATTTCCACGCAGAGGAAAACCTCAATAAAGTCGCCACCGATCGTGCGGGTGCATTGAACAACAGGGAAATCCACGCACACATAGTCAATGAGCTTCAAGAGACTGTTAGACGCCAATCGGAAGTTATGATATGTCCAAATAATTCCAGTGCCGTACCCGAATCGGATGCAGTGCGCCTGGTGGTCCTGCCGCCTGACAAACCCCTGCCAAGCAGGTCAAGTGAACGCGATGACGCCACGCCAGAGGCATTGGATATCCTCCAGAACCGCGGTGACGCGAGCCGGATTTGTAGAAATACCCTGCTCTTCTTGACCGCGAGGAATGACGAAATTCGCACCCTGCGCAATGTGGTCAGGCAGTATTTGGCATGGAATTCCATCGTCAATGGTGCCAATCGGCTCGAAAACCTCTCAGGCGACCGTCTAAGACAGACACAAAACAGCATCAGAACAGCGGAATCAGAGATACGGACCGCTCTGGTGAATGCCTACCGCTGGGCCTTGGCACCGGTGCAAGACAACCCACAAAAAGCCGAATACCGAATGAACGAGGTGCAGATCAATGCTCGGGATACCGGTGAGATTATCCAGAGTGCGTTCAATACGTTTATCGAAGGCGAAGCACTCGTGGGAAACATATCTCCTTCCGCACTTACCAGTATGCTGGAACAATACGTATGGAATAACGAGACCTACCGCGACCACATCGATATAGATATCCTGTGGAATATGATGACGAATAACGTTTACATGCATCGCCTGCGGAATAAGGACATACTGATAAGGTGCATTGGGCAAGGCGTGACTGAGCGCAAATTCGGATATGCCGAAAGTCACTATAAAGACGATTACAAGGGTCTGCGCTTTGGCGAACCTATGTCTGATATGTCAATTATAGCAGATAGCGGTTCAGGACTTTTGGTCAATCCCGAAATGGCACAACTCGTAAAGGATGAAACGCCGCCGGAGGAAGAAACACAGACACCAACTGATGACACAGACACCTACATCACCGAAGAAGAACCTACCGAAACCGAGGATACTGTACCTTCACAACGCGGTCCCAGGCACATCACTGCCACCAAGACAATGCAGAGCGATATTTCCCTGGATGATGTCAACCTGTTGCGCGAAGAGATTATCCGCAACCTACGCGACGATGGCGGGGAAATAACCGTTAGCATTACCATCAATGCAAAAAAATTAGCTGGCTTCTCTGAAAGTATCACTCGCTCCGTGCGAGAGAACAGTACCCAGCTTAGTATTGATTTTAAAGAAAAGCTATGAAATACTATTTAACCCGTGGAACAATTGGAGCGACCGATCTTGAAATCGATGAAAACCGCTACGAGGACTACAAAGAATCAAATAAGGTGCTCAAAAGTTGTTTGTCGTTTGAGAAAAGCTACGAAATTCTGCTCTCAAACTACATCGATCTGGAAAATGAACGGCTATCATGGGCAACGCTTGAGATGGTACGAGTCAGGTCGAGAGATGACTTTTTGAACGCAACGCTCTCTTTAGATCGACGAATGGTAAACTTTTTATCAACGGCTCGTCTGCATATTGAACATCTTCAAAAACGGGGAGGAGACTGCGTGAGCGGCCAGTCCATTGAAGATGTCAAAGCTGTTGTTAAATGTTTCTGCGATACCGAGAAGGCCAATAAGCCGGAGTATAAATTCATGTGGGATCTACGAAATGAGGTGCTGCACTCGAGCCTGCCAACTAATTGGGTCAGTTTCTCTTCAAATCGGACGAACTCATTTGATGATTCAAATCCAAAATTCGAGTATTCGCTAAACTTTGGATTGTCAAAATCGTTAGCCATGGGTTTTAAGCAGAATGAACTCGAGTCCATATCAAGTAATGACAAAATCGATTTGATGTCGGTTAGCAGGGTTTATATGGAATCACTCAGCACTATTCACGTAAAGTTTAGAGAGTACATCGCAGAGTCTGTTTCGCAAGCGCGTAGCAAAATGGAAGAAGCGTTTCATCGGTACAAAAAAGTGTGCGAGGATAACCTAATCGGTCTGTATCTTTGGAAAGTCAACGACTCGTCTGATATTGTAGAAGAGTTTCACTTCTCTTTGTTCCATGATGACCGGCGTATTCAACTGCAAAAAAAGAATCGCAAGCTCGTCAATTTGCGTAATCGACATGTAACTGGAAAACAAGCTGAGTAACGAGAAGTAAATGGACATTTCAAAAAAATTTGTGACGTAGGGCGATAAGTCGCGTTGATGAATACAAAAAATATGGGTTGTGATACTCTCAAAAACGTGTAATTTTACTTGAAAAACTGCCGCGAGATAATTCTGTACAAACTCAGCGGATCAGCCGCGAACCAATCCTATAGCGACCACTCCTATTTACTATCGTTGGAAATTCATAGGGGAAGAACCATGACCAAAGGGGGAAAGCCATGACCAAACACACATCGAAATCCCAAAAGCCGAACCGAGAGCAACAACACGCTGCCATGCTAAAGGAGGCATTGACCCGCCCAGGAGTCCGCGAAGTTATGCAGGTTTACCAAAACTACCAAGAGACAGATAAGGGGCTCGATTCTTACCGTCAGGCAACCAAATGCCCGGAAATTGTGACAACGACTGACCACGCTAATGTACAGTAAACTTTCATAAACTAAGAGCTTATCTATGCCAATATGGAGTGAAATCTTAGCCGAACTCGCCCAATCCCGCGAACAAGATGGCCCGCCTGATTTCGATGGCGTTCGAAGAAAATATCTCCTCAAACTCCACCAGCATACAAGTCGAAATGTTGTCCTATACGCTTCGGGATGGATTCAGAAGGAAGCACCGGCGGCTTATATTTCGATCAGTGACGAGGACATTCACGCCCTCATGGAAGTAACATCGGGACTAAGCGGCGGAAATCTCGACCTGATTTTACATAGCCCCGGCGGCTCTCCCGAAGCGGCGGAGGCCATAGTTTCTTATCTAAGATCTCGATTTTCTCACATCCGAGTAATTGTTCCCCAACTTGCCATGTCGGCAGCGACCATGATTTCATGTGCAGCTGATGAGATCTTACTGGGCAAACACTCCTTTCTTGGGCCGACCGACTCGCAAATTTTGCTCACTACCTCTTTAGGAATTCGCTTCGTTCCTGCTCAGGCCATCTTAGATCAGTTCGATAGAGCGCAAGAGGAATGCTCTGATCCAGCAAAACTATCGGCTTGGTTGCCAATGTTGAGCCAATATGGCCCAGATCTTTTGGTGCAATGTGAAACAGCTCTGAATTTGTCCAAGGAACTCGTAAGGACATGGCTGGAAACCTACATGTTCAAAGATAGCCCTGATTCATTTAAAAAAGCCTCGGCGATTTCCGACTGGCTTGCCAACCACAAAAACTTCAAGAGCCATAGCCGGCACATATCTCGGACAGATCTCTTGAAACACCAACTAAAGGTGATTGAGCTTGAAAAAGATCATATACTGCAAGACCTCAGTTTGTCGGTATTCCATGCAACTACCCATACATTTACCGGGACTCCTGCGGTAAAAATCGTTGAAAATCATACCGGCCGTGCATTTATCAAGCAGCATATCCCGCCACCGCCGCCACAGACGGTTCAGGTTGATCTTGGCATTGGCCCTAATCAACCAGTCTAATTCAGCGAGAATATGGACAAGATAGTGCTGATATGACTACCCAACCCCAATATCGCCGTAAACTCATCGAAGTTGACCTGCCACTTAAGGATATCAACCGCGAATCCGCACGCGAGAAGTCTATCAGGCACGGACATCCTTCGACTCTACACTTGTGGTGGGCACGCCGTCCACTGGCTGCCTGCCGCGCCGTCATTTTCGCCAGTATGGTAGATGACCCTTCCGAATGTCCCGATGAGTTTCCCGATGAGGAGATGCAACGCATTGAGCGCGAGCGGCTACATGACATCATCAAAGAACTGGTCAAGTGGGAGAACACAGACGAGAGCAAACCCGATGTAAAAACACTCGTAGCGAAAGCGCGATACGAAATTGCTCGCTCAGTGGCACGCACACACGGAGAAACCGCGCCTACCGATCCAGTTGAAGTACTACGCTATCTGAACGACAAGGCTTTACCCATCTACGATCCCTTCGCTGGCGGTGGCTCGATTCCGCTGGAGGCACAGCGACTCGGACTGCGTGCTGTTGGTTCCGACCTCAATCCGGTAGCTGTCCTGATCAACAAAGCATTGATTGAACTGCCACCTAAATTCAGAAATCATCCACCTGTAAATCCCGATGCCGATTCGATAGGCATGACCGTAGGCAAAGGCAGAAGGGCACAGCGCGTTCCATGGCTTGGTGCGGCAGGACTCGCGGACGATATTCGCTACTACGGCCAGTGGATGCGCGAGGAAGCATTCAAGCGCATCGGCCATCTCTATCCAATGGCGAAACTGTCCGACGGTAGCGAGGCCACCGTAATCGCGTGGCTGTGGGCACGGACTGTTCCCTGCCCCAACCCGGCGTGTGGCATTAATATACCTCTCTTAAAGACTTTTCAATTATCAAAGAAGCGTGGTAACGAGCACTGGATAAGGCCCATTGTTGACCGAAAGACAAAGACCATATCGTGGACCGCGCAGGACAATTCCAATGGTGTTCCATCTACCGGCACGGTGAATCGCAATGGCGCAACCTGCCTTGGCTGTGGCGGTGCAGTGAAGCTGACTTATGTGCGTGAACAGGCGCGTGACGGAAATATGAGTGAACAGATGACAGCAATAGTCGCCGAGGGTGACCGCAAGCGACTATTCCTTTCGCCCACCGACGAGCACACCCAAGCTGCTTTGACTGCCAATCCTACTTGGCGACCAAGTGGTAGGCTTCCTGAACAGGCAATGAACCTTCGTGTTCAGAGTTACGGGATTACAGAATGGCAACAGTTGTTTACGGCACGGCAACTGACCACATTGACCACTTTCAGTGACCTGCTAGTTGAGGCTGGCGAATTGTTGAAGAAAGATGGGGCTGATAAAGAATACGCCGATGCCGTGAGTACATACCTTGCATTTACTATTAGCAGAGTCGCTGACAGCGGTTGTAGTTCTGCGACTTGGCAAAACGTGGGCGACTTTGTCGCCCACGTTTTCGCACGTCAAGTAATTGGGTTGATCTGGGATTTTGCCGAAGCTAACACCTTTTCTAGTTCAACGCAAAATTGGTTAGGTCAAATCAAGTGGGTTGCTGAGGTTGTCGAGCGTCTCCCCACGGAGGTGAACACAGGCAAGGTATATCAAGCTAATGCATCTACCACAATTCACGTTGACAGTGGTCCTGTTATCGTTACCGATCCGCCCTATTACGACAATATCGGTTACGCCGACCTATCTGATTTTTTTTATATTTGGCTACGCCAAGCACTCCGCGGCGTTTATCCCGACCTATTTGCAGGAATCACAACTCCCAAAGACGAGGAAATGATTGTCGGTCCCCGGTTTAAAGATGCTTCTCAGCGTTTCGAGGACTTACAGGGTAGGACCCTAAAGTTGATACGGGAGCATTGCGCCGATGAATTTCCCTCTTCCATCTTTTACGCCTACAAACAGCAGGAGAAAAAACGCGAGGGAAGAACATCTACGGGCTGGGAAACCATGCTGAATGCCGTAATATTGGCAGGATTTGAGATTGTTCGAACTTGGCCAATGCGAACCGAGCGTTCGGCAAGGTCAAGGGCACTCGGCTCCAACGCCCTTGCCTCATCTGTCGTCCTCGTCTGCCGCCCTCGTCCTGAGGATGCGCCCGTCGCTACGCGCCGCCAATTTTTTGATGCGTTGGAGAAAGAGATGCCCGAAGCCCTTGACCAACTCACGCAAGAAGGGCATATCGCCCCGACCGATCTCGCACAAGCCGCTATCGGCCCGGGGATGCAGATTTACTCGCGCTACAGCCGCGTAGAGACCATAAGCGGTGAGCCGGTACCAGTGCGCGAAGCCCTGGCAGCTATCAACAAGGCCATTGCCGATTACGACGAGCGGCAGGAGGGCGACCTCGATTCGGAGAGTCGCTTCTGCATGGATTGGCTGAAACAATACGGCTATGAAGAAGGGCAATACGGCGAGGCAGAGACGCTGGCACGCGCCAAAAATGTAGCCATTGGCAACTTAAATTTGAACCGCCTGCTCACTGCTGAAGGAGGCCGGGTAAGGTTGCTACCCATTGATGAGTTTGGAGACGACCGACCATTGACTCTGGGCAATATGACGGCCTGGGAAGGGTGTTTTCGAATGGCATATCACCTGAACCGCGAGGATGGCAGAGGCATTGAAGGCGCAGGCATGGTTGCGCGAGCGATGGACGGCAATGTGGAATCTATTGAACGACTGGCACGCATTCTTTACGGGCATTATGACCGCAAAGGCGACTCTCAAAATGCTGTCATCTTCAACAATCTCGTCACATCATGGCAGGATATTATCAGGGAAATGCAGAATGAGGGTCAAGGAACGCTGGGGATATGAGCGTGGAACACGATAGCAGTTCAACAACACCCTTCGCCCTGAAATACCAGCTTGAGCGGGATATTCGTCCGTTCAATCGGGACAGCGTGCGCGGTTTACCAAAAGGTCGTTCAGGCGTGTACGCCATGTGGCTTCCCATCGGTAACGAAGGCGATTACGACTGCTTGTACGTCGGCATGTCTCGGGTCTGCATGCGGCAACGTCTCTTGCAGCACCTATCAGATGAGGACAATCTCGAACTTCGACGCCAGCTTCGCATGTTCCGCGACATCGTCCAGTTCTCAGCAGCATTCACCCAAGGCGTGCAACAAACCCGTGCGCTGGAGGCTCTGGTCATCCGCGACTGGCAACCGGAAACGAATAAGATCCACAGGTGAACGGTGGATACAGCGTGAGAGGAGCGAGGAAGTGAGGTGGGATCGGTGTCTGAGTATCCTAACCAGACAAATGGCAAAAAAAGAGACGCCCCTTGCGGAGCGTCGGCCCAACGATACTATCGTTAGGGTGGTAAAAGAAATCTACTTAAATATGTAATTTCGTCAAGAAAAAAGTTATAAAAAAATAGCCTATATCAAACCTTATGTCCCATATCAGACAGAAGGAAACCCATTGATGCAGCGCGTGTCGGTGTACGTTGATGGGTTCAATCTCTACTACGGCCTCAGGTCCAAAGGCTGGCGGCGGTACTATTGGCTCGACATATATCGTCTGGCAGAGAAACTGCTACGCCCCGAACAGTGTCTTGCGGCAGTCAGGTATTTTACTGCCAGATTGTACAAAGGAGTTGATCCAGAGAAACAAGAGCGACAGAAAATCTACCTGGAAGCATTGACAACTCTCTCAGACCTGCACATTCATTATGGATACTACCTTCAAAAGGACAGAACCTGCTCACAATGTGGCGCGACCAGGAAGACCTATGAAGAAAAAATGACAGATGTGAATATCGCCGTTGAGTTGCTCGGCGATGCTCATGACGATGTATTCGACACAGCAATCATTATCTCTGGTGATAGTGATTTGTCCGGGCCGATAAGCACTGTTCGCCGCCGCTACCCACAGAAACGGGTGATTATCGCCTTCCCGCCGGAGCGCAACAAGTCTTTCCGATTGCGTAATGTGGCAACTGCATCTTTTACTATAGGTCGTGATGCCTTCAGAGACAGTCAGTTACCGGATCAGATCACCAAGACCGATGGGTATATTCTTAACAAGCCCCCGAAGTGGCGTTGAGAGTGAGAACTTTTGGCGATAGGCATGCAAGAATACAATGACATAAAATGGTAATGTTCTTATTGTATATTTTTTAAGTCTATACCCCGTTGTGTAGAAAGGAAATTCTCGTGGCAACCGAATTTAAACTTCCCGATCTCGGCGAAGGTGTAGAAGCCGGCGATGTTGTCAGCGTACTCATTGCCGAAGGCGACACGGTTGAAATCGATCAGAGCGTGCTCGAACTCGAAACCGACAAAGCCCTCGTTGAAGTACCCAGCAGTGTTGCTGGCACAGTCACAGAAATACACGTTAATGCCGGAGACCGCGTGCCCGTGGGCAGCTTATTGATCTCCGTTGAAGAAGGCGAACAACAAGCAGAGCCTGAAGCCGAAGCACCGGCTTCTGTACAAAAAAAAGAACCCGAACCCACCGCCAGAGCACCCGAACCAACACCTCCCGCACCCAGACCACCTGCACCCGCATCCAACGGCGATCCCATTCCCGCAGCGCCATCCACGCGGCGGCTCGCGCGAGAACTCGGCGTAGATCTCACCCAGGTCGCTGGTTCAGGCCCCGGTGGACGCATCTCACAAGACGACATCAAAGCCGCTGTGCGCGATCGGCAAACAGGTGGTCCCGCACCAACTGCTCCCGTCCAACTGCCCGACTTCTCGAGATGGGGCAACATCGAACGCCAACCCCTCAGCAAAGTTCGGCAAATTATTGCAAAAAATATGAGCCAGGCCTGGCAACAGGTGGCTCATGTCACGCAATTTGATCGCGCAGACGTCACAGACCTCGAAGCATTTCGGCAACGCAACAAAGAAAAAGCCGAAGCACAGGGTGCCAAACTGACGCCGACCATCCTTGCGCTAAAAGCAATCATCACCGCGCTCAAGACCTTTCCGCAATTCAACGCCAGCCTCGATGCGGGGGCCAATGAAATTATACTCAAACACTACTACAACCTCGGCATCGCCGTTGACACCGAGCGCGGCTTACTCGTTCCCGTCATCAAAGACGTCGATCGCAAAGACATCCTGGAATTAGCTCTCGAACTCGGCGACATCAGCAACCGCGCGCGCACCAACAAAATTGGCCTCGACGAACTGCAAGGCGGCACATTCACCATCACCAACCTGGGCAGCCTGGGCGTGGGTGAATTTACCCCCATCGTCAATCACCCCGAAGTTGCAATATTGGGACTCGGACGCGCCAGAGAAGAAGCCACCGTGCGCGAAGGACGCATCGAACCTCGCCTCATCATGCCTTTGGCACTCTCTTATGACCACCGCGTTATTGACGGCGCCGACGGCGCGCGATTCATGCGAAAAATCGTCGATGCGCTCGAAAACCCGGAACTCATGCTCATGGGCGGATAAACTGGAGAAACCACATGGCCGAAACGCACAAAACCGATCTCCTCGTAATCGGCGGCGGTCCCGGCGGATATACAGCGGCCTTTCGCGCTGCTGATCTGGGTCTGCATGTCACCCTCGTCAATGCCGACGACAACCTCGGTGGCACCTGTTTATTGCGCGGATGCATCCCATCCAAAGCCCTGCTCCACGTTGCCGAACTCATCACCGAAGCCAGCGAAGCCAGAACTTATGGCCTCACCTTTGGCGATCCCAAAATCGATCTGGACGCCCTGCGGGGCTGGAAAGACAACATCATCACCCGCCTCTCAAATGGCCTATCTGGCCTGGTGCGCCAGCGCAAGGTTACCCACCTGACGGGCTACGCGCAATTTGAGAACTCGCAAAGCGCGTCTATCGAAGGCGATGGAGATATCGACCACGTCGAATTTGAACACGCCATCATCGCCACGGGATCACGCCCTATCATCCTCCCAATTTTCGCGCTCGACACACCGCGCATCCTGGACTCGACAACAGCACTCGACCTCGACGAAATACCCAAAAGCCTTCTCGTCGTTGGCGGGGGCATCATCGGCCTCGAACTCGGCAGTGTTTATGCGGCATTGGGAAGTGCCGTCACCGTCGTCGAAATGACCGACACCCTCCTGCCCGGCACCGATCCCGACCTGGTCAAACCCCTCGAAACCCGATTGCGTCAGGCATTCAGCGCCATACACACCAGCACGCGCGTCACGCATATCGAAGAAGTCAACACCGGCATTGAAGTAAACTGGGAAGGTGAAGAATCGAAAACATCCAAAATATTCGACCGCGTCCTCCTCTGCATTGGCCGACGCCCGAATACAGACAATATCGGCCTGGAAAACACGGACATTGAACCCAATGACCACGGATTCATCGAAGTCGATTCGCAGATGCGTACAAACGACCCCCGCCTCTTTGCAATCGGCGATGCTATTCCAGGCCCCGGCCTTGCCCACAAAGCCGCGTACGAAGGCAAAATCGCCGCCGAAGTTCTCGCCGGTGAACCCGCGTCTTTTGACGCACTCATTCCCTCTGTCGTGTACACCGACCCCGAAATTGCCTGGGTGGGCCTGACCGAAACCGACGCTCTCAAACAAGGTCGCAAAGTCGATATCGTGCGCTTTCCCTGGGCCGCCCTGGGCAAAGCGCATGCAATTGGACGCATCGAAGGCCAGACCAAGCTCATTGTCGATCCCTATACCCAACGCGTACTCGGCATGGGTATTGTGGGACCAAACGCGGGCGACCTCATCGCCGAAGGCGCCCTCGCCATTGAAATGGCTGCCGTCGCCGAAGACATTGCCCACACCATTCACCCCCACCCATCGCTTGCCGAATCCATCGGCATAGCCTCAGAAATCCACCTCGGCTCTGCGACCGATGTGTACATGCCTAAAAAATAGCTAATCGCCCTTACAAATCCCCATACTGCGCCTGCAATCGTCTCAACTCAACCTTCAACTCCGCCACCAGGTCTGCATACGCCACATCTTCGTACACATTTCGCAATTCATTGGGATCTTCTTGCAGATCGAACAACTCCCAGTAATCGCCCTCGGCATAATATTCAATCAGCTTGTAGCGGTCTGTACGCACGCCGCGATGCGGGCCAATGCGGTGCGGCGTAAAATACTGGAATGACGGTTCTGACATCGCCTCTGACCCCTTGCCGTGCAACACCCACGAATCCTCAAAATAGGCATAATAAACAGACCTGCGCCAATCGTCGGGTTCTGTCCCCTGGAGCAACGGGCGCAAACTCTCGCCCTGCACACCTTCGGGAATTTCGACACCGGCAAAATCCAGAATCGTCGGCGCAAAATCCACATTCATCACCAGCGCATCGGTCACATTGCCGCTTATACCCCCATTTGGATAACGCACCACCAGCGGAATGCGAATCGACGGCTCGTACATAAACCGCTTATCGTACCATCCGTAATCGCCCAAAAAATACCCGTGATCCGACGTATAGATCACCAGCGTATCGTCAGCCCAACCCGTCTCATCCAGATAATCCAGCACCCGCCCCAAATTTTCATCCACACCGTAAATCGTGCGATACCGATCCTTCATAAAACGCTGGTAAATCCAATCCTTCTTTTCCCCATCACTCAAGCCCTCGGGTATATCGTCGTAATCGGGCGCCAGACTAATATCAAACTTCATATCCTCAGCCAGCGCCGCAATTTTTCGCGTCGCAAAATCATCGTCATACGTATCCGGCTGGGGAATCTCAACATCCTCAAAAAGATGTGCATGCCGGGGGGCTGGCGTAAACGGCCGATGCGGCGCCTTAAACTGATACACCAGACAAAAAGGCTGTTCCCCATCCAACCCCTTCAAAAATTCAAGTGCCATATCCGTCGTTATATCCGTGGCATACCCCTCCTTCTGCACCTCTTGCCCATTATCGATATACGTCGGATCAAAATACACGCCCTGCCCGGGATGAATACACCACGTATCAAACCCACGCGGATCCTGCCGGATATGATACTTGCCAAACAACGCGGTCTTATACCCCTCGGCTTGAAGCAACTCGGGAAACGTCGGCACATTCGGATCCAGATTCTCAATCGCATCGGCCCTCTCGGAATTTCCCCGAATACCGTGGACATGTGAAAAACATCCCGTCAGCACCGTGCCCCTTGCAGGCGCGCACAGCGCATTGGTCGAAAAACAATTGTTAAACCGCGTACCCTCATTCCCAATCCGATCCAGATTGGGCGTATGCAAAATCGGATTGCCATAACTGCTCATCTCGCGCGGCGTGTGGTCATCGGTCATCACAAACAAAATATTCGGTCGCTTCATTTCTTCTCCTTCAAAGATTATCAACAAAAAATTTCAACTCTCGATAATACCGCAACTTCTCAACCCTCGGCAGGGGCAGCGCACCGCTCGTTGACGGAGCGAGAAACAGCTTCGCACCTTCCAGCATCTCATCTTGCAAACCGTAATCTCGCCTCCCGCCCATCACTTTGGCATATCCGCTCTTCCCATTAAAACAAATCACCCGCGGTCGATACCTCCGCATTTTTTCTCGCAACAATTCAAAACCCGACACATAATCGCCATCCGTCAGATCTCCAATCCCCCGCGTCGCGCGCCCCTTCACAATATCTGTCAGCCCGATATTATAATCCAAAATACTCGCATCTTCCCGCGGCTCCAACAATCGATCTGTCAGCCCGGCCTCGTATAAAAACGGCCAGAACTGATTGCCGCGCCCCGCGTAATAATAACCAACTTCCGCAGACTTTAAGCTCGGATTAAACCCCACAAACACCAGATCCAGTCCCACACGCAAATAATCCTGCAACACATATTCCATATACGACACCTTTGTTGACACGCTTCCCACAAATCGGTTAAATTACAACCTCGAAAAAATAAGACAATGCGTAAAAGCAACCACCGATGAACACCGATGAACACAGAGTAAAAGGCAAACAAGGAGCGATCAACTCTGGTGCGGCGGTATTGGGCGGCCTTCTCACTTCTTACTTTTTACTTCTTATTGAAAGGAAATCTTCAATGGCAAAACTGAACAAGTACAGTTCTCAGATCACCCAAAAAAAATCCCAGGGCGGATCGCAGGCCATGCTCTATGCCACGGGACTGACGCGCGCCGACATGGACAAAGCACAGGTCGGCATCGCCTCGGTCTGGTATGAAGGCAACCCCTGCAACATGCACCTCAACGACCTCGCCGCCGAAACCAAAAAAGGCGTCACCGAAGCCGGGTGCGTTGGCATGCGCTTCAACACCATCGGCGTATCCGACGGCATATCCATGGGCACAGACGGCATGTCCTTCTCCCTTCAATCCCGCGACCTCATAGCCGACTCCATCGAAACCCTCATGGGCGCGCAATGGTACGATGGCCTGATCGCATTGCCCGGCTGCGACAAAAACATGCCCGGCGTGGTCATGGCAATGGGCCGCCTCAACCGCCCTGCCCTGATGATCTACGGCGGCACAATAAAGCCCGGTTGCGCCACCATTCAAGGTGAAGAACGCAAACTCGACATCATCTCTGCCTTTCAAAGCTACGGCGAATTTATCACAGACTCGCTCAGCGATGCAGAACGCCAGGAAATCGTCGAACACGCTTGCCCAGGCGCCGGTGCCTGCGGCGGCATGTACACCGCCAATACCATGGCCAGCGCCATCGAATGCATGGGCCTCTCCCTGCCCTATTCTTCGTGCACACCCGCCGAAGACCTCGACAAACACGCTGAATGTATTCGCGCCGGTCACGCTGTTCGCGCCCTGCTCGAAGCCGACCTCAAACCGCGCGACATCGTCACCAAACAATCCTTTCTCAACGCCATCCGCCTCGCCGTTGTCACGGGCGGCTCCACCAATATCGTACTCCACCTGCTCGCCATTGCCAGAGCTTATGACATAGACCTCGACATCGACGAATTTCAGCACATATCCAACGAAACACCTCTCCTGTGTGACCTCAAACCCTCCGGACGTTACGTCATGGAAGAGCTACACGACATCGGCGGAACACCCGCAATGATGAAATTGCTCCTCGACGCAGACCTCATCGACGGCGACCAGATGACCGTAACGGGCAAAACAATAGCCGAAAATCTCGCCGACATAAAAGGCCTTCCCCCTTATGGCACGGGTGAAGGACAGCAAGACATCGTAAGCCCCTTTAATGACCCCATCAAGCCAACGGGACACTTACAAATTTTGCGTGGGAATTTGGCACCGGAAGGTTCAGTCGGAAAAATCACGGGCAAAGAAGGCGAGGTTTTCAAAGGTGCGGCCAATGTATTCGACTGCGAAGAAGACATGCTCGCCGCCCTCGAACAGGGCAAGATCGAAAAAGGCAATGTCATCATCATTCGCTACGAAGGACCCAAAGGCGGACCCGGCATGCCGGAAATGCTCACCCCCACATCCGCATTGGCCGGCGCGGGACTGGTACAGGATGTCGCGCTAATTACCGATGGGCGCTTTTCGGGCGGCTCGCACGGCTTTCTCATCGGCCACGTCGTCCCCGAAGCCATCGAAGGCGGACCCATCGCCCTCGTCCAAACCGGCGACCAGGTCACCATCGACAGCCAAAACGGAGAGATCAACATGGACGTCTCTGCCGAAGAACTCGAAAAACGCCG
>JAJEAX010000222.1 GCA_022822565.1 Candidatus Latescibacterota bacterium
CCGTATTTCACCTGACTATCCATCCTGAGCGATGGCGACTCAATACCCACCGCACGAGCCACTGCTTTGTGTGCATCTTGATCGCCGTGTGACGACTCCACACTCTCGGCAAACCGCCACGCAGGGTCATCAATCCGAACATCAGCAACATCGCCACCCGCAAGAGGCATCATCTGTGTACCCTCTCCCCGCACCGCCACAAATAACACTCCACAATCACCGTCCGCCTCATCCATATCCACCGGCAGAGCCGGACACGCCAGCGCGGCAACCTTCACCTCTCCGCAATCGACGAGCGCCAGCGCCACCGCGTATTGATCCCCCCGCAAAAAACCCTTTGTACCATCAATGGGATCGAGCGTCCAGAAACGCGCTGCAACATCTCCATTACCCGCATCAATCCAATCGCAAATTGTATTTTCATCCGCCTGTGCATACGCCCGAACAAACTCACACACAGTCTTCCGCATCTCCGTTTGCTCTCCCCTCCGAAGCACCGACGCATCTTCCTCCGCCACAATCGGATCCCCGGGAAAAACCGAATTTAACCGCCGACACACAAGCGCCTGCGAGCCAAAATCCGCAACCGTCACCGGACTGCGGTCCTCCTTCTCCATCGCCCCAACAAGTGATTTTCGCACATCCACACAAAGCCGAGCCGCCTCGCGCACAGCCTCGACAGCGACCTCGCACTCTTGATTGTATTTCATATAAAATCCTTTGTCTCAGCCTGTTTTTTTAAACCCCAACACTCCTAAAAACGACAAAAAAATCCCGGACCCACTAACGAGTCCGGGGGCTTCAGCACTGAATGTCTGAAGGGGCAATACCCCAATGTATAGGAATAGAAAAATAGTGTCAATTATTTTTTATCTTGATCCATTTCGCCGCGATCAATCCAACCCGGCAATCTAATCTTCTCCGACATCTTCCACGCCGTCAAATAAAGCGAAACCGTAAAACGCGCGGCCTCTCTTGCATGCTTCTCCGCAAAAGCGCGCACCGCAGGCTCATTCTTCCAATCTACATCCTTTGGAACGAGATACTGCTCCATAGACAGCGCGGACTCAACCTCTCCGAAACTCCTGCGCATCTGTGCCACAACACCCGTCATCAAACTATCCACGGGCGCAGCCGTCAAGCCTTCAGCAATCGCTTCAGACTCCAGATCTAAATTCTGAAGCAACCCATCAATCTTCTCGTGAATGCGCGTCCTGGACGACTTGCCATCTACAACGCGGCCATTCCAGTGAATCGTCAGATTCAGAGGCTGACAAACTTCCTGAGCAAAATGCGCCACATACCCGGCGTATATCAAACACTTATTCTGGATAAACGGACTATCGGGCCACTTGCGAAACTCCGCAAATGCCAGAGCGAGTTGCTCGGTATATTCCGCTGTCGCGTACGGCAACAACCCCACCTGCTCCGGCCTCTTCCCCAACTCTGCACAGCGCCTACCAAACTCGTACCGCGACGCGGGCAAATCCCCCGCCTCGAACAGCTCCATATTAAAATAATGAACCGGATGACCAGCCTTCTCCAGATGAAGCGTACCGCGATTCTTTGCAACATCCGGATCAACAGCCGCATGAGCCACCATACCCGCGCCAGCCCTGAGAAAATCAGGCGCATCTGCCGGAAGAGCTTGAACAGCCGCCCTTGTCAAAATGCCATGCCCTCGCGGCCACCAGCCCCATGCCGAAGATCCAAATATAAATAAAAGAAATAACACAACACTCAATCGACGCATAGATAATCTCCTTGAATGAATAGACGAACCCCGCCCTACCACCCAAAACCTCTGGATTGCGGCTTACACCCTGCCGCAATGACGGCTTTCATGTACATTACCTGCTTCATTGATGAACTGGCCCCACATTACCCACTTGTGGGGCAGGCTCTGAGAGACGGCCAGTTGTACACCGCTCCGCGCCTTTCTATTCCCCGTCCCAAACCTCTCGCTTCACATAATCTGCAATCTCCAGACGCTCGGACAAACGCCAGGCAGTCAAATAAAGCCGCGCGGTAAATCGCGTCGCAGCGCGGGCGCGATCTTTTGCAAAAGCGATCACCTCGGCATTCGGTACCCAATTCTCCTCATCATATCTGGGAATATTCGGTCCCAATTCATAAACCCTGTCAACCAGTGCAAACCCCTCCTCAAACTCCCGCATAATCTCAACCATCGCATTTTCAAAAGGCGTCACATCCTGATCCCGCGACAAATCCCCTGGCTCCATCTTCAAAAACTGCACCAGACCATCCACCTTCTGGTGAATACCCCTCTGCAACTTTTCGCCCCCCTCTTGCACGCGCCCGTCATAGTGAATCGTCAAATGCAAAGGCTGACACATATCCTCGGCATAATGCGCGAGAAAACCCGCATAAATCAGGCACTTACTCTGAATATGCGGATTATCGGGCCACTTGCGAAACTCTGCAAAAGCCACCGCCAAACGCTCTGTCCACTCATGCACCGCATAAGGCACAAAACCCATCTTCTCGGGTGACACCCCGTGCTCATAACACAACTTGACAAACGCGTATCGACTATCGGGCAGCGTCTCCACATCGAGCATCTCGCGATCCAAAAAATGCTCGGGATACTCTGCCCCTCGCACCTGCGGTGTTCCCCGATTCTTGCCCATATCCGGATCAATACTCAAATGCGCCACCGTCTTTGCCCCCTGCCTGAAAAACGCCGGAACCTCATCGGGCAACGCCGCCACAGCGGACAAAGTCAAAATATGATGCCCTTCCAGCAACCAGCCTCGAGCGGGGGACGACAGCCCTGCGAGGAGCAAAACAGAAATAGCAAATCGTTTGATCATTAACACCTCCTGTAAATGCATAAGCAACCACAGATGGACACGGATGAACACAGAGGAAAGCCTGCCCCCCGTATAAAAACACTACGGGGCAGGCTCTGCATGGTTTTGAGCAGGGGGCAAAACCTTCTGGATCGCGGCTAACAGCATGCCGCAATGACGGGCGAGGCATGCCTCGCCCCTACAATGGATAACTAACCACTTACTGCTGTCACACATAAAGACAGCGGAGAAACTCAAAAAGTTTCTCCGCTATCAAAAATGGCGGGAATGTGTGGGAATCGAACCCACCAGGCGTGGGGTTAGCACGCGACAACGGGTTTGAAGCCCGCGGGGGACACCAGTTCCCCATCCACTCCCAATCACGCTCGTACCTCAATCTCACCGGGATGTTCTGCAACCACCTCGCCAATATCTCGCGCCATCACACCGCGCTCAATTAGCGCCCCAAGAAAAGCATTAGCCGCATCGGCCGCAAGAGCAATTAACAGACCACCAGAAGTCTGCGGATCAAAAAACAAACGCCTCAAAGCCTCGTCAACATCATCGGCAAACCTCACCGCATGCCCTCGCGCCGCCCGATTGCGCCGCAAACCACCGCCCTCGCGCCCCTCTGCAATCTGCAAAGCCAGATCAAAACGCGGCACATCAGAAGCGCGAATGCAAAACCCGACGCCACTCGCCTGCGCCATCTCCAACCCATGCCCCAGCAACCCAAACCCCGTAATATCCGTACACCCATGCGCTTTATATGCAACCATCTCCTCGGCTGCGATGCGATTCAACTGCACCATAGAATCCACGGCAATCTGCAAAGCACCTCCATCGATCTCATCATTTTGATACGCATCCGACAACAAACCCGTACCCAGCGGCTTGGTCAGAATCAGACAATCACCCACCCGCGCACCCGCATTGGTCTTCACATCATCTGGATGCACAACCCCCGTAACAGACAAACCGAACTTGGGTTCCACATCCTCCACAGAATGCCCACCGACCAAAACCGCGCCGGACTCCGCCACCTTCTCCTGTGCCCCTCTTAAAACCTCGGCAATCACCTCTGGCTCGACATCATCACTCGGAAAACCGCAAATATTCAGCGCAGTAATCGGACGTCCCCCCATCGCATAAACATCACTCAGCGAATTGGCAGCGGCAATCTGCCCATACGCATGCGGATCATCGACAATAGGCGTAAAAAAATCCACCGTCTGAATAAGCGCCACATCCTCAGAAATCCGAAACACGCCGGCGTCATCAGCCGTATTCATCCCCACCATCAAATCGGGATGCGCCACCGGCGGCAACTTTTTCAAAATCACATCCAGCACCGCTGGATCGAGTTTCGATGCTCAACCACCGCAACTGACGAGCTGAGTCAATCTTTTAGCGCGATACTTCATTTTTTTAATTCCTCATCTTCTCTCGCCATCTGTTCCTTTTGCCAGCGATAATCGACCTTACCATCGTAAAACATCCCGGGGTTCTCTATCGCCCACAACTGCTTTCGAATCAACCAATTCTTTGGATCCAGAACATAAGCGCGCTTTAATTCTGCAATAGCATCTTCGCGCTTGCCCTGTTTTAGCAACGCAATAGCGCGCTGAAATATTGCATCGGCCTCCTGCTCATCCGCAGTCAGCACACGGGGTTTCGCACCCTTATCCGCATCGCGCCATGCACTGGGAACAACTCCCGACGTGATCCACGCCACCAGTTCTCCGCGCAGGGTCTCACTATCAATACTCACGCTACCAACAGCGCGGACAAGTCGCCCTTCTTCATCCACAAAAATCCCAACCGGCACGAATTTGACATTATACGCCTTGCCAATCGCATTGTGCTGATCCAGCAATGCGCGATATGTACCACCGGCTTTCTCAACCCACGGTCTGGCAACCTCGGCACCCTGGGCATCCTGGGCAATGACCACAACCTCAACCTGTTCACCGTACTCCTGATAAAACGCTTGCCATCCAGGCAACTGAGCGCGGCACCCTCACCAGGACGCCCACATAAAAAACGCCGTCTTCTTCCCGCGAAAATCACTTGAAGAAATCATCTCTCCAGTGAACAAATCCGGCAGTGTAAACGCAGGCGGCACCTGCCCAATGCTCAAACCAATGTCATTCAGTTCAGGCTCCAAAGTCTTCACAGATTCCTCCCCGGACAGGATATGAATAGGGATGAGTACACTCACCAGGATCAATACAAATGCTATTTTTTTCATCTCGTATCCAATCTAACAGAATTTGAACAAGACACAAGCCCGTTTGCATCTTTTATCCGAACCTGTGAACACCAAACCGCTCGGCAATCATCTCACCGAGCGGCTTGACATGCAACGGACATTAATTTTTACTAACCGTACAGATGCGCCACATAATCGCCATACCCATTGTACATCCGGGTGGGCACGCGCTCCATCGTCCCGATCAACCGCTCCGTTGCCTGAGACCAGCGCGGGTGTGGCACATTGGGATTAACATTAGACCAAAAATCGTACTCTGAAGGTGCTATCTTGTTCCAGAATGTCGGCGGTTGGCGTTTGGTAAACTCGATCTTCACAATGGACTTAATACTCTTATACCCGTATTTCCACGGCGCGACCAACCGAATCGGTGCACCGTGCTGTTTGGGCATCGCGTGACCGTAAATACCCGTCGCGAGCATCGTCAGTTCATTCGTCGCCTCTTCCATTGTCAGACCCTCAAAATAAGGCCATGGATACCAGGACTGCGACTTGATGCCCGGCGCCTGATCCGGACGATTGAACGTCACCATACGCACGTATTTTGCCGACGACTGGGGCTGCACATAATCGATCAACGCCTTCATCGGAAACCCCGTCCACGGCACCGTCATCGCCCATGCTTCCACACACCGAAACCGATACACGCGCTCTTCCAGCGCGAACCGCTTGAGCAAATCATCCAGATCATACGTCCCGGGCTTCTCTACATAACCCGAAATCTCGACCTCCCAGGGACGCACCTCAAACTTATCCGTCAACTCGTGAACCTTGCCCTTATTCGTGGTAAACTCGTAAAAATTATTGTACCGCGCGGCAACCTTCTCCCGAGTCAATTCCCGCTCCACCGTGTAAATTTCATTGCGCTTTGCCGGATACAAACCCGGCAGTGATGGGGGAACTTCCACCTCAAACTCATCTTCTGCTGTCGCGCAACCCGCACCAATCACCGCGCTCGCGCCCGCAACACCCATCGCCTGCATAAAGCGCCGACGATTCACGTAAATGTCTTCGGGCGTAACCTGGCCTTCGGGCAACTGCCAGCCTTTGGGAATATGAATAAAAGCCATCGCCTGCCTCCAATTTGAATTACCGCTGATCCATCCCCACGTAATCGCGTATATCTGCCCCGGTATAAATCTGGCGCGGACGGGCGATCTTCTGTTCGCTATCTCCCAGCATTTCTTTCCACTGCGCCAGCCAGCCACAAGACCGTCCCACTGCAAATAACACCGTCATCATCCGCGTGGGCAATCCAATCGCCTGATAAATAATACCCGAATAAAAATCCACATTGGGATACAATTGCCGCGAAATAAAATATTCCTCCTGCAGGGCAATCCGCTCCAACTCCAGCGCAATATCAATCAGCGGATTCTTACCCGTCACCTCAAACACACTATACGCGGTCTCTTTGACAATCGCCGCCCTGGGATCGTAATTCTTGTAAACCCGATGCCCAAACCCCTGCAACACCACTTCCTTGTTCTCCACCCGCCCGATATAAGCCGGCACCTTATCCACCGAGCCGATCTCATTGAGCATATTGAGCACGGCTTCATTCGCGCCCCCGTGTGCCGGACCGTAAAGCGCCGCTGCTGCACCGGCCATAGATGAATACGGATCTGCACCCCCACTGGCAACGCCCCGCATAATACTGGTAGATAAATTCTGACCGTGATCGGCGTGCAAAATAAGCAATACTTCCAGCGCGCGCTCGAGCACCGGATCAGCCCGATATGCCTCGCCCTCCGTGCCAAACAGCATATTCAAAAAATTGCCGTAAAGCCCCAACCCGGGATCTGACGACACATAAGGCAGACCCGCACTGCGGCGATGTACCGCAGCACCTATGGCCACAACATTGCCAACCAGACGACAAATATGACGAAGTTGTGCCTCTTCGGTTCCAAAATCTCCCTCATCGTCGTAAAAAACCGACAGTGCCCCCAGCGCACCCACCAGCATCCCCATCGTGTGAGACCCTCTGGGAAAACCATCGATAAAAGACAAAATATCGTCTGAAACCACCGTTTGAGAATTGACTTGTTCGGCAAATGCATCGAGCTGACCGCAGCTGGGCAACTCGCCATAAACCAGCAAATAAGCCACTTCGAGATAAGACGACTCGGCCACCAACTGTTCAATGGGATATCCGCGATAGCGCAAAATCCCCTTTGCCCCATCGATATACGTAACCGAACTGCTGCAAGACGCCGTATTGACATACGACGGATCGTATCCCAAAAGTCCAAAATCATTTTCCGAACTCTGGATTTGATTCAAATCTCCTGTGCGCACATGAGCACCGTCCTCAGAATACGTGCCATAAGTAATAGGTAAATCATACTTTTCATCTGTCCGATTATCAATAACTGTAAGTGAATTCTTGCTCATCACAAGCCCCTTTCTCATAATCCGCCCATTTGGAGGAGAATTGTTTTACTATTGCGCTATAACCTGATAAATTCTACGCGAACTGCTCTGATCTGCAGGATCGGACTGCACAGAAACCGCATCAAAAACGCGCTGCAATGCCCGTTCATAAGATCCCCCACCCGCACAAATCGCGAGTGCTCCACCCGCCCGAAGTCGCATTTGCAACACGCGCAACATCGACAAACTATAAGCCTGGCGATTCTCTGCTCGTGCCACCTGATCTGGCCCAACATCAATATGCACCGCAATACCGTGATAATTGCGCGGTGTACCCTGCACATAAGAACAAAAATCGCCCACAATAAGCTCGACCCGTGCGTCATTCAGCAAATCGGCATTGGTCAAATAGGTGCGATTCCATTCTACAATTTGCGGCTCAATTTCCACCACACAAACGGACTGCACAGCCCTGTGCTTCAGCACCTGCCGCAGCGTCACACCCAGTCCAAGCCCACCGATCAACACATCGGCATATCTCTGACCTGGAGAAATGCCAGATAGTGCGAGGTCGGCAAGAGCGACCTCCAAATCGGAACTGCTACTCGCAATCGCACACCCATTTATAGAAAGCACATGACACCACTGCCCCTCAACCATTGCCTCATCAAGCCGAAAATTTCCATTTTGCGTCTTGACCGATGCCACATGGCTTAGCGTACTATCACTCTGCATTCATCGCGCCTTTTTTAATAAAAATTCAGCTTGGGCCAGTATTACAATATAACGGAGATTCCAAAATTTTCAAATACATTTGGTCGGAAACAGGATCATTACTCCCTTGATTTTTAAAGCGCGAATCCCTTTATTGACGCACCGCCTAACGGGAATAAATTTATGAGCCAACACATCGGCAACATTGAAATCATTGCAACACACATCCCTCGGGGACACTATCGCTCAGTGCTCTTTGATTTTGACGGCACATTGTCGCTCATCCGCCAGGGCTGGCGCGAAATCATGATCCCCATGATGGTCGAAGTGCTCTCCGAACTCAACACCGGCGAAACCAAAGCGGAACACCGCGTCCTGGTCACCGAATTCATCGACCGCCTCACCGGCAGGCAAACCATCTACCAGATGATTCAGTTGTGTCGAGAAATCCAAAAACGCGGTGGCACACCAGACGATCCCCTCACCTACAAACAGCACTTTCACGACCAACTCAACGCCCACATAGCCCATCGCATTCGCGGCCTCGAATCAGGCGATATCGCCCCCAACGACCTCATGCTGCCCCATACCCGCGCCCTGCTCGACAACCTGACCGAACGCGGCCTGGTACTTTATTTAGCCAGCGGCACCGACCTCGTCTTTGTCCGCCGCGAAGTCGAATTACTCGGCCTTACGGCCTACTTTGAAGACCGCGTCTTTGGCGCATTGGATCAGCACGAAAACTTTTCCAAAGCCATGGTCATTCAGAACATGCTCGAAACCCACGCCATAGACGGTTCTGAACTCCTCGGATTTGGCGATGGATATGTCGAAATCGAAAACGTAAAAGCCGTGGGCGGCACCGCTGTCGGAGTCGCATCAGACGAAGTCAAACGCGAAGGCATCAATGCCTGGAAGCGAAACCGCCTCATCGAAGTCGGTGCAGATATCATCATCCCGGAATACCGCGAGCAAGAAACCCTCATCGCGTATCTGTGTGATTAACCACCCTAAAGGAGTTGACATGAAAATCACCAAACTCGAAACCTTCCTCGTCAAACCGCGCTGGCTCTTTCTCAAAATGCACACAGACGAGGGCCTCGTTGGCCTTGGCGAACCCATCCTCGAAGGACGCGCCCGTACCTGCGCTCAGGCCGTGGCAGAACTCGAGCCCTATCTCATCGGCAAAGACCCTCGTCGCGTAGTCCATCACTGGCAAGCCATGTATCGCCATGCATTTTATCGCGGCGGACCCATTCTCACCAGCGCCCTATCCGGTGTCGAACAAGCACTTTGGGACCTCGCCGGAAAAGCCGCAGACATGCCCGTCTATGAAATGCTCGGCGGACCCCTGCGTGACCGCATCAAAATGTACAAAGGCACGGGAGGGGGCGGCACGCCCGAACAGGCTGCTGCCGCAGTAAAAGAGCGCAAAAAACAGGGATTTATCGCCATAAAGACCGGACCAGCCAAAATTCGCCCGGCGCGCATCGTCGAAAACCCGGCCTTTATCGATCACGCCGTCGAAACATTTGCCGCCATGCGCGAAGCGGGCGGACCGGACTTTGACATCGCCATCGACTTTCACGGCGCCATATCACCGCAAACCGCCGCCATACTCATCAAAGCACTCGAACCCTACCAGCCGATGTTTGTCGAAGAACCCATCCAGTGTCAAGACATAGAAGGCATGGCAGAACTCGCGCGCAAAACCCACTTGCCCATCGCAACAGGCGAACGCATCTTCACCAAATGGGGCTTCAGAGAACTCCTCGAAAAACGCGCCTGTTCCATCATACAACCCGACCTGTCACACGCTGGCGGCATCTTCGAGACCCGTCTGATTGCGGGCATGGCAGAATCCTATTACGCAGCCGTTGCCCCGCACTGTCCGCTCGGTCCCATTTCATTAGCCGCCTGCATCCAGCTCGACGCCAGCATACCCAACTTCCTCGCGCAAGAACACACCATGTTTGGCGAAGACTACCTCAAAGAACCGTTCCAATTCAAAGACGGCTACGTCGAATTGCCCAAAGGACCCGGCCTTGGCATTGAACTGGACGACGACAAAATGGAAGACAAAATTGGTCACGACTGGAATAATCAAAGATCCCTTCACCCAGATGACGGATCGGTCGTTGATTGGTAACTGCAAAAGCGCGAATAGACGAACCCCGCCCAACCACCCAAAACCTCTGGATTGCGGCTTAAAGCCTGCCGCAATGACGGCTTTCAGGTACATTACCTGCTTCATTGATTCGTTGATTCACTGATTCCTTAAGGAGACCACATGTCACAACTCACTGGAAAAATCGCACTCGTCACAGGCAGTGGACGGGGTATTGGTCGCGCCATTGCCATCGCCTTCGCCAAAGAAGGAGCCGACCTCATACTCGCCGCACGCACGACCGAACAACTCGATGCCGTTGCCGAAGAAATTCGCGCCCTCGGCCGCAAAGTCCTGTCCGTACCCACCGACGTCACCAACCGCCAGAGCGTAGATGCACTGGCAGAAAAAGTCCGCGGAGAATTTGGCCGCCTGGACATCCTCGTCAACAACGCGGGCGGCGGCATAGAGCGCAACAGCATCCTCGACAGCGATCCCGATCTCTGGATCAAAGACGTCACGGTAAACTGCATCAGCGCCTACCTCGTCTCGCACGCCTTGGTCCCCCTCATGATTGACTCCGGCGGTGGCAGAGTCATCAACGTAGGATCGGGCATGGGCCATCGCCCCAGAGCGGGCGGTTCTGCGTATCAAGTTGGCAAAGCCGGCATGTGGATGTTCACCCAAAGCCTATCAGAAGAAGTCTGGGAACACAACATCACGGTCAACGAACTCATCCCCGGCCCGGTAGCCACACGTCTTACCGGCGACCGCATGAGAGTGGGCGGTCCACCGCCCTTCGCACCCAGCGAAGTCGTCAAAGCACCCGAAGATGTCGCCCCCCTCGCGCTCTTTTTAGCCACCCAACCCGACGGGGGACCGACCGCTCAAACCTTCAGCCTGACCCGTCGCCCGATTTAGAACGCGGATTAAACGGATTAAACAGACTAAACGGATTGAAGCTAAACCAAAAAATCAACTCAAATAGTCATCAGATCATAGTATTGATCTTAACTTTTCTACAAAAGGAACAACTATGTCAAAAAAAATCATCGCCTATGGCATGGATGGCTTCATCACTCCCATGATGAAATACTTTGCCGACGAAGGCGTTATCCCAACTTTCAAACGCCTGCTCGACGAGGGCGCAGTCAACGAAACCTTCCCCTCCTTCCCGGTCTGGACACCCACCAACTGGGCAACCCTCTCCACTGGCGCGCACACCGGCACCCACAGTGTCACGCGCTGGCGCGTCGAAGTAGGTCCTGGCGAACGCATCAACTCTTTTCACGGCCGCGCCAACAATGCCCAGCGCCTGTGGAACGCCCTCGAGCGCGAAGGACTCAAAGGCGTTGCCCTGCACTATCCGGCAGCGCATCCTTCAGGCGTGGAAAAAGGGTATGTCATCGACGGATTTGGTCACCCCGGACACGCCAGCACCGACTATGAGATCGCAGCCGCACAGGCTTATACCACCGCCAAACACGTCGAAGAAATCGTACAAATGGACCACGACGGCACAGCCGTGCGCCGAAGACAGCGAAGCATAGAACCCATCCCAGCACTATCGCCTGCGGATGGCTGGACCAATCTGCCCCAGAGCACTGCCCCACCCCTCACTTCCACCATTGCAGTTCACGCGCGCCTCGGCGGCGACATCAACCGCTTTCACCTGCTCGTCTTTGCCAGTGCCAACAACGGATACGACACCCTGCGCGTTTGCCGATCTCAAAATGGCAGCGATCACATCGCCGAAGCCAGCACGGGATCGTGGAGCAACTGGGCCATCGAACCTTTCTCCATTGAAAGCCGCGAACAACGCGCCTCTGTGCGCTTCAAACTCCTCGAACTCGAACCCGACGGCTCCCATCTCAAGCTCTACCGCTCTCAAATCACGTATAGCGATGGCTTCACGTATCCAGACGACCTCGCCGACGAACTCATCCAGCGATTTGGTCCCTATCAAGAACACGCCTCCATGACCCCCTACACGTCTGGCATGACCGACTTTGACACCGCCCTTGAAGAATGCGAATATCAGGGCCTCTGGTTTGCCGACGTCGCCAATTATATGCTCCACGAAAAAGATGCCAATTTCTTTATCTGTCACTGGCATCTCTACGACTACATCAACCACATCCACCTCGACGGCGTTGATCCGGTTTGCCCTGCTTACGACCCCGACAAAGCCGACGACGTCATGCACCTCTTCCGCAAAGCCTACATCGTTGGCGACAAAATTTTAAAACGCATGTGGGATGCCGCCGATGACAGCACTTATGTCGGCGTGCTTTCCGATCACGGCGCATCGCCAGATGTGCGCATCGCCAATATCAGAAAATTCCTGCACGACAGTGGATTCACCGTCCTGAAAGAAGACGCCGGCGACGGCGTTGAGCGCGACGAAGTCCTGGAAAGAGAAATCGACTTTGAAAAAACCCGCGCCTACCTCAAAGACGACAAGGGATTCGACATCTGGATCAACGCCGAACCCGGTCCAAAATTCGACGAAATCGAACGCGACCTCCTCCTCGCCCTTCGCACCTGGGTCGATGAAGAAATCGGCCGCAATGTCGTTGCCATCGCCCTGCCCAGACGCGACGCGTACATACTCGGACAATGGGGCGACCAGTGCGGCGACGTCATTTTCGCCTGGGATCACGGATTCGTCAGCGGATACTACGGCCAGTGGAAAGGCATTGTGGGCGGTGGCTGCGTCGGCGCGCCCGAAGTCTTCGGCGCACACCACGGCGGCTTTATCCCCACGCGCAGCGACATCTCATCGAGCTTCGGTTCTTTCTTCCTCTCAGGTCCCGGCATCAAAAAAGGCTACGAGCGCCCCACCGACAAACTCGGCTACATCCACGCCGCCGACGTCGTCCCCACGCTTTGCCACATCTTCGGCATTGCGCCGCCCGACCAGAGCCAGGGCGCGGTTGCTTATGACATTCTCGAAGGGCATGAGATGGTGCGCGAACGACCTGAGTAAAGAAAATATGACACAACAAATTGCCATCTGCATCAATAACGCATGGCACAGAAAAGGGCGTGCGAAATCGAATCGCACGCCCTTTTTTATAAAAATAAAACTGTTTTTCAGATCATGATGCCCACTCGAGCTTTTTCTTCGTCTGGACGCAGTCCCTGAGATATAGATTGATCAAACTCTGGTATGGAATACCTGTTTCGTCCGCCAAATCCTTAAAATACGCAATCACATCTGTTCCCAAACGAAGCGTAACCTGCTTCTCAAGATGCTTTGCATAGGGATTCTTAACGGATTTTGAGAAGTCGTATTCTTTTCTCATAACATATACCTCACACAGCCTCATTGTGTTGCTATAATTTATCATATTCTTCCGGCTCTACATCCGGCACATTTGCCAAAACAGCTTCAAACTTCTGGCGGCAACCTCGCTTGGCACGCTCTTTCAGATACTCAACCGTCGCCAGAGCCGACATCTTCTCCGCCACTGCCAAGGTGATAAACTGGTTCATAGAAATACCTTCCGCCTCCGCCATTTGCTTGAGCCGATTATGCAGCGAGTCGGGCAATCGGATGCTCATATTCATGATAAAACTCCTATCCGTAACCGAATTATACATAATACCAAAAATCCTGGCAATAGGCGAAAAACTCGCCTCCTTCGACGAGAGAATGGAAACTATTTGACTTCTTACCTTAAAATGCACACATTATGTGTACACTTTAAGGAGAAATTATGAAAGCATCTATTCTCGACTTAAGACGACGCATGAAAGATGTCTTGCTCGCACTTGACCGCAACGAAACGGTCACTATTTTTTATCGAGGCAAGGAAAAAGCCATCCTGTCTCCCACCCGACAGCAAACAAACAAATCTGTAAAAGACCATGAAGCTTTTGGGATGTGGCGAGACAGAAAAGATATGACAGATGTCGATGCTTACGTCCGCAATATGAGAAAAGGCCGCTTAAATGATTTTTGATACCGATGTTGTGATATGGGTTTTCAGGGGCCATGAAGGGGCTGCAAAACTCGTTGAAAGTATCGATGATCGCCAAATATCAATTGTTACGTATATGGAATTTATCCAGGGTGCGAGAAATCGGCAGGAATTAAAAAAGATCAAAGATTTTCTCACTGATCACGCCTTTCAGACCCTACCTCTCACTGAAAATATCGGACACAGAGCGTCTGTATATATGGAAGAATATACCCTTAAGACAGCACTATATCTGGCAGATGCCTTAATTGCAGCAACAGCTATTGAACATCATGTAACCCTTTGTACAGCCAACGTAAAACACTATCGCGAAATCAACGAACTCAATCTAAAAATCTTTCGTCCTTGACCTCTGACGACCATCCTTAAACTGCTACCGACAACAGCGGAACCCGATCCCCTTCCCTTGCCATATAGGACTGAGACGTCCGCGCTCTTGCACCCGCACGGCTGGTGCGCCGTTTACCCAACCGCCACCGCGCATCACGCGCAAGCTTCCACTCTCTGGACCCGGGGGATTTTCCCGCGGACTATTGCGATAATAATCTACGCGATACCAATCCGACACCCACTCCCACACATTACCCGACAAATCCGACACCTCAAAAGGACTCATACCATTGGGAAAACTACCCACAGTCGAGGGCTTGCCCACATGCCCATTAAAATTCAACCGCGTCGGATCGGGATCCTCATTGCCCCAGGGATAAATACGCCCATCGCCTCCTGCGGCCTTTTCCCACTCCGCCTCGGAACACAACCGCTTGCCTGCCCACGCGCAAAAATCCTGTGCATCAAACCAGGTCACACCAACCACCGGTTGCCGCGCGGCATTAAACCCCACGGAATCGGCGCACGCCGAAGGATCGCGCCCTGTAGTCGCAACAAATAATCTGTAATCCGCGTTCACCACCTCAAAGCGATCAATCCAGAACGCATCCAAAAATACCACATGTGCAGGACCTTCATCCCGTCCATATTCATTGGTACCCATCACAAATTCGCCCGCTGGAACTTCAACCATCTCCTCAATCAACTCACCCTCGGATTCTGGCTGAACGGGATAATCATCCCCGCAACCAGCGAGCAACCCCATCCCAATGAGCACGCACAAAAATTTCAGAATATTGCCCATCGAAGCCTCCTGCATGACATCGCTAAAACAGCGGCATCCGAAAGAGGTTGTTTATCCTCAATATCGCATGTATTTTTATCCGCAGATGAACGCAGATGAACGCAGATAAAGGCAGATAAAGGCAGATAAAGGCAGATAAAGGCAGATAAAGGCAGATAAAGGCAGATAAAGGCAGATAAAGGCAGATAAAGGCAGATAAAGGCAGATAAAGGCAGATAAAGGCAGATAAAGGCAGAT